>DASSYC010000148.1:0-6233 GCA_035703465.1 Microbacterium sp. | reverse complement strand
CGGCGCGCCGGGCGGCAGTGACCGCCGTCGCGGCCGCGAGATCCACCTGGACCCAGGTGAATACCGCCATCCGTGCGAAGACGTCGCGCCGAGTCGCAGCATCCTGGCGAAGCGAGTCGGCGTCGGACTCGCGGGCAGCCGTCTTGTCCTTCACGGCCTCCATTTCGCGACGACGGGCTATCAGCGCTTCGAGTCGCGCGTGGGTGTCCCCGCCCAGCACCCACCGGGTGGCATCGCCGACGTCGTGACGGTCGTCCTTCTCGTACCTGCGTGAATTGCGCTTCACGAGGCCGCCGATCGTGACGCCACGCTCGACGTCATCGAGTTCGTCGGGGTGGGAGACGCAGGCGTAGTCGAACTCGATGGCGATCCGCTTCCGAACGTACGACGCGAAGGGGCCGTCGCTCACCGTGAGGCGATGAACGAGTGAGCGGGACTCCTTGGGGCGACGCGGCTCGTCGACAGAGTGAGGGACCGCTTCGATGACGAGCCGGACACCGAGCGTCTGCGAATCGGCTGCGCGACGTGCGGCCGCAAGATGCTCGTCACGCACGAGCAGCGTCGAAGAGAACGGCGCCATCACCCGCTCTGCCGCGCCGCGCCAGGCGGAGTGCTGCTCGGCGACCGAGATGAGCTCGCCGGCGAACGGGAAGGTCGATACCGGCACGCCCACGGCGTCTGCGAGAAATCGTCGGGCTCTCAGAAGCTTCTCGTCGAGGTTGCTCCGGTGATCTCTCAGCGCCCGAATCTGCTTCTCGACGGCCTCCAGTGCCTTCCGCGCTTGACTTGCGGCGTCGCGCACCTCGTACGACACAGCGGGGATGTCACGCGCAGCCTCGGTGACGGCCGCGGCAAGCAGCTCCGCGAACTGCTCGGGGTCTTCGGGCATCGGCGCGCCGATGCGCGTCAGCTCCGCGGCCAGCTGGGCTCGATACCGCCCGGTGATGTCCTCGGCGCGTTGCGCGCTGTCGATCCGCTCCTGCAGGAGCTCTACGCGTGTGCCGCCCTCGTCCCGGACGCGCGCCTTCGCGGTCTCCAGCGCCTCGGCCGCCAATTGCTGCTCGCGGATGGCGTCGCTCAGCGCGCTTTCGGCGCGCGCCAGCGTGGCGCGTGCGGGGCCGGCGGCATCCTTCGCCAAGCGCAGCTTGAGTCCCGAGGTGAAAGGCTCAACCGCGTCATGGAGGTCCGATACCGCGGCCAACTCGGCTCCGGCCAGGTCGAACGCCTTGATCGCCTCGTCCACCCTCCGAAGTGCATCGACCTGTTTCCGCAGGTCGACCACGTGCTTGTGGGCGGCATCGAGTTCGGTGAACTGCTCGACTGCGGTCTGGGCGCGTGAGAATGTCCCCGGCTGGTCGAGCATGAAACCACGAAACAGCGCGTCGAGGGTGCCGAGGTTCTTCGCTGACTGTGTCTTGTGGAGAAGCTGGAGCGTCGCCTCTCCGCGGAACCCGAACTGGCGGATGACGCGCTCATGGAAACGGCCGTGTCGGCCGCCGGTGGTGATCAGGGCGTCAGGGAAGGCCTTCGACATGCGCCGCGCGTCGATACCGCCTTCGACGTGCGGCTTCACATCGAGAAGCCCGACGTGTGCTCGGGTGAAGATCCGTGCGTCCTTCAACGTGGTCGGTTCGGTGCGGGTCCCGGGTGCGTGGAACACCCGCAGCAGCACGACCGGTTCGTCGCGGAGATTCTCATAGCGAAGCAGGATGCCGCTCCAGGTCGCCTTCGAGCGCAGGTAGGTCGTGGTGGCCCGATCGGCAGTCTCGTCCGCTTCCTTGCTCCACGCCCCGCGCACGTAGCTCATCAGGGTCCGATCGCTCTGCCGGGAAGCCCCGTCTTGAGCTGCCGCGTTGAGGCGCAGCCACTTGTCGGGGGTGAGGACGGCGGCGATCGCGTCGAGCAGCGAGGACTTGCCCGATCCGGATGCCCCGGTGAGAAGGTGGCCGGTGCGCGCGACATCCACGACGATGTGTCCGGCGAACGTACCCCAGTTGACGAGTTCGATCTGTCCGAGACGCCACTGGCCCGGCTGGGCCGGGTCGACCTCCGGCTCGTCGGTGGCGAAGCTCAGCATCGTCATTCGGTCTCGTCCCCTTCATCCGTCGGCGGGGCGGCGTCGTCACCTTCGCCCTCGCGGGCGATCCGCTGGTACTCCGCGGTGATCGCGCGAATCTGGTCGGCGTCGACGAGCAGCCGGAGCACGGGCGAGATCTCGGCGCGGTCATCGCCGACCGCGTGGAGCACTCGGAGCTTGTTCTGCATCTTGTTCCACGACGAGTTGACGCGACTCGCGAAGTCCTTCTCATCACGGTCCGGGGTCCGGAACACAGCGAGCTGCTCGAACACCTCCGCCTGCCCGACGATGACGCGACCTCGCCCCTCCTCACTCAGCAAGATCTGGCGCAGGACGAGCAGCATCGCCGTGTCGAGGAACGTGAGCGCCTCAGACCGCACCGCCTTCGGGGCTTCGTCGGAGGGAGCATTGCGGACGAACGCGAACTCGTTGTCACGATCTATGACCAATTCGAGGAACAGGTCCGCAAGCCGCGAGCGGATCACCGTCTCATCCGTGAGCAGCACCGACCACAGCTGCGCCTCGCGCGCTCCGGAGAGATACGGGCCACGCACCAGACGCAGCAGCACACGCCTCGTGCGATCGGGGAGCTCCCCCGAGTCGCCTCGCCACAGGCCGGCGGGTTCGTCGGTTGCGGCATCCGCCGCCTGTTCGGTCATGTCACCGCTCCCGTGAATCGGTGCGCCGCGACGATCGCCGCGCGCGCAACTCCGTCGGCACCCCGCCACGCCAGAACCTCGGGCTCGTCGTTCACCGTTCCCTGCTCGGCCGCGATCGAGAGGAGCCCGATCACGCTGCCGACCCCCTGCGTCGCAGGGTATCGAGCAAGAACGTCCCCGACCGTGCATGAGGGGGTCTCAGCGAGCAGCTCGTTGACATTCCGGGTGAGTTCGTCGAAGTCGATTTCCGTCTCCCGGGCGATCTTGCGCAAGTCATCAAGACTCGCGAGCGATACCGTCTGCGTGACGACCTCGTCGGTAGCGGCGAATTCAGCGGGGTCGTGGATGTCGATCACTCCGACACTCGAGAGGGCGACGGCAGAGAGTTCCAAGGTGAGAGAGGTCGGATGCCACGGACGCGTATGCGCGGCGGCCCCCACCCCCGTGTGCTGAGCCTCCCGCAGTAGAGTCCGCAGTACCCGGTCACGCTGGTAGTCCTGCGATTGCACATAACGACGGAGCGCCCGCGCAAACAACGTGATCACGTCATGGATCTCAGCGCTTCGTCCCTTGAGCGTGGCGAGGAAGGAGCGCAGAGCGCGTCGCTCATCCGACGTGAGATCACGAGCGAACCTGCGATCGAGGATGCGCCGGATATCGGCCTCGAACGCAGCACCGAGCGCAGGATCCAGCACCAGCTGCGCGAAGGCAGCAAAACTGCGGCCGGCGTCCGAGTCGGAGATGTGGTCGATTCCACGGAAGACCTCGTCGACGACCGAAGCCTGAGAGACATCCGACTCGACGATCTTCGCCCTCAGCGACGCATTCAGCGCCTCGAACTCGGCACGCACCCGCGCGAAATCGTCGGGCACGTCCGCTGCCTGCGCCAGAACATCTCGAACACGTTCAAGGGCCCGGTCTTCGTCGATGGCGGCCTCATCCCCCGAACGCAGACTCTCGATCCGCCGCTCGATGCCTTCGATCTCCTCCTCGAGCAGCGCGATGCGCGCTGACGCGTCCGGGTCCGTGTCGATCGCCAGACGTCGGACTTGCGCAGCGAGGCTCGCAAGCCGAGACTCCGTCACACTCGAACGGGGCGTGGCACGCCCCTGGAGGAAGCGAATGCCGGCGATCGCATCCGGAGAGAGCTCGAGCGTCTCACCGCGCGCTTCCGACGAGGGGCGGCGCACCAGGAATCCCACCGACCGCCACTCGCCGCAGTACCCCTTGGCGGTCAGTGGCAAAGACATGCCCTGCGCACGCAGGCGCTCGAGGTCGGCATCGATCCGCTCGTACAACTCCTCGGCGTCGACCCGGCGCTCGTCACCACCAAGGTGGACGCCGAGCAGTCCGGCAATCACCGGCGCACTGTCAGCGCGGAGAAGCCTCCAGGCGGCATCGCGCTCGGCAAGCTGGGCGAGCTCGAGAACCTGGGCGATGGCGGGCACGCGTCCATTCTCGACGACGGCGACGACATCGGCTGCCGATCGGGCAGGATGATGCCACCCCGCGGTAAGAGACCGAGGGATTCGCGCTCCGAGTCTCCACGACGAAGCCCGAGAGATGGCGCCGCTGACACCGCCAGCTTGAGCAGACCGCAAATCCAGCAACTACCGATCTGATTGATCTGCTCAACCAGACCATCAACTGATCGTGGCAGAAATGGCAGATTCGGTGGCAGGAATAGGCAGAAACACCCTTTGACCAGGGCTTTACTTGGCGGAGACGGAGGGATTTGAACCCTCGGTCCCCGTGAGGGGACTCCACCTTAGCAGGGTGGTGCACTAGGCCTGACTATGCGACGTCTCCAGGCATCCGGCTCTCATGAGGACCCGATGCGCCCAGCAATCATAACCGTTCCGCTGGGGCCTCGCCGAACGCCGGCCTCAGCGCGGGAACGCGCGCGCGAGCGCCTCGAGCGTGACGAGATCGTCGTCCGGACCCCCGCCCTCGTGCGCATTGAACGGCCAGACGGTGATGCGCTTCTCCGCCGCGTACGCGTTGAATGCCCCATACACGGTCGAGGGCGGACAGATGGGGTCCATGAGTGCGACAGTGAACGAGGCATCCGCCGTCGCGCGCCTCGCGAACGCGACGCCGTCGAAGTACGACAGCGTTCTGAGGACGTCGTCCCGACTGTCGCGGTAGTGCGCGAGGTAGTCGACGATCTCGCGGTAGGGAGAGCTGTCCGTGATGGTGATCGCGCGGGGGATGTCGCACAGGAACGGCACGCGCGGGACGACGCAGCTCAGCCCTTCCGCCAGGCCGGCCACTGCGAGGGTGAGGGCACCGCCCTGGCTGGCGCCGAAGACCGCCACCTGCCCCGGGTCGACGACGTCGAGGGCACGGACCGCGTCCACCGCACGCACTGCGTCGATGTAGAGGCGGCGATAGTAGTAGGTCTCCTTCGCCCCGATCCCCCGCGTCGCGAAGCCGGGCACGTGCGGACCCGTCGTACCCGTGTCGGGCGTCACACCGCGCGCCCCGGCATAGGCCTGACCTCGCGAGTCCATCTCGAAGTGCGCGTAGCCCGCGCTCGCCCACAGCAGGTTCCCGAACGCCTCGCCGCGGCCCAGGCCGTAGCCGTGCAGGTGGACGACGCCGGGGAGCGGGCCAGAAGACCCCCGTGGAACACGCAGCCAGGCCGCGATCTCCTCCCCCGCGAAACCGCGGAAGCGCACGTCGTACACATCGATCGTGGTCAGACCCGCATCGACGGGCTCGCAGCGCACCACTGGCGCGAAGGCGCGTGCCTCGGCGAGCGTGGCCGACCAGAAATCGTCGAAGTCATCCGGCTCGACGAGCGAGCTCTCGTACAGCGGCAGCTGGTCAGCGGGCAGGTCGAACAGCAACGGCGGGCCTCCCTAGGCGACGGATGGCGTCATCCTAGCGAGACTCCGAAATCCGAAGACCGCAAGACCCGGTCACTCCCACGACCGCAAGACCCCGCCACCCCGAGGCCCTACCGCTGCGGGTTGGTGCAGGTCACCTGAGCCGCCGTCTGCCCGGTGATCACGTCGGGCAGGTCGACAGCCTCGTCCGCCGGCGGCGGCGTCGACGCGCCCGGCGTCGGCGAGGCGGTCCCGGAAGCCGTGGGCGACGGTGAAGTCTCCGGCGACGTGGCCTCGCCCTTGACGGTCTGCGAGTCCGCCGCACCCGGGCTTGTCTTGCCGGTCAGCCTGATCGGCTTGTTGTCTGCCAGCGCCTGGAACAGCACGTCGGCCGAGTCCGTCAGCGGCAGCACGTGCAAGCCGCCGTCGGCATACCGGGTCGGATACTGCACGAACACGATGTCGCCGTAGTCGACGTCCTTGACCGCCATCGCGATCTGCACCATGCGCGTGGGGTTGGCCAGCGACTCGCTGAGCAGCAGCTGCTTGCTCGTCACCTGCTGCATCGCAGTGGTGGCGAGGTTGAAGAGCACGCCGGCATCTGACAGCACAGCGCCGGACTGGAGCTTGCGCACCATCGACGACATGAACTGCTGCTGGTTCGAG
>DASSYC010000238.1:0-4031 GCA_035703465.1 Microbacterium sp. | reverse complement strand
CGGCGCGCCGTAGACGGGATCGTTGACGACGGGGCGCTTCGGGGCGGGTCCCTTGCGAGGCATCTGTCTCAGCCCTTCTTCGCGCCGTAGCGGCTGCGAGCCTGCTTGCGGTTCTTGACGGCCTGGGTGTCCAGGGCGCCGCGGACGATCTTGTAGCGCACGCCCGGCAGGTCCTTCACACGACCGCCGCGGACGAGCACGAGCGAGTGCTCCTGGAGGTTGTGGCCCTCACCGGGGATGTAGGCCGTGACCTCGGTGCCGTTGCGCAGCTTCACGCGGGCGACCTTGCGCATCGCCGAGTTCGGCTTCTTGGGGGTGGTGGTGTACACGCGGGTGCAGACGCCCGCCTGCTGCGGGTTCGCCTTCAGCGCCGGCGCCTTGGTCTTGTTGACCTTCGGCGACCGGCCCTTGCGCACCAGCTGCTGAATGGTTGGCACGGATGTTCTCCTTGTTGTGCTGCACGGTGACAGCGATCGTGAGTTTCACGTCGACCCACCGGCACGCCAGAATGAACGGACGCTTCTTCGTGGTGGATATGCCGTGGGGGTGGCCTGTTCGCAGGCCGTTTCCCTGAGATGCGGCGCCCGGCCCTGCGATATGCCGGGGCACAGCGCATGGCGCGCGTGAGCGCACACCCGAACTATGATACCTGCCCGCGGGCATGCGGGGCAAACGCAGGCCCGGCTCGCGTCCTGGCCTCGGTCGACCAGGTGCAGTTCGGCGTCGCCGAGCAGGGACCGCTCGGTCAGCGGCGCGGCGACGCCCGGCTCCAGGTCGGTCTCGACGCCGTCCTCGCCGACGAGGACCACGCCGTTGGTGGAATCGAGGTCGACGATCATCCATCCCACGGCGTTGGGCTCCAGCCGCGCGTGGGACTTGGAGACCGTGCGGGTGCCGTCGCTGGTGCCGCGATGGCTCGACAGACCCGCAGGTGCGGGGCCCAGACGTTCACGCTCTGATCACTCTGGAGATCAGAGCGTGAACGTCCGGCAACACCATCGCCACGCGGAGATCGCCACCTGAGGCGACAGGTCGCACGCGAGGATGCCTCGCTCAGCGCGGCATCCAGAGCACGACGACCAGCAGGGTCGCCGCGATCGCGACCACCAGCGCCGCCGCGACGGCCACCCACAGCGCACGCCGCAGCGCCCAGCGGCGGTGCGACCGCGCCAGATCGGCGCCGTCCACCGGCGGCTGCGGGGTGCGGGGTGCCGGGGCGGCGCGCTCGACGCGAAGCGGGTCAGCACTGCGCGGCGGGGCGGTCTCGCGCAGCGCCTGGACGTCGGGGCTGTGCGCGATGCGGGCGGGCGCGGCATCGGCCGCCGGGGCGGGCTCGGCGCGCGTGCCGCGGCCCGGCAGGCGGACGGTGTCTCCGGCGTCCGCGACCCGCCGCGCCGACAGCCGGGTCGCGTCGGTGTCGTCGGGACTGCTCTCGGCGGTCACTCTGCCTCCTGGTCAGCGCCCTGACCCGCGGCCCGGCCCGGGTCCCGGCTCCGGTCGACCAGGTGCAGCTCGGCGTCGCCGAGCAGAAACCGCTCGGTCAGCGGTGCGGCGACGCCCGGCTCGAGCTCGGTCTCGACGCCGTCCTCGCCGACGAGGACCACGCCGTTGGTGGAGTCCAGGTCGACGATCATCCACCCCACCGCATTGCGCTCCAGCCGCGCGTGGGTCTTGGAGACCGTGCGGGTGTCGTCGGCGACCGGCACCAGCTGCGCGCCGGAGCGGGTGAGGTCGGCGCTGGGCCGGCGGCCGATGATGACGACATCGGCCGTCACCGCGACCGGTGCGCCCAGCGGCAGCACGAGCGACCAGGACGGGCGCCGGCGGCTCGCGACCACCGTCTGGTCGAAGACGTCCTCGTCGGGGATCTCCGGGCGGCGATGCTGCGACGACACCGACGCGCGAGCGGAGCGCGGGCCGCCCAGCGCCGGCACCTCGGCGACCGCCGACACCTCGGCGGAATCGTCCAGGTGCGCCTCGGTGTCGGGTGCGCGCACGGCGCGGGCCGGCACCGGCAGGTTGGGCAGCGGGATCGGGGGCGCCCAGGGGTCGGATGCCTCGCCGGCCGCCGGTGCGGCAGACGGCGCCGGCACATCCTGCACGGGAGCGACCGGGCCGGCCGACGCGGCAGGTGCCGACGGAGGCGCGGAGACGGTGCTGAACGGACTCACCGGCGGCGGCACGGCACCGGGTTCGGGGGCGAAGGCGCGGCGCGGCGCGGCCGGCGCCGGCGCGGCGGGTGCGGATCCCTCCGTGGGCACGGTCTCGGTGAACGGCGCCCGTGAGCGGCCGAGCCGGATTCCCCCCGCGTCCGAATCGGCCCAGAGGTCGGGGGTCGGGTCCGGGTCGAGGTGGGTTGGCGGGCGAGGTGCCGCGGGCGCCGGTGCGGGTGCCGCGGGCGCAGGTGCGGATGCCGCAGGCCCCGGCGCCGCGACGGGCGCGGGCGGGCGCGGCGGCACTGCGTACATGGCGGGAGCGGCGGGGTGCACGGCGTCGGCGGCGGGCGCGAGAGGACGGGCAGCGGGCGCCGGCGCCGCCAGAGGCGCCGAGGGTGCCGGGTATGCCGGGTGCGCCGGGCGTTCGGCAGTGCGGCGGCGAAGGCCGGCCCCCAGCCAGCGCGCCGAGCCCCAGCCGAGCACGCTCGACCACACCGGGAACAGCAGCGCGGCCAGCACCGTCATCCCGGCTCCGGCCCCGAAGCCTCGGCCGACGCGATGGCACGCGACGATCACCACCACCCAGAGGGCGGGCGGGATGAGGATGAGCAGCACGAGCCAGACCGACAGGCCCGCCAGCTGGAGCAGGACGACGATGTTGTAGACGGGGATCCACGCCTTGTAACCCTCTTCGCCCGTCTTGGCGAACACGGCGGCCAGGCTCGCCGCCGTCCAGACGTAGACCACGACGACCAGGAGCAGCGACGTCACGGTGACCAGAGCGACTGCATCGTTCATGTCGGCTGCGCGCCACCGCGTGGGCGACGCATCCTCCTCTCCGTCCCTCGCACCGCTGGAGGGTGCATCGCGCCCGCGTGCGGGGTCAGCGAGCGGGTGAACGACTTCAACGATAAGGCCGCAGCGAGCCTGCGCCATACCGGCCGATCTGCCGCAAGTCCCGCGCGCTCGGTGTCCACGATGTGCCAGAACTCCACCGCTTCGGCGTCGGTGAGCGCCGCGTCCGAGAACACCGCTCTGTCGGCGACGGCGGCCAGTCCCGCCGCCGCAGGCCGCTGGTGCGCCGCTGCGACCTCGCTGCGGGTGCGCACGCCGGGCGCGGGCAGCCCGTGGTCGACGGCGGTGTCGACGTACTCCTCCCAGCCGCCGGCGATGCGGGCCGAGGCATCCGCTCTCTCCCGCCGCTGGCGCCGGCGCCATGCCTTCGCGCCGACGACGACCAGGAAAGGACCGAACAGCATCGTGAGGGCGAGGGCGGCGACTCCGGCGATGCGCAGCCCCGCCCACAGCGCCGACAGGTCGACCTGCGGCGCGTCGGGGGCGTCGTCGTCGGCGCTCTCCTGCTGCACCGGGTCGGGCGGGACGACCTCCTCGGCCGACTCGGGCCGCACCTCGGTCGGGTTCTCGGGATCGCGCTGGCGCAGCAGCTCGGAGGCGACCGGCTCGCTGTGCTGGGGCGTGACGTCGGCGGCCACCCATTCGCCGGTCGCGGCCTGCACCTCGACCCACGCGGCGAGGTCGCCGGCCCGGCACTGCCCCTCGTCGCACGCCGGCAGGCCGTCCGCGGCATTCAACCGCGTGCCGAGCACGACGCGGGCGGGAAAGCCCAGCTCGCGCGCGATGAGCGCCGCGGCGACCGCGAACTGCTCGTCGTCGCCCACGGCGGCGACCAGAGAGCCGCCCCGGGCGCCGACCTGCGCCTCGCGCGCGAGCAGACGGTGGAACATCTCGTCGATCCGGGCCAGCGAATGCCCGGAGGCGCTGGACTGGAACGCGTAGCCGCCGAGCGCCTCGACCCACGCGGGCGGGTCGTCGGACGACATCGAGAGGGCGTGGCTCAGGTAGCCGCGCTCGCGC
>DASSYC010000237.1:0-18012 GCA_035703465.1 Microbacterium sp. | reverse complement strand
ACCTGGCTCAGGGCGGCAAGGCCTCCTGCGCCGATGCCCTGCACGAAGCGCGAGGCGATGAGCATGCTCGAGTCCTGCGCGAATCCGGCCGAAGCCGAGGCGAGGACGAAGATGATGATGGCGAGCTGGAAGAGCAGCTTGCGGTTGTACAGGTCGGCGAGCTTGCCCCACACCGGGGTGGAGATCGCCGTCGTGAGCAGCGTGGCGGTGACGACCCACGTGTAGGTGGCCTGATCGCCGTCGAGGTCATGGATGATGACCGGAAGCGAGCTCGAGACGACGGTGGAGGCGAGCATCGACACGAACATGCCGAGCAGCAGGCCGGAGAGCGCCTCGAGCACCTGGCGGTGCGTCATAGGGGGCTTCTCGGTCTCGGTGAGAGAGGACGAGGACATCGAATCCTTCAAGATAGTTGACACAGATCAATAGTTGAGATCGGTCAACTATACACCCCCGTGCGTCGGGTGAGCACGCCGCAGGCGGCCGAGACGAAACGCCGCCGCGAGGATCAGTCGGCGAGGGCGAGCGCTCGGAAGGGCTGACGCGGTGCCGAGGGCTCGGCGGCGGGCCGAGGCAACCGCCTCAGCTGCGTCCGCCGGTAGAGCTCGTCGATCAGCGTCGTCGCCAGCGAGACGAGCTTGGCGATCTCGCGCTCGTCGCGGTCGACCCAGACGCACCGGGGCTCGTCGTCGACCGGGACGAAGTCGTCGTGCTGCTCCCACGCCACGAGGGTGCGCTCGGCGCCGAGCACGTGCTGCTGCCACCACACCTGCCGCAGATACGAGCGCGGCACACTGCGCCACGGCTTGTTCGTCGTCTTGATCTCGGCAAGCGTGACACGGCCGCCCGCGTCCACGGCGACGCCGTCGGGGGTGGCGAGGTGGCGCTTCTCGACGATGGCGTGGAAGAGCACCGAGGAGGGCTGGATGCCGTGGGTCGCCGCGACCCAGGCCGCGATCTCGGGCTCGCGCTGCCGACCATGGGCGGTGTAGGCGTTGCCGGAGAAGCCCGTGCCCATGAGCTTGGCATCGGCAGCGCGGGGGATCGCGCGCTCGGAGGTGAGGGATGCCACATCCGTGGCCGTGATGCCGCGCGAGCGCGCCCGGACCCACGCGACCCGGTCGCGCGAGTCCGCGACGACGCGGGCGGCGAGCTCAGGGGATCGTGCGGCGAGCTCGGAGGTCACCGTTCGAGAGTAGCCCGCGACGCCGACGGGACGGGCTCGCGACACTCAAGGGGGTTGCATTCCCGCGCTGCGGTGGCATCGTCGGGAGCATGGACACGATGACCTTTGAGGAGTTCCGCACGACGGACGGCGTCGCCGACTGGCATCAGGACGGCAGCGGTGCCGTCGTGACGTTTGGCACGGGGGACTTCGCGACGGGCGCGAAGCTGTTCTCGCAGATCGCCGCGCTCGCCGAATCCGCGAACCACCACCCCGACGTCGAGGTGACGTACCCGAGCGTCCGGGTGCGGCTGGAGACGCACTCGGCCGGCGGGCTGACGATCAAGGATGCCCGGCTCGCCGCGGAGATCTCCCGGGCGGCCGGTGACCTCGGCATCGCCGCGCAGGCCTGACATCCCGCGATTTTGCCGGGCTCGCGGCATCCCGTAGACTCTTCTCAACCGAAGACCGCCGGTCATCGTCGTGCGCAAGCTCGATGATCGAAGCACTGCTGAAGCAGCGGGCCCGCGCAGGTGACACGAACGAAATCGAGTGATCGACCGAGCTCCGTGCGCTTGCGCCGGAGCTCTTCTCTTTTGCCAGGGCACCGGCACCGAGGCCGGCGCCCCGCCACCGCGGAGCGTCTCATACCTACAAGGAGTGGCCATGGCGCAGAAGGAAGCCACGGTTGCCGAGCTCACGAAGAACTTCGAGGGCTCGACCGCCGTTCTGCTGACCGAGTACCGCGGTCTGACGGTTGCCGAGCTCAAGGAGCTCCGCAACAGCATCCGTCAGGACGCGGAGTACGCCGTGGTGAAGAACACGCTGACCAAGATCGCGGCCAACAACGCCGGGATCTCGTCGCTGGACGATGACCTGAAGGGTCCGTCGGCCATCGCGTTCGTGCACGGCGACCCGGTCGCCGTCGCGAAGGGGCTGCGTGCCTTCGCCAAGGCACACCCTCTTCTCGTGATCAAGGGCGGCTTCTTCGACGGAGCACCTCTGAGCGCGGACGAGGTCAACAAGCTCGCCGACCTCGAGAGCCGTGAAGTCCTGCTGGCGAAGCTCGCCGGTGCGATGAAGGCCTCGCTGTTCCAGGCGGCATATCTCTTCCAGGCACCGCTGTCGAAGGCCGTCCGCACGGTCGACGCGCTGCGTGAGAAGCAGGAGTCCGCGGCCTGATCTCAGGTCCGGCGAAGACAGAAACCACAACAAGGAGAAACATCATGGCAAAGCTCACCACCGACGAGCTGCTCGACGCCTTCAAGGAGCTCTCGCTCATCGAGCTCAGCGAGTTCGTGAAGAAGTTCGAGGAGACCTTCGAGGTCACCGCCGCCGCCCCCGTCGCCGTCGCCGCCGCTGGTGCGCCGGCCGCTGGTGGCGCGGGTGGAGAGGCCGCCGCCGAGGAGGAGAAGGACTCGTTCGACGTCATCCTCGAGGCTGCCGGCGACAAGAAGATCCAGGTCATCAAGGTCGTCCGCGAGCTCACCTCGCTCGGCCTCGGCGAGGCCAAGGCCGTCGTCGACGCCGCCCCGAAGCCCGTGCTCGAGGCTGCGCCCAAGGAGGCCGCCGAGAAGGCCAAGGCCGCCCTCGAAGAGGCCGGCGCGACGGTCACCCTCAAGTAAGACCTCGCACTGCGAACGAAGGCCCCGGGAAACACACCCGGGGCCTTCGTCGTGCCTGCACTACCGTGAATGGATGAGATTCGCCGCCTCTGTCGTCGACCTCGTCGGCGACACGCCACTGGTCCGGCTCAATCGGGTGACCGCGGACATCGCGGCCACGGTGCTCGCCAAGATCGAGTACCTCAATCCCGGCGGCTCGAGCAAGGACCGCATCGCCGGGCGCATCATCGCTGCCGCCGAGGCATCCGGCCTCCTGCAGCCCGGCGGCACGATCGTCGAGCCCACGAGCGGCAACACAGGTGTGGGCCTGGCGCTGTTCGCCCAGCAGCGCGGCTACCGGTGCGTGTTCGTCGTGCCCGACAAGGTTGGGCAGGACAAGATCGACGTGCTCACCGCCTACGGCGCCGAGGTCGTGGTGACCCCTACTTCGGTGGCCGCCGATTCGCCCGAGTCGTACTACAGCGTCAGCGACCGCCTCGCCCGCGAGATCCCGGGCGCCTTCAAGCCCAACCAGTACGAGAACCCCAACGGCCCGCGCAGCCATTACGAGACGACCGGGCCGGAGATCTGGCGCGACACCGACGGGCAGGTCACGCACTTCGTCGCCGGCATCGGCACCGGAGGCACGATCTCGGGCACCGGGCGGTACCTGCGCGAGGTCTCGCATGACGCCGTGCGCATCGTCGGCGTCGATCCCGAGGGCAGCGTGTACAGCGGCGGCACCGGCCGTCCGTACCTCGTCGAGGGCGTCGGCGAGGACATCTGGCCGGGGGCCTATGACCCGCAGGTGCCGCACGAGATCGTCGCCGTCGGCGATGCCGAATCGTTCGCGATGACCCGCCGGCTCGCCCGCGAGGAAGGCCTGCTGGTGGGCGGATCGAGCGGGATGGCGGTGGCCGGCGCACTGCGCATCGCCCGCGATCTCCCTGCAGACGCGGTCGTGGTGGTGCTGCTTCCCGACAGCGGCCGCGGCTACCTCGGCAAGATCTTCAACGAGCAGTGGATGCGCGAGTACGGCTTCACGCAGGGCGACGGGGTCGAGAAGGTGGCGGATGTCGTGGCCACCCGAGCCGCCGGCATCCCCGATCTCGTCCATGCCCGCCCCACCGACACCGTGCTCGACGCGATCGGGCTGATGCGCGAGTACGGAGTGTCGCAGCTGCTCGTGCTGAGCGCGCCGCCGCCGGTGGTCATGGGCGAGGTGATCGGCTCGATCGACGAGAAGAGCCTGTTGGAGCGGGTCTTCCGCGGCGAGGCGAAGACGACGGATGCCGTATCCCAGCATGCCGGGGATCGTCTGCCGCTCATCGGGTTCCGCGACTCGGTCGCGCAGGCACGTGACGCGCTGGCCACCGCCGACGCGCTGCTGGTGACCCGCGACGGCAAGCCGTACACCGTGGTGACCCGCCAGGACCTCCTCGCCTACCTCACCCGCGGAGCTGGTCCCCGCGATTGACGGACGAGGGGCCACAGCGGGGGAGGGGTCACCGGGCGTAACCTCCCGAGGGCCTCCGCCGGGCCGGGCCGTAGGCTCGACGGGTGACCAACGACCAGCACTTCGACACGCGCGCGATCCATGCCGGCCAGGCGTTCGATCCGACCACCGGCGCGATCATCCCGCCGATCTACCAGACCTCGACGTTCGTCCAGGACGGCATCGGCGGCTTCCGCGGCGGCTACGAGTACAACCGGGCCGGCAACCCCACGCGCTCGGCGCTGGAGGCGCAGCTGGCGGCGCTCGAGGGCGGCGCCCACGCGAGGTCGTTCGCGTCGGGGCTGGCCGCCGAGGATGCGCTGCTGCGCGGCATCCTCAAGCCCGGCGACCATGTCATCCTCGGCAACGATGTCTACGGCGGGACCTACCGGCTGCTCACCGCCGTCTTCGGCCGGTGGGGCGTGGAGACCACGACTCTCGAACTCTCCGACCTCGACGCGCTGCGTGCCGGCATCCGTCCCACCACCAAGGTCGTATGGGTCGAGACCCCGAGCAATCCGCTGCTGAAGATCACCGACATCGCGGCGCTCGCAGAGATCGCCCACGGCGCGGGCGGGCTGCTGGTGGTGGACAACACGTTCGCCTCGCCCGCCCTGCAGCGTCCGTTCGAGCTCGGCGCCGACGTGGTCGTGCACTCGACCACGAAGTACCTGGGCGGCCACTCCGATGTGCTCGGCGGGGCCGTGGTGCTGCGCGATGACACCCTGCTCGAGGCGCTCTCGTTCCAGCAGTTCGCCGTCGGCGCTGTCTCGGCGCCGCTGGATGCGTGGCTGACCACCCGCGGCATCAAGACGCTGGGGGTGCGGATGCAGCGGCACTCCGAGAACGCGCAGGCGATCGCCGAGTGGGCGTCCCAGCGCCCGGAGTTCGCGACCGTCTACTACCCGGGGCTCGCCTCGCACCCCGGCCACGTCATCGCGGCGAGGCAGATGTCCGCCTTCGGCGGCATGGTCGCCCTGGGGCTCGCCGACGGCCCGGAAGCGGCGCGCGCGTACGCCGAGTCGACGCGGCTGTTCCAGCTTGCCGAGTCGCTGGGCGGCGTGGAGTCGCTCATCGGCTACCCGCCCGAGATGACCCACGCCTCGCTGCGCGGCACGGCGCTGGCGGTGCCCGAGAACGTCGTGCGGCTGTCGGTGGGGATCGAGGATGCCGGCGACCTCATCGGCGACCTCGAGGAGGCGCTGGGCCGCATCTAACCCAATTCGGCGTCGTGGGCGCGCACCGGCTGCAGCCGGAACAGGCGGACCGTCCGGCCCGACTCGCGCTCGTACGACCGGTAGCCCGGCCACTGCCGCTCGATGCGCGTCCATGCCGCATCGCGCTCGTCGTCGGGAATCGGTGTCGCGCGGACGGGCATGCGCCGGCCGCGCACGGTGATCCAGGCGTCCGGGTGGGCGAGCAGGTTGGTCGTCCACGCCGGATGCCGCGACCCGGCGAAATTGGTGCCCGCGACGATCGCGCGGCCCTGACCATCGGGCGTGTACATGAGGGGCGCCTCGCGCGGCGCACCCGATGTCGCGCCGATCGTGTGCAGCACGAGCGACGGCACCAGCAGCGCGCTCAGCTGCACCCGGCCTCCGGTGAGCCGCTCCAGCCACCGCTCCACCGGCGGCAGCAGTCTGGGTCCGGCGGCGCGGAACGCGCGAGTTCGGGTGAGTGGGGCGATGCACGCCCGGACGACATCGGTGACGGTCACGTCTCCATCATGACGTGCCGTGAGTTTGACAGGATGGGCGGATGCCGCATGCGCGAGTCAGTCTGTGGGTCGGCGCCGCGCTGCTGGGTGCGACGGTGCTGCTGACGGCGGGCATCCTCCTCGGCGTCGACGACGGACCCTTCCCCATCGACCGGGCCTGGCAGGACCTCCTCGTGCCGGTGCGCGCACCGCTGCTGCTCTGGTTCTCGTACGCGATGAACGTGATCGGGGGCGGCTGGGTGGCCATCCTCGTGGTGCCGATCGGCGTCGCCGTGGTGCTTGTCGTGCTGGGCCGCCCGTGGAGCGCCGCGTACTTCGTCGTCGCGGCAGCGGTCAGCGCCGGCATGGTGCAGGTGGTCAAGCACCTCGTCGGCCGTGCTCGCCCGGAGGACATCCTCGTCATCTCGGACTTCGGCTCCTTTCCGTCTGGCCACGTCGCGAATGCGGCGACGGTCGCGATGGCGCTGTTCGTCCTCTTCCCGCACCTGTGGACGGCGCTGGCCGGCGCTGCGTGGGTGGTGCTCATGGCCTTCTCACGCACATACCTCGGTGCACATTGGCTCACCGACACCATCGGAGGAGCGCTGATCGGCGCGGCGGCGGCGCTGCTGGTCGCCGCCGTCTTCGCGAAGCCGCTGCGCGCGGAGGGCCTCGCTAAAGTGACGACATGACGGATGCCGCGGCCGTGCCGGCCACCGACGCCCCCTCCGTCGCGGATGCCGTGCAGATCGACCCCGCGATCGGGCTGAGCACGGCAGACGTCGCCGAGCGGGTCGCCGCCGGGCGCGGCAACGACTTCCGGCCCGACACGAGCCGCAGCGTGTGGACCATCATCCGCGCGAACGTGTTCACACTGTTCAACGGCATCATCTTCGCGTGCTTCTTCGTGCTGTTCCTGCTGGGGCGCTGGCAGGATGCGCTGTTCGGCTTCGCAGCGCTGGGCAACTCGATCATCGGCTGCTGGCAGGAGTTCCGCGCGAAGGCCGCGCTGGACCGTCTCGCCCTGCTCAACGCGCCCCGCGCGCGGGTGCGCCGCGACGGCGAAGAGGCCGAGATCGCGCCGACGGATGTCGTGATGGACGACATCCTCGTGCTGCGCGCGGGCGACCAGGTGCCCGCCGACGCGGTGGTGGTGGCATCCCGCGGCCTGCAGATCGACGAGTCGATGCTGACGGGCGAGTCCGACGCCGTCGACAAGCACCCCGGCGACGAGGTGCTGTCGGGCTCGATCGTGGTCGCCGGCGAGGGCGATGCGCAGGTCAACCGGGTCGGCGCCGACTCGTACGCCAACCGGTTCGCCGACGAGGCCAAGCGGTTCTCGCTCGTCGCCTCCGAGCTGCGCACCTCGATCGATCGGGTGCTCAAATTCATGGCCTGGGCGATCGGCCCGATCGGGCTGCTCGTGCTCAACGCGCAGGTCATGGTCGCCGGCGGGTGGGTGCAGGCGTGGGAGACGGGCGGCTGGGTGCAGTCGGTGGTCAACACGATCGCCGCACTCACCGCCATGATCCCGCTCGGGCTCGTGCTGATGACCTCGATCGCGTTCGCGGTCGGCGCCGCCAAGCTCGCCCGGCGCCAGGTGCTCGTCAACGAGCTGCCCGCCGTCGAGGGGCTCGCGCGCGTCGACGTGATCTGCCTCGACAAGACCGGCACGCTCACCGCCGGCGACATCGACTTCCACGCGGCGCATCCGCTGCGCGGGTATGAGCCCCACGCCGCCGACGTGCTGGCCTGGTACGGCGCCGCACCCGATGCCAACGCGACCGCGCGCTGCCTGCGCGAGCCCTACCCGGTGGACCGGCCGCTCGAGCTCGCGCAGACGATCCCGTTCTCCTCCGCCCGCAAGTGGAGCGCCGTATCGTTCGCCGGCGCCGCCGCCCCAGCGGGCACGTGGATCATGGGCGCCCCGGAGATGATCTTCGGGGACGAGGCATCCGATCCGTCCACCGACTTCGGACGCACCGTGACCGAGCTCGCCGCGACAGGCAGGCGCACCCTCGTGCTCGCGCACTCCGACGCGCCCCTCAACGATGCCGACGTGGAGGCTGAGCGCCTGCCCGACGGCGTGCGGCCGGCGATGGTGCTGACCTTCCGCGAGCAGGTGAGACCGGATGCCGCGCAGACCCTGGAGTACTTCCGTCAGCAGGACGTCGGCATCCGCATCATCTCCGGCGACAACCCCCGCACGGTCGCCGCCATCGCCCGCGAGGTGGGCCTCCACGTCGAGGAGGGCTTCGACGCCCGAAAGCTCCCCGACGACGACGCCGAGCTGGGCGAGGTGCTCGACGCGCACCAGGTCTTCGGCCGGGTCACCCCCGAGCAGAAGAAGCGGCTCGTGATCGCCCTGCAGGGTCGCGGGCACGTGGTGGCGATGACCGGCGACGGGGTCAACGACGCGCTCGCGATCAAGACGGCCGACCTCGGCATCGCCATGAACTCGGGGTCGGCGGCGACCAAGGCCGTGGCGCGGCTGGTGCTGCTGGACGGCCGGTTCTCGCACCTGCCCGATGTCGTCGCCGAGGGCCGCCAGGTGATCGCGAACATCGAGCGGGTCTCGATGCTGTTCCTCACCAAGACCGCATATGCGACCGGCCTCGCGCTGCTGTTCGGCTTCTTCATGCTGGAGTTCCCGTTCCTGCCGCGACAGCTGTCGATCACCGACGGGCTGACCATCGGCATCCCGGCGTTCTTCCTCGCGCTGATGCCCAACCGGCAGCGCTACGTCCCCGGGTTCCTGCGCCGCTCGCTCAGCTTCGCGATCCCCGCCGGCGTCATCATCGCCGTCGCCCTGCTGCTCTACACGCTCGGGGCGATGCGGCTCGGCGTCGAGGAGCCGGAGCTGCGCACGGGGGCGACCATCATCCTCGCCATCGTGGGCATCTGGGTGCTCACGGTGCTCTCTCGGCCTGTGACGCGCTTCAAGGTGCTCGTGATCGGGGCGATGTTCATCGCGCTGATCGGCATCTTCACGATCCCCGCCCTCACCGAGTTCTTCCAGCTCGTCGACCCGGGTGAAGACGCGGCGTGGCTGATCACCGGTGTCACGATCGCCACCATCGGGCTGATCGAGGTCGTGCGCTTCTTCCACCGCCGGTACGTGGCGCGCCAGCTCGACCCGGCGCAGTCAGGCCACGGCCAGCGGCTCGGCCCCGGAGTCGGCCGGGGCGAACCGCAGTGACCCGGGCGGGACCCACAGCGCCGCGACGACGAGCGCCTGCACGCTCATCTGCACGAAGCTGAACGCATCCCAGTCGGAGGTCACGATCGTGATGACGTTGAGCGCGACGAGGATGCCGAAGTAGACCGTGATCAGAAGGCGCGCGAACCGGCTGCCGCGCCAGAGCCCGGACGCGATCGCGATCATGAGCAGGCCGAACAGGATGATCGCCGCACCCACGAGGGTCACCGACAGCACGAGGTCGTCGGGCACCTGGTAGCGGCTGAGCAGGATGAGGATGCCGAGGGCCACGCTGCTCAGGGCACTGAGATACACCAGCACGGTCGCGATGACCACGACGACGGTCGTGGCGCGGGACGGGGCGGATCGCACGCGTTCACTGTAGCGGGGGCGCCGCCGCGCGGCGTCGGTAGGCTGACGCCATGACAGAGCCCGATGCCGTCTCCGCCGCAGAACTCGCGCGCCTGCGCGCCGAGGCCGAAGCCGCCGAAGCGGCCGCCAAGGCCGCGCAGGCCAAGGCGGCGCTGGCGGCAGCCGAGGCCGCCGCGGCGAAGGCGGGTTCGGGCGGTGGTGCCGTGGCGCAGCCGGATGCTGCGGCATCCGGTCCGCTCTCTGCCGACGAGGTCGCCGCGGTCATCTCGGGGTACACGTTCGATGCCGAGACCCTCGACCTCGGGGCGCTGGTGAACACCGAGGCTGTGCCCGAGGCGCAGATCCGCATTCCGCTGGGCATGATGAACCGGCACGGGCTGGTGGCCGGAGCGACCGGCACCGGCAAGACCCGCACTCTGCAGGGCCTGGCCGAGCAGCTGGCTGCCAAGGGCGTGCCGGTGTTCGCCGCCGACATCAAGGGCGACCTGTCCGGTGTCGCCACTCCCGGCGAGCCCAGCGACAAGCTGCTGGCGCGCACGAAGGCGATCGGGCAGGACTGGATGCCGGAGGCATCCGTCACGGAGTATTTCGCCCTCGGCGGCATCGGCAAAGGGGTGCCGGTGCGGGCGACGGTCAGCGGGTTCGGACCGCTGCTGCTGAGCAAGGTGCTGGGACTCAACGAGACTCAGGAGTCGAGCCTCGGTCTCGTCTTCCACTACGCCGACGCGAACGGGCTGGCGCTCGTCGACCTCAGCGACCTGCGCGCGGTGCTCAGCTACCTCACCAGCGACGAGGGCAAGGCCGAGCTGAAGAACCTCGGGGGACTGTCGTCGGCGACGGCCGGCGTCATCCTGCGCGAGCTGATCACCTTCGCCGACGGTGGTGCCGACGTCTTCTTCGGCGAGCCCGAGTTCGAGGTGACCGACTTCCTGCGCACCGCTGGCGACGATCGAGGCATCATCTCGCTGCTCGAGGTGCCCGGCGTCGCCGACAAACCGGCCCTGTTCTCGACGTTCCTCATGTACCTCCTGGCCGAGCTGTTCGAGATCCTCCCCGAGGTGGGCGACCTCGACAAGCCGAAGCTGGTGTTCTTCTTCGACGAGGCGCACCTGCTGTTCAAGGATGCCTCGAAGGATTTCGTCTCGGCGATCGTGCAGACCGTGCGGCTGATCCGCTCGAAGGGCGTGGGCGTCTTCTTCGTGACGCAGACGCCGAAGGACGTGCCCTCCGACGTGCTGGGGCAGCTGGGCTCGCGCGTGCAGCACGCGCTGCGCGCTTTCACCCCCGACGACGCGAAGGCGCTGCGCGCGACGGTGGGCACCTACCCCGTGTCGGGCTACGACCTCGAGCGGGTGCTTCAGGAGCTGGGCACCGGTGAGGCGATCGTGACCGTCATGAGCGAGAAGGGCGCGCCCACCCCGGTCGCCTGGACGCGCATGCGCGCTCCACAGGGGCTCATGTCGCCCACGCCCGACCCCGACATCGAGCGCGCGGTGCGCGCCTCGCCGCTGCTGGCGAAGTACGGCACGGCCATCGACCGCGAGTCGGCTCGCGAGATCCTCACCGCGAAGATGAACGCGGCCGAGCAGGCGGCGCAGGCCGAAGATGCGGCGCTTGAGAAGGCGAAGGCGGATGCCGAGTATGCCAAGCAGAAGGCGGCGATCGACAAGGCGCAGGCCGCCGCCGAGAAGAAGGCCCAGGCCGAGTACGAGCGACTGCTGAAGAAGACCGCCGGCACCTCGCGCACGTCGTCGCGCAAGAGCTCGAAATCGCCGCTGGAGGAAGTGCTCAACTCGAAGACGACGCAGACGATCCTCAACGGCGTGATCCGCGGCATCTTCGGCACCGGTCGGCGCTGACCGGGGCCGCCTACGATAGGGGCATGGCGACGAGGGCACCGCGCGAAGGCATCGACGAGACGAAGATCAGAGTCGGCGACCGCAAGAAGCGGGCGGTGGGAGTGCCCGGTGTGCTGCACGCGCTGCAGATCTCGTACGAGCAGATGGGCGTCACGCGCAGCATCCAGACCCTGCGGAAGATCAACCAGAAGGACGGCTTCGACTGTCCCGGCTGCGCCTGGCCCGAGACCGACAAGCGGCACGTCGCCGAGTTCTGTGAGAACGGGGCCAAGGCCGTCGCCGAGGAGGCGACGCTGCGCCGCGTCACCCCCGACTTCTTCGCACAGCACCCGCTGGCAGAGCTCGCCGAGCGCGACGACTGGTGGCTCGGCCAGCAGGGGCGGCTGACGCATCCGATGATCCTCGACGAGGGCGCCACCCACTACCGCCCGATCTCGTGGGACGAGGCGCTGCAGACCGTGGCCGACGAGCTGCTCGGCCTCGACGACCCGAACGAGGCGATCTTCTACACGTCCGGCCGCACCTCGAACGAGGCCGCCTTCCTCTACCAGCTGCTCGTGCGCGGATTCGGCACCAACAACCTGCCGGACTGCTCGAACATGTGCCACGAGTCCTCCGGGTCGGCACTGAACCAGACCCTCGGCATCGGCAAAGGCACCGTGTCGATCGAAGACGTGCACAACGCCGACCTGATCATCATCGCCGGGCAGAACCCGGGCACGAACCACCCGCGCATGCTCAGTGCGCTCGAGAAGGCGAAGAGCAACGGCGCCACCATCGTCGCGGTCAACCCGCTGCCCGAAGCCGGGCTCGTCCGCTTCGACAACCCCCAGACGGTCAAGGGCGTGATCCTCGGCGGCACCAGGATGGCCGAGGAGTTCGTGCAGATCCGCCTCGGCGGCGATCAGGCGCTGTTCCAGGCGATCGGCAAGCACCTGCTCGAGTACGAGGCCCAGCACGGCGGAGTGCTCGATGCGGCGTTCATCGCCGATCACACAAGCGGCTTCGAGGCCTACCGGCAGGCCATGGCCGACGTGCCGTGGCGCGAACTGGTCGCGGCGACCGGCGTGCCCGAGAACGCCCTGCGGCGCATCGCCGACATGGTGCGGACGTCGCCGGCGACGATCGTGTGCTGGGCGATGGGGCTGACGCAGCACAAGCACTCGGTGCCGATGCTGCGCGACATCGTCAATGTCCTGCTGCTGCAGGGCAATATGGGCCGCCCCGGCGCGGGCGTGTGCCCGGTGCGCGGGCACTCGAACGTGCAGGGCGACCGCACGATGGGCATCTACGAGAAGCCGTCCGAGGCATTCCTGGCTGCGCTGGACGAGGAGTTCGCGTTCAACGCGCCCCGGCCCCACGGGCACGACACCGTCGAGGCGATCCGCGCCATGCGCGATGGCAAGGCGAAGTTCTTCATGAGCATGGGGGGCAACTTCGTCTCGGCCACGCCCGACACCGCCGTCGTCGAACAGGGCATGCGCAACCTCGATCTCACGGTGCACGTGTCCACCAAGCTCAACCGGTCGCACGTGGTGACAGGCAGGCGCGCGATGATCATCCCGACGCTGGGCCGCACCGACCGCGACCGCCGGACCGGCCGCGACGGCGCGGTCACCGAGCAGAGGGTCACCGTCGAGGACTCGATGGGCGCTGTGCACGCCTCCCGGGGCCGCCTCGCGCCTCCGTCCGACGACATGCTCAGTGAGGTGGCGATCATCGCACGACTGTGCGCGCTGCTGTTCGGCCGGGGAAATGTGCCGCGGGCGGACTGGGCGGCGCTCGAGGGCGACTACGCACTCATCCGTGAGCACATCGCCAACGTCGTACCGGGCTTCTCCGATTACGAGCAGAAGATCGATAAGGGCCGCACACTGCACCTGCCCAACGGTCCGCGCGACGAGCGCATGTTCGCGACGGCGACGGGCCGGGCGATGTTCACGGTGAATCCGCTGGTCTACCCGTTCATCCCGCACGGGCGGCTGCTGCTGCAGACGCTGCGCTCGCACGATCAGTACAACACCACGATCTACGGCAAGGACGACCGCTACCGGGGCATCACCGGCGGCCGTCGTGTGGTGCTCGTCAACCGCAAGGACATCGCCGCGCTCGGCTTCACCGACGGCGAGATCGTCGATATCGTCTCGGAGTGGAGGCGCCCCTCCCCGGACTCGGGGAGCGGGGGAGGTATCGAGGAGCGCCGGGCAGAGGAGTTCCGCATCGTCGCGTACGACACGCCGCGCGGCAATGCGGCGGCGTACTTCCCGGAGAGCAATGTGCTGGTTCCGCTGGATTCGACGGCGGATGTCTCGGGCACGCCGACCTCGAAGTCCGTGGTGATCCGGCTCGAGCACCGGGCGGGGTGACGGCATGCGGATCGTGATCGGGGCGCCGAGCAACGGCGCGGCCCTGAAGGACGAGCTGAAGGCGCACCTCGAGCATGACCGGCGGGTGAGCGAGGTCGTGGATCTGTCGGCGCCCGACATCACTTACCCGGAGGTGTCGTTCCGGGCCGCGCAGGCGATCGCCGATGGCACTGCGGACCGCGGCATCCTCATCTGCGGCACCGGCGTCGGCACAGCCATCGTCGCCAACAAGGTGAGCGGGGTGCGCGCCGCTACAGCCCATGACCTGGTGACCGTGCGTGGGTCGGTCGAGAACTACGACGCGCAGATCCTGTGCATGGGGCAGAACGTCATCGCGCCGGCGGCGGCGAAGCTGCTGGTGGATGTGTGGCTCGACCTGCGGCACGACCCCGCCGGCAGCTATGCTCCCAAGCTCGGCGAGATCGCGGCCTACGAATCGAAGCGTCGCTGAGAGAGCCTCAGCCCGGCCGGAGTATAACCAGTCATACTTGCGGCATGAAGACTGCGATCTCGATACCCGACGGCGACTTCGAACGCTTCGAGAGGGTTGCCGCTCGACACGGCATGAACCGCTCCGAGTTCTTTCAGCGTGCGGGCCGCCGCTTCGTGGAGGAACTCGAGGGTGAGGCTGAGCTGACCGCGCTCGCGGATTCCGTGATCGAACGCGTGGGGCAGCCAATCGCGGACAGCCCGTTCGTGCGTGAGGCGGAGCGTATGATGCTGGCGGATGTCGAGTGGTGATCGCGCACGGGGACGTCGTGTGGGTTGACTTCGGATCCCCCCGCGGATCGGAGTCGGCAAGGCGTCGACCAGCGGTTGTCATGCAGGAAGACTGGCTCCTCGCCACCAGGATCGCGACGGTGCTCGTCGTGCCGTTGACGTCGAATCTCGCCCTCGAAGCGTTTCCCGGCAACGTGCTCATTCCCGTCGACGCTTCCGGGCTCGGTAAAGACTCGGTCGCGGTGGTGTCTCAGCTCGGCCCGGTCGCCAGGGAGTTCGTGGAGACCCATCCTGTTGGACACGTGCCGAACTACGTGCTCTCCAAGGTCGCCGATGGCATCCGCCTGGTCACAGGAATCTGACTGCCGCGCATGGGTGCTGATGTCCACGGCGGGCAAGCGCCGCGGGCACCGCTGACAGGGAGCCCGCGGCCGTGACCACGCGAGCATCCCGTAGCGTAGAGGGCGTGGACCACTCGCCGCGGAGCGGCCCGGGAATCCGCCTTCTCTTCGTGGCCCCCGCGGCTGTGCTCCTTCTGCTGGGATTGAACGCCGGGCTGCTGCTCATGGGCGTGCCGATGCCCGTGCCCACCGAGGCTCTGCCCGAGATGCACGCGCCGCTGCTGGTCTTCGGCTTCGTCGGCACGCTCATCAGTCTCGAGCGTGCCGTCGCCCTGCGCGCTGCGTGGGCGTATTCCGCGCCCATCCTGTTCGCCGTCGGCGCTATCGCGGTGCTGCTGCCGTTCTCGCCCCTGGTCGGCAAGGTGCTCATCACACTTGGCGCCGTCGCGCACTGCGCACAGTACTTCGCGATCTGGCGCCGCCAGCCGATGACCGCCACCGCGGTGCAGGGCACGGGCGCGGTCATCGCCGTCACCGCCGGCGTCGCCTGGTGCGGGGGTGTGCAGCCCGCGTGGCTGGTGCCGCAGCTGGCCGCGTTCCTCGTGCTCACCATCGCGGGCGAGCGTCTCGAGCTCGCGCGCCTTGCCAGCCCCGGGCGCTTCGCCGAGAACCTGCTGCTGTGGCTGGGCGTAGGGCTTGCGGCATCCGCCCTGCTCTCGCTCACCATGCCGGTGGTGGCCGTCCCCCTGGCCGGCATCGCGCTGCTCGCGATCGTCGCGTGGCTCGGGCGCTACGACGTGGCCCGCAGGATGCTGCGCCAGCCGGGGCTGCCGAAATTCGTCGCGGTGTGCCTGCTCGCCGGATACGCATGGCTCGCCGTCGCCGGAGTCGGCTGGCTGCTGGGCGGCCCGCAGACCGACGGTCCGCTGTTCGACGCGACCACGCACGCGGTCTTCCTGGGCTTCGTGATCACGATGATCATGGCGCACGCGCCGATCATCCTGCCGGCGGTGCTGCGGGTGCGCATCCCGTACCACCCGGTGCTGTACCTGCCGGTGGCGCTGCTGCAGCTGTCGCTGCTGGTGCGCGTCATCGTCGGCGATGCCTGGGGCAGCGTCCTGGGGTTGCAGCTGAGCGGCTTCGGCGCGGCGATCGCAATGGTCCTGTTCGGCGTCACCGCGGTGGTGCTGTCGGTGCGCGAGGGCGCCGCCGAGCGCCGCGCGAAGAAGGAGAAGGAGAACGAGACCCGTGTCGCGGCGTAACTGGTACCTGGCCACCAACTCGGTGGTGCTGGGGTGGATCGTGCTGACGATCGTCGCCGTCGGCGTGCACCGGTTCGTCGACCAGCCGCTGTGGCTCATGGTGCACCTGCCGCTGCTGGGCGCGGTGACCGCCGCGATCCTCATCTGGTCGCAGCACTTCGCCGACACTCTGCTGCGTCGCGCCGCCCCCGGTGGACGGGTGGGTCTGGGCATCCGGCTCGGCACCCACAGTGCAGGTGCCCTGGTGCTTGTCGCGGGTGTCATGACGGCCTCGCTCCCGCTCGTCATCACCGGCGCGGTCGTCGTGGCTGCGGCGATCATCGCGCACGCGGTGCTGCTGGCCATCCAGTCCCGCAGTGCGCTGCCCTCGCGCTTCGGACCGCTCGTGCGCTATTACATCGCCGCGGCGATCGTCTTCCTCGGCGGCATCGCGATCGGGGCCGTCATGGCCGGCGACCCCACGCTCACCGACCGGCTCGTCACCGCGCACCTCGTGCTCAACGCTTACGGCTGGATCGGCATGACGGCCCTGGGCACCCTCGTGCTGCTGTGGCCGACGGTGCTGCACGCGCGCATCCAGGACTCGGCGGATGCTGCGGGTCGCCGCGCCCTGTGGATCCTGCTCGCCGGGCTCATCATCGCCGCGGCCGGCCCGCTCGTCGACATCCAGGCGCTGGTCGCGGTGGGAATGGTCGTGTGGCTCGCCGGCGCGCTGCTGATCGGCCGGGAGGGGTGGCGCCAGGCGCGCGCCATGCCGCCGGCCACCTTCGCCGGGTGGAGCCTCGCCTGCGCGTTCGTCTGGGTGCTGGGCGCCGCCGCGACCCTCGCGGTGCAGGCAGTGCTCATGCCGGGCTGGGCGGAGCTGCGCGACGCGTATCTGGTCGTGCTCGGGCCGCTCGTGGCCGGCTTCGCCGTGCAGCTGGTCAGCGGAGCGATGAGCTACCTGCTGCCGGTGGTCGCGATGGGCAGCCCGCAGGCGGCGAAGGCGGGTGCGGAGGTGCTGGATGGGGGCTGGGCGTTCCGCATCGTCGCGTTCAACGGGTCGATCCTGCTGTACCTGCTTCCCATGCCGAGTCTGGCCCGCGTGCTGCTGTCGTTCATCGCAGCGGGGGTGGTCGTCGCGTTCCTCGTGCTCGTGATCCGCGCGCTGGTCGTGGGGCGTCGCGTGCGCCGCGGGGAGGGTGCGAAGCCCGACCGCAGCCGCCGGGTGGGGATCGGGATGCCGGCGGATGCCGCACCGCCCCCGCCACGCCGAGCCGGCGGGCTCGTCGCGGCGTTCGCCGTGCTCGCCCTGTGCGTGGCCGGCGGCGTGGCCGCCGACCCCGCCGCCGCCGGCATCGCCGTGGCCGCGCCCGCGGAAGACGTCGTTGCCACCGGCGAGACCACGCACATCACCGTGCAGGTGGAGGGCATGCACTTCACCCCCGACGTCCTCGAGGTGCCGGTGGGCAGCACCCTCGAGGTCACCTTCGAGAACACCGGCACCGACGTGCACGACCTGACCTTCGCGAACGGCGTGCGCACCGCCCGACTCGCGCCCGGCGCGTCGGAGACCATCGAGGTCGGCGTCATCGGCGCCGACATGGCCGGATGGTGCTCCATCGCCGGACACCGGCAGATGGGCATGGAGCTGAAGGTCGTCGCGGTGGGCGCGCCGGCCGGCGCGGGGGATGCCGGTGGCGCCCACGACCACGGATCGAGCACCGGCGAGCCCAGCGCTGCCGACGACGTCGACCTCGACGGCACCGAGCCCGCCGCAGGCTTCGAGCCCTGGCCGGCGGCCCTCGCGCCCGCGGGCGACGAGACCGTGCACCGCATCACCCTGAAGGCGCAGGAGATCGTCGAGGAGGTCGCCCCCGGCATCCGGCAGGAGCGCTGGACCTTCGGCGGCACCGCCCCCGGCCCCGTCCTGCGCGGCAAAGTGGGCGACACC
>DASSYC010000191.1:0-9729 GCA_035703465.1 Microbacterium sp. | reverse complement strand
GTGATCAGGCGCCGGACTTCACCCTGCCCACCGCGGGCGGCGGTCACCTCACGCTGAGCGAGGCGTGGCGCGACGGCCCCGTGCTGCTGGTGTTCTTCCCGCTGGCGTTCTCGCCGCGATGCCAGGAGGAGCTGTGCGCGCTGCGTGACGACTTCGCCGTCTTCGACGACGCGTCCGTGCGCGTGGTCGGAGTCTCCGTCGACAGCCCGTACAGTCTGCGGGCGTGGGCGAAGGAGCAGGGGTACGCGTTCGACCTGGCTTCCGATTTCTGGCCGCACGGCGAGGTTGCGGGTGCCTACGGCGTCTTCCGGCGCGAGCGCGGCGTCGCCGACCGCGCCAGCTTCCTCATCGATCGTGACGGCGTCGTCCGCTCGAGCGTCGTCGCCGAGGCCGGGGCGACCCGCTCGATCGAGGCCCATCGCGGGATCCTTGCGGCCCTGTGACGGTGAGTGGGCCCTGCCGGGATCGAACCGACGACCTACTGGGTGTAAACCAGTTGCTCTACCAGCTGAGCTAAAGGCCCTGACCGGATCAGTCTA
The DNA here is from genome assembly GCA_035703465.1 of Microbacterium sp. Taxonomy (GTDB): domain Bacteria; phylum Actinomycetota; class Actinomycetes; order Actinomycetales; family Microbacteriaceae; genus Microbacterium. The sequence continues at coordinate 9,190 of DASSYC010000191.1, read as the reverse complement.
GGAGCGGCACCGCCCCGGCGGCACCGCGTGCGCCACGATAGGTTGGTGTCGTGAACGCCACCCCTGCAGACCAGCGCATGCTGCTCGACATCGCCGCCCTCGACGCCCGCCTGAAGCAGGCCGACGACGCGCGGCGCAACCCCGCCCAGGCGGGGCGGGTGCAGGAGCTGCTCGCCCAGCGGCAGGAGCAGTCGCAGGAGCTCGCCACCCGCCTCGGCATCCGCGACGATTTCACGGCAGAGCTCGCCCGGATCGAATCGGACGTCGCGGTCGTCGATGCCCGGGCAGACCGTGACGCGCAGCTTCTGACCACGGTGACCAGCCCGAAGGACGCGCAGGGACTCGAGCACGAGCTCGCGTCGCTGGCCCGGCGCAAGAGCGATCTCGAGGACGCGCAGCTCGAGCTCATGGAGCGTGTCGAGGAGGCGGATGCCGAGGTCGCCGCGCAGGAGGCGCTCATCGCCGTCACGAACGACGAGGGGGCCCGGCTCAGCGCCGAGGCCAAGGCGTCGGTGGCCGACGCGACCGCGCGGTTCGACGCGGCGACCCGCGAACGCGTCGCGGTCGCGGCCGCGGTGCCCGCCGACCTCCTGGCGCTGTACGAGCGGCTCGCCGCACGCAGCGCGGGTGCCGCACTGCTCCAGCGTCGGACGTGCGAGGGGTGTCGCATGGTCCTGTCCGGAACCGATCTGCAGGCGATCCGCCAGTCGCCCGAGGATGCCGTGGTCACCTGTCCCGAGTGCGGGTGCATCCTGGTCCGCACCGATGAGTCTGGCCTGTGAGCCGCGCCGGCTCAGCGGGTCGTCGCGGCGATGAGGGCGACGTCGGCGCCTGAGACGGCATGGCTCGTCCTGGGCCGCACAGCCGCGGGGTTCGCTGCGGCCGCGCTCGATGCCGGCGGTGCCGAGCTCGGGCGCGTCGACATCGAGGGAGTCCTCGCGGACTTCGTCGCCACACGCGAGGAGGAGGACGCTCGGCGCTGGGTGTGGAGTGACACCGCCGGCTGGTACGGCCCGCTGCTGGATGCCGGGGTGCGCGTTGCGCGCTGCCACGATCTGCGCCTCGTGCATGCGATCCTGCGCGACAGCGCACTGATCCCGCAGGCTGCGGAGCTGAGGGCCGCTGTCGCCTGGGATGCCGGCGCGACCGAAGCGCCGACACCGGACGCCGCACTGTTCGAGCTCGAGGAGCTGCCGGCGGCAGGACCGCCGGAGGACCTGGATGAGGCATTGGCCGAGTTCGCGCGGCAGCGCGCCGCGATCGCCTCCGCTGCCGATCCCGGCCGGCTGGGCCTGCTCGTCGCGGCCGAGAGCGCCGGCGCCCTCATCGCCGCGGAGCTGCGCGCCGCAGGCCTTCCCTGGGACGTCGCAGCCCACGAGGCGATCCTCACCGCCGTCCTCGGCGAGCGCTCCGGCTCAGGCGGACTTCCCGCCCATGTGCAGGAGGCGGCGGACCAGGTGCGTGCAGCGCTGGATGATCCGACCGTCAGCTTGGACTCGCAGCCGAAGCTGCTGCGGGCTCTGCATCGCGCGGGCGTCCTGGTGGAGTCGACCAGTCGCTGGGAGCTCGCCCAGCACGAGCATCCGGTCATCGCGCCGCTGCTGGAGTACAAGAGGCTCGCGCGGCTGCTCAGTGCCAACGGGTGGTCGTGGCTGGACGAATGGGTGCGTGACGGACGATTCCGGCCGGTCTACGTGCCGGCCGGTGTCGTCACCGGTCGCTGGGCGTCGTCCGGCGGGGGAGCACTGCAGCTGCCGCGGCTGCTGCGGGCGGCGGTGCGCGCCGATCCGCATTGGACCCTCGTCGTGGCAGACGTCGCTCAGCTGGAGCCGCGGGTGCTGGCCGCCATGTCAAGCGACCGCGCCCTGGCGGAGGCGGCGCGCGGGCGCGACCTCTACGCCGGCGTCGTGGAGGCGGGGGCGGTGCCCACGCGCGCCGAGGCCAAGGTGGCCATGCTCGGGGCGATGTACGGGGCGACCACGGGAGACAGCGGGCGCCTGCTGCCGCGGCTGCGGCGCGCATACCCCGACGCCATGGCACTGGTCGACGAGGCGGCCCGCGTCGGCGAGCGAGGCGGGGTGGTGACCACGTGGCTCGGGCGCTCGTCTCCGCCGCCGCCGGAGTCCTGGCTGCGTCTGCGGCACGGCGGCGCGGTGGTCGACGCATCCGCGGCCGATGAGGCCCGCGCGCGTCGGGCGGCAGGCGACCGCGGCCGGTTCACGCGCAACTTCGTCGTGCAGGGCACCGCTGCCGAATGGGCCCTCGTCTGGCTCGCCGAGCTGCGCCGCCTCCTCGCCGAGTTCGCGCCGGTCGCGCCCGCGGATGCCGCAACCCGCTCGGGCGCGGTGTTCGCGCGGCGCCCGCATCTGGCGTTCTTCCTGCACGACGAGATCATCGTGCACACCCCGCGGGCCCGTGCGGACGCCGTCGCGCAGGCGGTCGCGGATGCCGCGACGACGGCGGGACGGATGGTGTTCCGCGCGTTCCCGGTCGACTTCCCGCTCGAGCTGCGGATCACGGACGCCGCGGACAAGGGCTGATCCCGGCAGTTGCTCGGCGGCGACCGCTAGAATCGAGGCGCGAATGGGTCGGCCGGACGGTCGCGTGGCGCGCGAGCGCACCGAGGAACGTCCGGGCTCCGCAGGGCAGGGCGGTGGGCAACACCCACCCGGAGCGATCCGCGAGAAAGTGCCACAGAGAGCAGACCGCCGACGGGAGTCGGTAAGGGTGAAAGGGCGGTGTAAGAGACCACCGGGATCGCGGTGACGCGATCCGCACGGCAAACCTCGCCCGGAGCAAGGCCAGACAGGGGATGACGACGCGGCCCGCCGAGTCCCCGGGTAGGCCGCTGGAGCGGCACGGCAACGTGTCGCCGAGAGAGATGACCGTCGATGGGGCTTCGGCCCCGGGACAGAACCCGGCGTACAGGCCGGCCCATTCGCCCCGACGTCTCAGTCGCCGGCCAGGGCGGCCGCCCCGATGATCCCCGCGTTGTTGCGATGCACCGCCGGAACGATCGGGGCCTTCAGATCCAGCAGTGGCAGGAACTCGTCGGCGTGCTTGGAGACGCCGCCGCCGACGACGAACAGGTCGGGGGAGAACAGGAACTCGAGGTGGCTGTAGTACCACTGCAGACGCTCGGCCCATTCCTCCCAATCGAGGTCATCGCGCTCCATCGCCGAGTATGCGGCGTACGCCTCGGCATCCTTGCCGTGCTTGGCCCGCTGCACATGACCGAGCTCGGAGTTCGGGATCAGGACGCCGTTGTACAGCAGCGCCGAGCCGATTCCGGTGCCGAGCGTGGTCAGGATGGTGAGCCCGCGCGCACCGCGTGCCGCGCCGTAGCGCACCTCGGCGATGCCTGCGACATCCGCGTCGTTGGCGAAATGGATGTCGCGCCCCAGCCCCTGCTCGAAGAAGTCCTCCGCGGCGAAGTCGATCCACTTCGGCGACACGTTCGCCGCCGACAGGGTGCGGCCGTCCTTGACGATGGCCGGGAACGCCACGCCCAGGGGCAGCTTCTCCTCTTCGACGCCGAGGTCATGGAGGACCTGGGTGACCGCCTGCAGCACGTCGTCGGGTTTCGCACCCGAAGGGGTGGCGACCTTCACGCGGTCGCTCACCAGCTCACCATCGGCCAGATCGACGACGCCGGCCTTGATGCCGGTTCCGCCGATGTCCACACCGACCGCCCGCCGCACTCCCTGAGACATGGATCCACCCTAGCTAGGATCGTCACAGGCACGGAGCCACGAACACTGCGGGAGGACGGCCATGTCGTACGACGAGGACAAGTACTGGTACAACCTCAAGACCGGCGAGGTCGAGCACGGCCCGCAGTCTCTCGGCATCGACCGGGCGGGCCCGTTCGACACCGAGCAGGAAGCCGCGCGTGCGCCTCAGATCATCGAGGAGCGCTCCCGCGCCTGGGCGGAGGAGGACGCCCGGGAGTGGAAAGAGGAGGGCGACGTCTCCGGGGACGATGCAGCCCAGTAATCTGACACGAGACCGCTGTACCCCGCCGGCGGCGAAGGGATGCGATGGACAAGCAGCGTGACTTCGTACTGCGCACGATAGAGGAGCGCGGGGTCAAGTTCGTCCGGCTCTGGTTCACGGACGTCATCGGCACGCTGAAGTCCGTGGCGCTCGCGCCGGCGGAGGTGGAGGGCGCCTTCGGCGAGGGCCTCGGCTTCGACGGCTCCGCCATCGAGGGCCTGACCCGCACCTTCGAATCGGATCTGCTCGCACACCCCGATCCCACGACGTTCCAGATCCTGCCATGGCGGGGCGAGATCGATCCCACGGCGCGCATGTTCTGCGACATCACCACCCCCGACGGGGCACCGGCGGTCGCCGATCCGCGTCATGTCCTCAAGCGCGCCCTCGCCAAGGCGGGCGAGCGCGGCTTCACTTTCTACACGCACCCGGAGATCGAGTTCTACCTCCTGAAGTCCTCGCGGTACGGTCCGGACGGACCCGAACCAGTGGACTCGGCCGGCTATTTCGACAACGTTCCAGGTGGGACGGCGCACGACTTCCGGCGTCGCTCAGTGCGCATGCTCGAAGACCTCGGCATCTCGGTCGAGTACAGCCATCACGAAGCCGGCCCCGGGCAGAACGAGATCGACCTGCGGTATGCCGACGCACTGGCGACGGCCGACAACATCATGACGTTTCGTGCCGTCGTGAAGGAGGTGGCCATCGAGCAGGGCGTGTACGCGACCTTCATGCCCAAGCCGCTCGGCGGAAAGCCGGGCAGCGGCATGCACACGCACATGTCCTTGTTCGAGGGCGATCACAACGCCTTCTACGAGGAGGGCGCCCGCTTTCAGCTGTCTCGCACCGGGCAGCAGTTCATCGCGGGCCTGCTGCGGCACGCGAACGAGGTCTCGGCGGTCACGAACCAGTTTGTGAACTCGTACAAGCGGCTGTGGGGCGGCGATGAGGCCCCGAGCTTCATCTGCTGGGGCCACTTGAATCGCTCCGCGCTGGTGCGCGTCCCCCTGTACAAGCCGAACAAGTGGCAGTCCTCCCGTGTGGAGTACCGGGCGCTGGATTCCGCGGCGAACCCGTATCTCGCCTACGCGCTGCTGCTCGCGGCCGGGCTGAAGGGCATCGAGGAGGAGTACGAGCTTCCGCCGGAGGCGGAGGACAACGTGTGGTCGCTCACGGACGCGGAGCGCCGCGCCCTCGGCTACGCACCGCTGCCGACCAGTCTCGACCAGGCGCTGGCCCACATGGAGGAGTCGGAGCTGGTCGCCGAGACGCTCGGGGAGCAGATGTTCAACTACGTGCTGCGCAACAAGCGCCGCGAGTGGTCCGAATATCGTTCCCAGGTGACCCCCTTCGAGCTGAAGAACAACCTCGAGATGCTCTAGCCGTGGCATGAGCGCGAAGAACCGGTCTTCGGCCCTCTCCGAGCTCGCCCGCCTGGGCTTCGGCCGGCTCGCGGAGGCGACGGGGCTCCTCGATGAGCTGAGCACCCTGACCGGCGTCGACCGCTCCGAGCTGCTGGCCGGCGCGGGCAGGGCCGCCGACCCCGACGAAGCACTCGTCGGCATGGTCCGGGTCGCCCGTCGCGATCCACGCGTGATGGGCACAGCGCTGCGCGACGCCGGCGCCCACGCCGCGCTGTGGGCGGTGCTGGGCGCGTCGACGGGGTTCGCGGACTTCTTCCTGCGCCACCCCGAACAGCTGGCGGTGCTCGACGAGGCCGATGGCACGCTGCCGTCGGCGGAGCGCCTGACCGCAGAGCTGCTCGACGCGGTCGGCGCGGCGGACGGGTTCGCGGCTCGCGGCGACGACACGGCGCGCGTGGAGCTGCGGGTGCGATACCGACGGATGCTGGCCCTCATCGCCGCATTCGATGTGCTCAGCGACGACCCCATCGAGGTGGTCCCGCAGGTGTCCGCGGCTCTCGCAGATGCCGCGGCGGCGGCACTGGAGGCATCCCTCGCCATCGCCCGCACCCGCATCTCGACGGGACTGTTCCCCCGCGAACAGGTCGCCGAGGTGCAGTTGGCGATCATCGGGATGGGCAAGATCGGAGCGCGCGAGCTCAACTATGTCAGCGACGTGGATGTCATCTTCGTCGGCGGTGCCGACGAGGAGGCGACTGCGACGCTGGGGGCGAGCCGCATCATCGACATCGCCACCCGGCTGGCGGTGCAGACGATGCAGGGCCTGTCGGAGATGGAGATCGAGCCGCCGCTGTGGGAGGTCGACGCCAATCTGCGCCCCGAGGGGAAGCAGGGAGCACTGGTGCGGACCCTCGAGTCCCACCTGTCGTACTACGACCGGTGGGCCAAGAGCTGGGAGTTCCAGGCGCTGCTGAAGGCGCGACCCATCGCCGGGGACGGGAGTCTCGGACAGGCGTACATCGACGCCGTGCAGCCGAAGGTGTGGACCAGCGCCGCCCGCGAGAACTTCGTCGACAGCGTGCAGCGCATGCGGGAGCGCGTCACCGAGAACATCCCCGCCGGAGAGCTGGCGCATCAGATCAAGCTCGGCCCCGGCGGCATCCGGGACATCGAGTTCACCGTGCAGCTGCTGCAGCTGGTGCACGGGCTCGCCGACCCCGGGATCCGGCAGCGCGGCACGCTGAAGGCTCTCGATGCGCTCGTCGCCGAGGGGTACATCGGGCGGGGCGACGCGGCGATCTTCGCCCGCGACTATCGGATTCTGCGTGTGCTGGAGCACCGGGTGCAGCTGAGAGGCCTGCACCGCACCCATCTCATGCCGGCCGATCCCGACGGCCGTCGCGTCCTGGCGCGCGCCAGCGGGCTCGCCGAATCCGGCGACGCGGTGTGGGCGCAGTGGGAGGGTGTGAAGCGCGAAGTGCGCGACATCCATGTCCGGCTCTTCTACCGGCCGCTGCTGAGCGCGGTGGCGGCGCTGCCGAAGGACGAGTGGGCGCTGTCGACCGACCAGGCGCACGACCGGCTGGCCGCCATCGGCTTCGCCGACCCTGCCGGGGCGCTGCGTCACATCGGCGCCCTGACCGGCGGGCTGAGCCGCAAGGCGACGATACAGCGGCATCTCATGCCCGTCATGATCCGGTGGTTCGCCGACGGCGTCGACCCGGACTACGGGCTGCTGGCCTTCCGGCGCATCAGCGAGCGTCTGGGGGATACGCCCTGGTTCCTGCGCATGCTGCGCGACTCGTCCGGTGCGGCCGAGCGACTCACCCGCGTGCTCTCCGGGTCGCGCTACATCGGCGAGCTCATGGAGTGGATCCCGGAATCGGTGGCATGGCTGGACGCGGAGGAGCAGCTGCGTCCGCGCACCGGAGCGGCGCTGCAGGAGGAGGGCAGGGCGATCCGGCGCCGCGCAGCCGCGGTGAAGGATGCCATGCGGGCGATCCGCGGGCTGCGACGCCGCGAGCTGCTGCGGATCGCCATGGGCTCGCTGCTGGACGTGCTGACCATCGACGAGGTCGCCTCCGGGCTCACGACGATCACGGAGGTGACGATCCAGGAGGCGGTCGCGACGGTGCGGCGCGACCTGGTCTCGGCCGAGGACGGGTCGTTCGAGTTCGCGGTCATCGCCATGGGGCGGTTCGGCGGGGCGGAGCTCGGGTTCGGCTCCGATGCAGACGTCATGTTCGTGTACGAGCCGGGAGCCGTCGACCCGCAGCATGCCCAGGAGCTGGGCCTCGCCTTCGTCGCGGAGCTGCGCCGGCACCTGGAGGATCATCGCGTCCCGTTCGATCTGGATGCGGACCTGCGACCCGAGGGCCGCAGCGGCCCGATGGTCCGATCGTTCGACTCGTACGTCGAGTACTACCGGCGCTGGTCGCTGTCGTGGGAGGCCCAGGCCCTCCTGCGCGCACGGGGTGTGGCCGGCAGCGTGCAGCTGATCGAGAGGTTCGCGAGGCTCACCGACGAGATCCGCTACCCGGAGACCGCCGATCTGCAGAGCCTTCGCGAGATCAAGCGCATCAAGGCGCGTGTGGAGAGCGAGCGGCTTCCGCAGGGCGCGGATCCGGCACGACACCTCAAGCTGGGCCCCGGCTCGCTCAGCGATGTCGAGTGGCTCGTCCAGCTCATCCAGCTGCAGCATGCGCACGCGGTGCCCGGGCTGCGCACGACATCGGCACTGGATGCCCTCGGGGCCGCGGAGGCGGCCGGACTCATCCCGGAGACGGCGGCCGGCCGGCTGCGAGCCGCGTGGCTGCTGGCGAGCCGGCTGCGATCGGCGAACACCCTGCTGACCGGCCGCACCTCAGACGTGCTGCCCGCAGATCGCCGGCAGCTGGACGGAATCGGCCGCATCCTCGGCTACCCGCCCCGCGCGGCGACCGCGGTCGAGGAGGAGTGGATGGGGACGGCGCGCCGGGCGCGCCGGGCCTTCGAGAAGCACTTCTACGGCTGAGCCGCGCTGGGTCAGGCAGGCCGGGCGACGGGTCGCCAGGCGGGACGACGCGACCCGCGCCGGCGAGCGGTGCGCCCGGTCGCGGCGACTTCGCCGGCGGACGGCACGGCCCCCGTGGAGGTGATGTCGAGCGTCGGCGCGACGACCGCCCAGGCATGCTGGAGGGCATGCGCCCGGTCCAGGTGGGCCTGGCGTTCGGATACGCGGCTGTCGGCTTGCGCGTATGCGGCGCGCAGGAGCTCGCGCTCGGCCTCGACACAGCCGGGGCGCCCGGCGGAGCGCTCGAGGGCGTCCGCGGCGCGTGAGCGCTCTGCGCGGGAGCGCTGAAGCTCGCGCTCGGCCGCCGCACTCGCTTGGATGCTGGCGGCGATGGCGACCTCGATGGCGGTGGGGATCGTGGGGATGACGGACATGGGTGCTCCTCTGCTGGTGTGTGCCGGCCCGCGACGGATCGTCAGCGGGCCGGCACACAGAGAGGAGCGGGAATGATCGCGTTTTCGTACATCGCTCGCAGACGAGCGCTCAGACCCCGAAGTACAGCTCGTACTCGAACGGATGCGGGCGCTGCGCGAGCGGCTTGATCTCGTTCTCGACCTTGTACTCGATCCAGGTGTCGATGAGCTCCTGAGTGAACACGCCGCCCTCGAGGAGGAAGTCCGAGTCGGCTGCCAGGGCGTCCAGCGAGTCCTGCAGCGAGTTGGGCACCTGAGGGATGTCCTTGGCCTCCTCGGGCGGCAGCTCGTACAGGTCCTTGTCGACCGGCTCGTGCGGCTCGATGCGGTTCTTGATGCCGTCCAGTCCGGCCATCAGCTGAGCC
>DASSYC010000089.1:0-35032 GCA_035703465.1 Microbacterium sp. | reverse complement strand
TTCTCGCGCTACACCCCCGAGCTCGTGCGCGACACGTGCGGGATCTCGAACGCCGACTTCGACTACCTCGCCCGCTCGATCACCGAGAACTCCGGTCGCGAGCGCACCACCTGCTTCGCCTACGCCGTCGGCTGGACGCAGCACACGATGGGCGCCCAGTTCATCCGCACCGCGGCGATCCTGCAGCTGCTGCTGGGCAACATGGGGCGCCCGGGCGGCGGTGTCATGGCGTTGCGGGGGCACGCGAGCATCCAGGGCTCCACCGACATCCCGACCCTGTTCAACCTGCTGCCGGGCTACCTGCCGATGCCCACCGTCGAGGCCGACACGCTCGAGACCTATCTCGAGGGCATCGCCGCGCCCGACCAGAAGGGCTACTGGGCCGACGCCGACGCCTACACGGTGAGCCTTCTCAAGGCGTGGTGGGGGGATGCCGCGCGGGAGGACAACGCCTGGGCATACGACTATCTGCCGCGCCTGAACGGCCCGCACGGCACGTACCAGACGGTGGAGCGCATGCTCGACGACAAGCTCGACGGGTACTTCGTCTTCGGCCAGAATCCCGCCGTCGGCTCTGCGCACGGCCGGATGCAGCGCATGGGCATGTCCCGGCTGAAGTGGATGGTGGTGCGCGACTTCAGCCTCATCGAGTCGGCGACCTGGTGGAAGGACGGTCCGGAGATCGAGACCGGCGAGCTGCGCACCGAGGACATCGGCACCGAGGTGTTCTTCATGCCCGCCGCCAACCACGTGGAGAAGTCGGGGACGTTCACCCAGACGCAGCGCATGGTGCAGTGGCGCCATCAGGCGGTGCGGCCGCCGGGCGACTGCCAGAGCGAGCTGGACTTCTTCTATGCGCTCGGCAGCCGCATCCGCTCCAAGCTCGCCGACTCGGACGACCCGCGCGACCGGCCCCTTCTCGACCTCACCTGGGACTACCCGCTCGACGTCCACGGCAATCCTGAGCCGGAGTCGGTGCTCGCTGAGATCAACGGCCGCTTCCTGACCGGCGACAAGGCCGGCGAGCATCTGTCGACGTTCAATGAGATGCGCGCCGACGGATCGACCGACGGCGGATGCTGGATCTACACCGGCGTCTACGCCGACGGGGTCAATCACGCGGCGCTGCGTCCGCCTCGTGCTGAGCAGTCGGCGATCAATCCCGACTGGGCCTGGGTGTGGCCGGCGAACCGCCGGATCCTCTACAACCGTGCTTCCGCCGATCCCGAGGGTCGGCCGTGGAGCGAGCGCAAGAAGTATGTGTGGTGGGACGAGGCATCCGGCCGGTGGGTCGGCGACGATGTGCCCGACTTCCCGGTGGGTCTGGCACCCGATGCCCGGCCCGGGCCGGAAGCGCGCGGTCCGGCTGCCCTGTCGGGCATCGATCCGTTCATCATGCAGGCGGACGGCAAGGGCTGGCTGTTCGCACCCAAGGGCATGATCGACGGACCGCTGCCCGCGCATTACGAGCCGCAGGAGTCGCCGGTGCGCAACCCCGTGTACAGCCAGCAGCGCTCCCCCACCCGGATCACCATCGGCCGGCCGTACAATCTCAGCGCCCCGAGCGGCGACGAGCGCGGCACCGCCGTGTACCCGCACATGTTCACCACCTATCGGCTCACCGAGCATCACACCGCGGGTGGCATGAGCCGCTGGCTGCCGTATCTGGCCGAGCTGCAGCCCGAGATGTTCTGCGAGGTCTCCCCCGAGCTCGCCGAGCAGGCCGGCCTCGAGCCTTACGGCTGGGCGACGATCATCTCGCCGCGCGCGGCGATCGAGGCGAAGGTGCTCGTCACCGACCGGGTGCGCCCGCTGCGCGTGGACGGGCACACCGTCCACCAGATCGGCCTGCCCTACCACTGGGGGGTCGGCAGCGACGCCGTCGTCAGCGGAGACGCCGCGAACGACCTGCTGGCCGTCGTCATGGATCCGAACGTGCTGATCCAGGAGTCCAAGGCCGGCTCGTGCGCGATCATCCCCGGCCGCCGGCCGCGCGGACAGGCGCTGCTGGACCTCGTCGCCGACTACCAGCGCCGGGCGGGGGTTACGGTGGAGACCGGTCTGCGGTCCGCCGATGCCCGTCGCGCGGAGGGCATCCGGACGGCGGACCCTGCAGACATCTGGGCACCCGCCGAGGAAGGAGGGGATGCATGAGCCTCCTCGAATCGCACGAGCATCTCACCCGCGATGGCCAGGAGCGGCAGGGTTTCTTCACCGACACATCCATCTGCATCGGATGCAAGGCGTGCGAAGTCGCCTGCAAGGAGTGGAACCGCAACCCGGCGGATACGGACCTGCAGCTGCTGGACTCTTCGTACGACAACACCGGCGAGCTGGGTGCGGACACCTGGCGGCACGTGGCGTTCATCGAGCAGGGGCAGGAGCAGATCGAGCAGGCGCGCGAGAGCGGCCGGCGGCTGGTGAGTCTCGGCATGCCCAGGATCGGGCCGCCGTCGTCCCACGCGCCGACGGACGGCGATCTGTCGGACGTCGACACCACTCCCCCGGACACGCCGGACTTCCGCTGGCTGATGTCCTCGGACGTGTGCAAGCACTGCACGCACGCCGGATGCCTGGATGTCTGCCCGACGGGAGCTCTCGTCCGCACAGAGTTCGGCACGGTCGTCGTGCAGGAGGACATCTGCAACGGATGCGGCACGTGCGTCGCCGGCTGTCCGTTCGGCGTCATCGAGCGCCGCAGCGACGGCCTCGTCGCAACGAAGGCCAGTCGCGACCACGCCGCCGGCAGGCACACCACCCCGAACGTGGGCATCGCCCAGAAGTGCACGCTGTGCTACGACCGTCTCACCGACGGTCAGACGCCGGCCTGCGCGCAGGCGTGCCCCACGACCTCGATCAAGTTCGGCAGCCACGAGGAGCTCGCCAAGATCGCGCGGGCGCGGGTGCGGGAACTGCACAAGCAGGGCCTCACCGAGGCGCGTCTCTACGGCGCGAACCCCGAGGACGGCGTCGGCGGCACCGGATCGATCTTCCTGCTGCTGGACGAGCCCGAGGTGTATGGTCTGCCCCCGGACCCGCGGGTGCCGACGGCGGATCTTCCCCGGATGTACAAGCGGGCCGGCGCCGCCGCGCTGGGAATGCTCGCCGCCGTCGCGGTCGCCTTCCTTACCGGAGGGATTCGCGGGTGACCAGCTCCGACTTCGACAGCTACCGGCCGCCGGAGCCGCCGCGGCGCGGCCCCAAGCGCCGACGGCGCCGAGGAGGGCCCGGCCGCACTGACGGCTCGCGCGAGATGCCGATGGTGCCCGAGGCTGAGTTCGCCACGTACTACGACCGGCCCGTCGTGAAGGCGCCGCCGTGGGAGGCGCCCATCGGCGTCTACCTGTTCCTGGGCGGGGTGGCCGGCGGCTCCTCACTGCTGGCCGCCGGCGCGCAGTTCAGCGGCAACACCGTCCTCCGACGCAACAGCCGCATCGCCGCGATCGCCGCCGCAGGAGCGGGGGCGGTCGCCCTCATCGCGGACCTGGGGCGGCCCGAGCGGTTCCTGAACATGTTCCGCACCTTCAAGGTCTCCTCCCCCATGAGCGTCGGCTCGTGGATCCTAGGCGCGTTCAGCGCGGCCGCCGGCCTCGCCGCTGCCGGCGAGGCCGACCGGATGACGCGCCGCCGGCTTCCCCTCGGCCCGCTGCGATCGCTGCTCAAAATCGGCGAACCGGCCGGCGGCGTGGCCGCCGCCGTCCTCGGCGCACCGCTGGCCGCGTACACGGGCGTCCTGCTCGGCGACACTGCGAATCCCACCTGGAATGCCGCCAAGGACGACCTGTCGTTCGTGTTCGTCAGCTCCGCGAGCCTCGCTGCGGGCGGGCTCGGACTCATCACCACTCCCGTCGCGCATGCCCGGCCCGCGCGCGCGATGGCTGTGATCGGCGCGGCCGCTGACCTCGTGGCGTCAGAGGCGATGATGCGGCGGATGGACCCGGTCGCAGCAGAGCCCCTGAGCCAGGGCGCGCCCGGTACGATGCTGACCTGGAGCAGGCGGCTGGCCGCGCTCGGCGGTCTCGGAGCGCTGCTGGGCGGACGGAACCGGGTGATCGCCATGGTGTCCGGCGTGGCGCTGCTGGCAGCCTCCGCGCTCACGCGCTTCGGCGTGCTGGACGCGGGGCTGCGCTCGGTTGAGGATCCGCGTTACGTCATCGAGCCTCAGAAGCGCCGACTGCAGGAGCGGCAGCGTCAGGGCGTCATCCACGACTCCATCACGACCGCCGGCTGATCCGTCAGCGGATGCGGATGCCCGAGTCTGCCGTCGTCTCCCCGATCACCGGGTAACCGGGCACTTCACCCACGACCAGGAGTCCGCCCGAAGTCTGCGCATCCGCCAGGAGGAGAAGGTCGTCCTTGCTGATCCCGGCATCCGCCTGAAGGTGCGGTCGCACCCATGACAGGTTGCGCCGCGTCCCGCCCGAGACATACCCCTCTTCGAGCGAGGCGCGCACCCCGTCCAGGACCGGCACCGCACCGGCCTCGATGGTCGCGCCGATGCCCGATGCGCGGCACATCTTGAACAGGTGGCCCAGCAGGCCGAACCCGGTGACGTCGGTCGCCGCCCTCGCCCCCGCCGCCTTCGCGGCATCGGCCGCGCCTGCGTTGAGCTCGGTCATGACGGCCACGGCCTGCTCGAAGACCTCCCCCGTCTTCTTGTGCCGGTTGTTCAGGATTCCGGTGCCGATCGGCTTGGTCAGCGTCAGGGGCAGACCCGGCTTCGCCGCATCGTTGCGCAGCAGCTCGTCGGGGTGGGCGACGCCCGTGACCGCCATCCCGTACTTCGGCTCAGGGTCGTCGACCGTGTGGCCGCCGATCACCGGGCAGCCGGCCTGCGTGGCCACATCGAGGCCGCCGCGCAGCACCTCGGTGAGAAGCTCCATCGGAAGCACCTCGCGCGGCCAGCCGACGAGGTTGACCGCGACCACCGGGCGGCCGCCCATCGCGTAGACATCGGAGAGCGCGTTGGCGGCGGCGATCCTGCCCCAGTCGTACGCGTCGTCGACCACGGGCGTGAAGAAGTCCGCAGTGGCGAGCACGGCCAGATCATCCCGGACGAGCACGGCAGCCGCGTCATCGCCGTCGTCCAGTCCGACCAGCACGCCGGGCATGGCCTGGCCGACGAGTCCGCGCACCGCCTCCTCCAGCTCTCCCGGCGGGATCTTGCAGGCGCATCCTCCGCCGTGGGCGTACCCCGTGAGCCGTGTCGCAAGCTGCTCCGTGACCATCCTTCGAGGCTACCCCGGGCCGAGAGTGTAGGTTCGAGGCGGAGGCGTCAGGGTTCCTGGTGGGCCCCCCGGTCTTCAAAACCGGTGAGGCCGAGCATCTCGGTCTGGCGGGTTCGATTCCCGTCCGCCTCCGCCATGGCGCAGCGCACAACCGGGGGTCTTCATGAGCGACGATGATCAGCGTCGCAGCATCCCGGGCACCGACACGCTGCTGGCCCTGCCCGCGGTCGTCCGTGCACAGCAGCGCCTGAGCGACCCGGTCATCCGCGCGATGATCACCGCCGTGCAGACAGCGGCGCGAGACGGCGAGCTGCGCGGCGACGAGGTCGAGGACGCCGTCGCACAGGCGGTGAGCACCCGCCTGCCGCTCTCGCTGCGTCCCGTGCTGAACGCGACCGGTGTCGTCGTGCACACCAACCTCGGTCGTGCTCCCCTCTCAGACGACGCGCGTGCGGCGCTGCAGGCGGCATCCGGATATGTCGATGTGGAGATGGATCTGCGCACCGGCCGCCGCAGCTCTCGCGGCTCCGCGGCGCGCGAGGCGCTCCTCGAAGCCTGCCCCGTCGCCGAGGACGCGCTCATCGTGAACAACGGCGCGGCCGCCCTGCTGCTCGCCGTCACCGCGTACTGCCACCCCGGGGAGATCGTCGTCAGCCGCGGCGAGCTGATCGAGATCGGCGCCGGGTTCCGGCTGCCCGACCTCATGGAGTCCACCGGCGCCCGGATCCGTGAGGTCGGCACCACCAACCGCACGCACCTGGACGACTACGCACGGGCGATCACGGAGAGCACCGGATGCATCCTGAAGGTCCATCCCAGCAATTTCCGCGTGCAGGGCTTCACGTCGGACGTCGGCATCGAGGCTCTGCGCAGGCTCGCCGATGAGCACGGGCTGCCGCTGATCGTTGACCTCGGCAGCGGGCTGCTGCGCCACGACCCGCTGCTGGACGACGAGCCGGACATCGACAGCGCGCTGCGAGCCGGCGCCGATCTCGTCATCGCCAGCGGCGACAAGCTGCTCGGCGGTCCGCAGGCGGGGCTGCTCCTGGGTCGGCGCGAAGCGATCAGGACCCTGGCGCGGCATCCGCTCGCCCGCGCCGTGCGCAGCGACAAACTCACCCTGGCGGCGATCGAGGCGACGGTGCGCGGCGGCCCGACCCCCGTGCACAACGCGCTGCACATCGACCCCGTGCGGCTGCGGGCGCGCACCGAACAGCTCGCCGCCCGCATCGGTGCCACCGTCGTCGCGCACGACGGGCGCGTCGGCGGCGGGGGCGCTCCCGGGGTTCCGCTGCCGGGCTGGGCCATCGAGCTGCCCGAGGAGCTCGCGGACCCGCTCCGCCGGGGCGATCCCGCCGTCGTCGCGCGGATCCACGGCGGTCGGTGCCTGATCGACCTGCGCTGTATTCCGGACGACGACGACGAGCGCCTCGTCATTGCGGTGCAGCGGGCGGCCGCAGACCAGGGCGGCTGAGATGTACGTGATCGCGACCGCCGGTCACGTCGATCACGGCAAGTCCACGCTGGTCCGCGCACTCACCGGGATGGAACCGGACCGGCTCGCCGAGGAGAAGCGGCGCGGGCTGACCATCGATCTCGGTTTCGCCTGGACCACCCTTCCCTCGGGACGCGACGTCGCCTTCGTCGACGTCCCGGGCCACGAGCGATTCCTCGGCAACATGCTCGCCGGGGTCGGGCCATCCGCCATCGTGTGCTTCGTTGTCGCCGCCGATCGGGGCTGGCAGGCGCAGTCCAGCGACCATCGTGACGCCATTGCCGCGCTGGGCATCGAGCACGGGATCGTGGTGATCACGCGCGCCGACCTCGCCTCGCCGCAGCAGCGGGCCGACACTGAGGCGCAGACCCGCGAACGGCTCGACGGCACACCGCTCGCGCACGCGCCGATCGTCACGGTGTCCGCGACCGAGGGCACAGGTCTGGACGAACTCGTGCAGCGACTCGACGAGATGCTGCGCGAGGTGCCCGCCCCGGATCCGGGCGCGCGGGTGCGTCTGTGGATCGACCGCTCCTTCAGCATCCGAGGCTCCGGAACCGTCGTCACAGGGTCTCTCACGGCGGGGACGCTGAAGCGCGGGGATCAGCTGGAGCTCATCGGCGAGAGCGGTCCGCGTGCCGCGGGCGTGCGGGGCCTGCACAGCCGCAACGCAGCGGTCGAGAGCGCGACGCCCCATGCCCGAGTCGCCGTGAATCTGCGCGAGATTCCTGCCGACGCCGTGCATCGCGGCGATGCGCTGGTCACCCCTGGCGCCTGGTCGATCGTCGACACGATCGACGTCCGCCGCACCATGGGCGACGGATTCCGGGATGCCCCCCAGCAGTTCGTGGCGCACGTCGGGACGGCGGCGATCCCCGCGCGGCTGCGCCCGTTCGGCGACGACCACGCGCGGCTGCTCCTGGCGCACGGCGTGCCGCTGCAGGTCGGCGACCGCCTGGTGCTCCGCAGCCCCGGCGGGCGCTCCGTGTTCGCCGGTGTGCTCGTCCTCGACGTCGATCCGCCGGCGCTGCGTCGCCGCGGCGACGGCGCCCGGAGGGAATCCGAGCTCGCCGGGCGCCCCCCAGGCGGCGACCCGGCGGCGGAGGTCGCGCGGCGCGGCGCGGTCCGGCCGGAGCAGCTGCGACGCTTCGGCATCCAGAACCTCGACACGGTTCCCGAGGGCATCGCGGAAGTGCACAGAGGCGGAACCTGGTGGGTGCACTCTCCCGCCCTCCGCGCATGGGCACGCGGATTGACGCAGGCGGTCGCACAGAAGCTGCGTGACGACCCGCTCGCGCCGGGACTGACGGAAGGCGCCGCCGCGAGCCTGCTCACCGATGCGCGGCCGCCGCTGCCGGATGCAGCGCTGCTCCCCCTCGTGGTGGAGGCGGCAGGGCTGGAGTCCCACCGCGGCGCCCTCCGCCCGCCGGACCACAAGACCGACCTCGGTGCGGCAGAGACAGGCGTTGCCCGCCTGGAGCAGCGGATGCGCGAGCACCCCTTCGCCGCACCGGAGGCCTACGACCTCGCGGCGCTGCACCTGGGCGCGCGCGAGCTTGCAGCCGCCGAACGTGCCGGGCGGCTGCTGCGCCTCGACGGCGGTGTGGTCCTGCTTCCGCAGGCTCCCGCACTCGCCATGCGCCGCCTGGCCGCCCTCGCGCAGCCGTTCACCACGAGCGAAGCCCGCCTGGCGCTGGGCACGACCCGACGCGTCGCGATCCCGCTGCTCGAGCATCTCGACGCACGGGGCTGGACTCGCCGCGTCGACAGCACGCACCGCATGGTCGCCCGGTGAGAGCCGCGACGCGATCCGTAGACTTCCGGCGTGGAGTTGTACCAGGATCCGGTGGACGGCAGCGCCTACCCGCTCAGTGAGCCACGGTGGCGATCGGATGCCGGGCGGCCGCTGTGGATCGCCCCGGGCCCAGGCATAGGCCGCGACGACATCGACCCGTCCGTCCGATCTCTCTGGCGCTACGGCGCCGTGGTTCCCGTCCGGATCGACGCGCCCATCTCACTGGGCGAGGGCCTGACGCCGCTCATCGAGCGCTCCTGGCCGGGCGGCGGCCGGCCCTTGTTCAAAGCCGAGTGGTTCAGCCCGACGGGCAGCTTCAAAGACCGCGGCAGCTCGGTGATGCTGTCCTACCTGCGCGCCCACGGCGTCACCGCCGTCCTCGAGGACAGCTCCGGCAACGGCGGTTCGTCGGTCGCCGGGTACGGCGCGGCGGGCGGCATGCGGGTGAAGATCTTCGCACCGGAGTCCACCTCGCCCGCGAAGATCGCACAGACGCTCGCCTACGGTGCCGAGGTGCAGCTCGTCCCCGGCCCGCGCGAGGAATCGCAGCGCGCCGCGATCCGCGAGGCCGACGGGGCGGCCTTCTACGCGAGCCACAACTGGCAGGCCTTCTTCCTCCAGGGCACGAAGACGCTCGCCTACGAGCTCTGGGAGGACCTCGGGTTCCGCGCACCCGACCATGTGATCCTGCCGGTCGGTGCGGGAAGCAGCCTGCTCGGGTGCTGGCTCGGGTTCCGGGAGCTGCTCACGGCGGGGCAGATCGAGCGGATGCCTCGGCTCCACGCGGCACAGCCGCTGAACTGCTCCCCTGTCGACGCCAGTTTCACCGCCGGCGTCGACACGCCGGTCGACCGACCGGTGGCACCGACGATCGCCGAGGGCACGGCCATCGCCCACCCGCTGCGCCTGCGACAGATGGTGGCGGCGCTGCGTGAGAGCGGCGGCACCACGGTCGCCGTGCCGGAGGACGAGATCGCCGCCGCGCTTCGCACCCTCTGCGCGCAGGGTCTCTTCGTCGAGCCCACCAGTGCCACCGCCGCCGCGGCCTATTCGACGCTCCTGGCCGGCGGCACGGTCGGGCCCGCCGACACGACGGTCGTCATGCTCAGCGGCTCCGGACTGAAGACCGCCCCCGCGGTGCGCGACCTCGTGCAGAGGTGACGGGGAACGCGCTCGCGAGAACTTCGGCGCGGTTCGTACGCCACTCCCCCGCGTGGCGCTACCCTGTGACACATCCCTCACAGGTTTCTCTCAGAAAGGAAACCCTTTATGTCCAGTGCAACCGCAGCGGAGAAGGGCGCCGTCAATGGCATCCGCACAGCATTCGGCGTCGGCGGATTGCTCGCCCTCATCGCAGGTGTGATCATCATCTGGCAGCCCGCCGGCGCGGCGTTCTTCGTCACCGCCGTCATCGCCATCTACGCGATCGCCGCCGGTCTGGTTTATGCCGGGCTCGGCATCTTCTCCAAGTCGATGGGGGGCTGGGCCCGCGTCGGCCACATCGTGCTCGGCATCCTGTTCATCATCGCGGGCATCATCGCGTTCATGAACCTCCAGACGACGACCGCATGGCTTGCCGTGATCGTCGCGATCATGGTGGGCATCGCCTGGATCGTCGAAGGAATCGTCTCGCTGACGACGCTCTCGAGCGCGGCCTCGAAGGGCTGGACCGTCTTCTTCGCCATCGTCAGCATCATCGCGGGTCTGTACCTGGTGTTCTCGCCGTTCTGGTCCGCGGTCGCGCTGTGGCTGATCCTCGGGATCGCCCTGATCGTGATCGGCATCGTCCAGATCGTGCGCGCCTTCACCTGGAAGGGCGACACCGTCTGACGGACGTCATGCGAGGGGCCCGGGAGCGATCCCGGGCCCCTCGTGCGTCATGTCCCCGCGGGCATCCGCCGGTGCCACCAGTCGAGGATCGCGGCGAACCGCTCCAGCCGGTGCCGCGGCTGCCCGCCCCTGGTGAGCTCGTGGTTCTCTCCGGGGAAGATGAGCATCTCGGCATCCACCCCGTGACGCCGGAGCGCCGCGTAGTAGCGGGTCGCCTGCTCGAGCGGGCAGCGGAAGTCGAGTTCGGAGTGCACGACCAGGGTCGCTGTGCGCACCCGATCCATCACGGCCATCGGGCTCTGCGCCGCGATCGCGGCCGGATCGGTGCCGACGTACTCGTCGCCGAAGAACGATCCGATGTCGCTTGTTCCCTGGAAGCTGGTGGGGTCGAGGAATCCGCGCTCGACGATCGCGCCCGCGAAGCGCTGGTCGTGGGCGATCACCCACGCGGTGAGATATCCCCCGTACGAGCCGCCCTGCACACCGACCCGCGAGCCGTCGAGCGCGGGCTCGGCGGCGATCGCGCCTTCCAGGAAGTCGATCACGTCGTGGAAGTCCACCGTGCCCATGCGCTGCCGGATGGCGCGCCCGTGTGGTCTGCCGTAGCCGGCCGATCCTCGCGGATTGCAGTAGACGACCGCATAGCCGGCATCGACCAGCACCTGCGTCTCATCGAAGACGTGCACGCCGTACGCCGCATACGGGCCGCCGTGGATCTGCACGATGACCGGGAACGGTCCATCGCCGGCGGGCCGGGCGAGCCACCCGTGCACGGGATACCCGTCGCGTCCCTCGACGGTGAGCTCACGCGGCTCGGCCAGGCCGGACGCGCGCAGCGGCCCGCCGAAGTCGGTCAGCACGCGGTGCCCGTCGCCGCCGACCAGCGCGAGCTCGCCGAACGAGTCCGGAGCGGCGATCGCCGCGACGGTGCGCCCCGCGGCGGTGGCGTGACCGGACACCTCGACGTCTCCCCCGAGCACCTCACTCACCTCGCCGGAGCGTGAGACGCGCAGCAGGCGCACCCGACCCCGGGTCCGCTCCTGCACGAGGAAGTCGTCGCCGTCGTCGTCGATATGGCTGCCGACCTCGCCGAGATCGACCGTCTCGGCATCGGTGAGCCGGCGAGGGCCGTCGGACTCCAGCATCCACAGCGCCACGCCGGGCGCCACGAAGTCGGTCCTGCTCTCCCCTGCGTCGAAGGCGAGCACCGCGATCGTGCCGTCCTCGGCGACGTGCAGATCGTACAGGGAGAGGTTCGCGTCGCGGCCGAGCACCTCGCGTTCGCCGGACCCGTCGGCTCCCACGGCGATGATGCTCGTGCGCAGATCGCGGCGGTCCCGCTCGATCACGTCGACCGCAGCGAGCACCTCGGTGCCGTCCGCGCTGAAGACGACTCCGGCGTAGGACGCCTCGCCGTCGGTCAGCTGACGCGGCTCGGCGGGCACGAGCCGCTTCTTCGGCGGCTCCACACCCTCTGGTCGCAAGGCGGGGGCCGGTTCGTAGAACGGCTCGGCGCCGGGATCCGGTGCATCGACGATGAACAGGTGCGCCGGCCGGTCAGCCAGGTAGCCGAGGCCGTTGGCGTGCCAGCGGATGCCGGTGATGTGCCGCGGCGCCTCGGCGGAGGCATCCAGTCCTTCGACGCTGCCGTACCGCCCTGGCTGCGGCACCCGTGCGGTGTACGCGAGTGAACCGCCATCGGGTGCCCACGCGAACTCGCTCACGCCGAGCGGGGCGTCGGTCGTCTGGATCGGCTCCCCTCCCGCGGCGTCCATCACGAACAGCTGCGGCCTGTCTTTCGCATCTGCGCGCAGGAACCCGATGCGGGTGCCGTCGGGAGCGAGCCGCGGAGCGGCATCCGAAGCCCCGCGGCTGATGCGCCGCGGAGCGCCGTCGGGGAGGTCGACGCGCCACAGCTGACCGACGGCGCGGTTGGCCTCGGGGTCCGGGCGGGAGGTCGCGAACACGGCGAACGACCCGTCGGCAGCGATGGTAGGCCGGCCGATCGAGACGAGCTTGTCGATGTCGTGCGCGCGCACGTCACTCCCCCGCGAACGAGGCGGTGTCGCCGACGAGGCGGGTGTTGTCGGGCGGGACCGGGTCGACAGCGGCCCGGGCGACCTCTGCGGCGAACTCGGCGACGTTGTAGAGGCGGCCCGCCGACTCGCGGCGCGATGCGATCGCGCCGGGGTTCGCACGCTCCAGCAGGGTGGCCGTGATGGTGCCCTCGATCATGTCGCCGGACACGACGACGAATCCGACGCCCTTCGCCTCGAGTTCGGGGATGAACTCCCGCAGCGCGTCCTCTCCGGCACGCTTGGACAGCGCGACCGGCTCGTACTCGGGCATCGTCGGGGTGGTGCGGATGAAGTGGGCCTGATGGCTGGTGACGAACACGACCCGCGCGCCATCGCGAAGGATCGGCAGCGCGGCGCGCAGCACGTTCACCTGAGCGTCGCGGTTCAGCACCAGCGCGTAGTCCCCGGCCATGCCCGCCTCCATGCCGCCGGAGGCATTCAGCACGAGGATGTCCAGTCCGCCGTATTCCCGACGCACGCGCTCGAGCATCTCGGCGACGTCGTCCTCAGCGGTGAGGTCGGCGCCGGCTACGAGTGCACGCACCCCCAGCTCGCGCAGCTGGGCGGCGAGCTTCTCGGCCCGCGGCGCCTTGTTGCGGAAGTTGACGACGACGTCGGCACCGGCCTCGGCGAGATAGCGCACCGTGTCGGCGCCGATGCCTCGCGAGGACCCGGTGACGAGCGCGGATTTGCCGGACAGAGCACCGGCGGAAAGCACAGAGGGGGTCTCGGTCACGCCTTGACAATACCAAGCGGACAGCAGGCTGCGAGTCGGCTTCAACCGGGCCGGAGAGGCACCCGTGCATGTTAGGTTCAAGGCACTGGAGGCCACCGTGGAGATGATCGAGCAGTTCGCCTGGATCGGATGGCTGGTGCTCATCCTGATCTTCCTCACCGTCGAGGCGCTGACCCTCGACTTCACTTTCCTGATGCTGGGGATCGGCAGCGTCGCCGGCCTCGCGTCCGACCTTCTCGGCGCACCGGTATGGCTGCAGGTGATCATCGCGGCGATCGTGGCGGTCCTGCTCATCCTGGTGCTGAGGCCACCGCTGCTTCGGCGCCTGCATCGCGGTGAGGATCCGACGCCGTCGAATGTGGCGGCACTCATCGGGCTCAGCGGCATGGTCCTCGCGACCGTCTCCACGACGTCCGGGCAGGTGAAGCTGTCGAACGGCGACATCTGGACCGCGCGAAGCGCCCCGGGAGCTCTCGGCGCCGCCGGAGAGCTGTCGCCGGGCAGCCCTGTCACGGTGACCCGCATCGACGGGGCCACCGCATACGTCGCCGTCCCCCGCCCCGAGCTGAATGAGGAACTCAACGCGTGAACGACATCATCCCGCAGGCGATCGGATGGGCGCTCGCCGCCGCAGTCGTCATCTTCGCCCTGGTCGTGGTCGGCCGGGCGATCAGGATCATCCCCCAGGCGACCGCCGGCGTCGTCGAGCGGCTCGGGCGGTACCACAAAACCCTCAGCCCCGGGTTGAATGTTCTCATCCCCTTCATCGATCGGCTGCGTCCGCTGCTGGACATGCGCGAGCAGGTGGTGTCGTTTCCGCCTCAACCCGTGATCACCGAGGACAACCTCGTCGTCTCGATCGACACCGTCGTCTACTTCCAGGTCAACGATGCACGGGCCGCCACCTATGAGATCGCGAACTACCTGAGCGCGGTCGAGCAGCTCACCACCACCACGCTGCGCAACGTCGTCGGCGGCCTCAACCTGGAGGAGGCGCTGACCAGCCGCGACGAGATCAACAGCAAGCTGCGCATCGTGCTGGACGAAGCCACCGGCAAGTGGGGCCTGCGCGTTTCCCGCGTCGAGCTGAAGGCCATCGATCCGCCGCACTCGATCCAGGACTCCATGGAGAAGCAGATGCGCGCGGAGCGCGACCGCCGTGCCGCGATCCTGACCGCCGAGGGCTCCAAGCAGTCCCAGATCCTCGAGGCCGAGGGCCGTCGGCAGGCCGAGATCCTCAAGGCGGAGGGCGACCAGCAGGCTCAGGTGCTGCGCGCTCAGGGCGAGGCCGAAGCGATCAAGACCGTGTTCGAGTCGATCCATGAGGGCAACCCCGACGACAAGCTGCTGGCCTACCAGTACCTCCAGACGCTTCCCAAGATCGCCGACAGCGCGTCCAGCAAGCTGTGGATCGTGCCCAGCGAGCTCACGGATGCGCTGAAGGGGCTGACCGGGAGATTCGCGATGAGCGCGGATGCCCCCGCCGCCCCGGAAGCATCGAAGCCACTGCCCCCCGCCTCGTCATAGCCGGTGGCTCACCCGTACTTCGCTGGCCCCCGCCCGCGCGTGCTCGCGCACCGCGGACTGACGGTCCCGGGTGATGCGCACGTCGAGAACTCGCTGGCGGCGGTCACGGCCGCGCTGTCGGCGGGTGCGACCTATGTCGAGTCGGACTGCCACATCACGCGGGACGGTGAGGTGGTCCTCTTCCACGACGACAGCGTCGAGCGCGTGACCGGCGACCCGCGGCTCGTCGCCGATCTCACCCTGCGCGACCTCGACATGCTCATGGCCGATCGCGGCGGCCTGCTCACCCTGCGCGATGCGCTGCACGGCTTCCCCGACACACGCTGGAATCTCGACGCGAAGGCTCCCGCTGCCGCGGAGGAGATGGGCAGCCTGATCGCACCCCATGCCGAACGGGTGCTCGTGGCATCCTTCTCCGACACCCGCCGCCGCGCGGTCCTGGCCGCGGCCGCCGCTGCGGGGGCGGCCATGCGCCCCGCCACGTCCGCCGGCAGCGGCACGATCGTGCGCGCACTGGGCGCATCGGCGGCGGCGCCGCCCGGTGTCCTGGCACGGGTGCTGCGCGGAATCGACGCCCTGCAGATCCCGCAGCGGCAGGGCGCCGTGCGTGTCCTCACCGATCGCCTCATCCGCCGCGCTCACCGCGCCGGCGCTGAGGTGCACGTGTGGACGGTGAACGATGTCGGCCAGATGCGGCGCCTCATAGCCCGCGGCGTCGACGGAATCGTCACCGATCGCGCCGACCTCGCGCTCCAGGCCCTCCGCGACGGCGGCCTCGGTGCCTGAGCGTTGACTGGGAAAGCCGCCCCGGAGGCGGTTGCTCGGAGTATCCGCACAGGCTGGTTCGTTATACCTGTCAGAGCGAGGAGAGGACCACAAAATGGCAGATCGCAGCCTGCGCGGCATCCGACTCGGCGCCCAGAGCCTACAGAGCGAAGAGGGCGTCGTTTTCGAGGAGCGCACCGAATACATCTACCGCTGCACGGAGTGCAGCCGGGACACCAAGCTGATGTTCGCCCATGACGCCGAGGCACCCCAGACCTGGGAGTGCCGCACGTGCGGCGCCGAAGCTGTGCTGCGCATCGGCGAGACGACCGTCGAGGTCGATCGCTCCGGCGAGAAGGCGCCGCGTTCGCACTGGGACATGCTGCTTGAGCGCCGCACGATCCCCGAGCTGGAGGACCTCCTGAAGGAGCGCCTCGCCCTGCTGCGCGAGCGTCGCGGCGCCGGCGACAGCAAGATGAGCGCCTGACCTACGCTCCGCACTGAGTTCGCTCCGCACTGAGCTCGCTCCGCTCTGAGTTCGCTCCGCACTGGGCTCGCTCGGCATTGGACGCCGGCCCTACGGGGTCGGCGTCTTCTCGCGTCTGCGGCGAAGGCCGGCGAACGCTCCCAGGATGATCACGGCGCCGGCACTCCCCCACCCGAGCACGCCGTGGACCCACGGCCCGAGCACCACTGCCGGGGTGAGCCCCGTGCGCAGGGGCACGTCTGCGAGCAGGTGACCGGCGACATCCGCCTCCAGCCCGACGATCTCGGATCCGTCGGGTGCGATGTACTGGCTGGTGCCGACCGTGGAGATGTTCACCACTGAGCGACCGGTCTCGATCGCGCGCATGCGCGCGAAGGCCAGCTGCTGCAGGTTCTCGGAGGTGCCGCGGAAGTCGGCGTGGGTGGTCTGGAAGAAGTACACCTCTGCGCCGTGAGTCGCCCCGTCCCAGACGACGTCATCGTAGATCACGTCGAAGCAGATCCCCAGCCCGACGCCGACGCCGTCGACGTCGAACAGCGGCAGCGCCGTGCCCGGTGTGTACTCGCGCTGGATGAGGTCGATCAGCTCCGGGGCGAACTGCCGCCACAGCCACCGGTCTGGCACGTACTCGCCGAACGGCACCGGGTGACGCTTGTCGTACGTCTGCACGGGATTGGCTGCCCCCCCCTCCCACAGCAGCGATGAATTGAAGTAGTCGGCGCCGCGCTTGGTCACCGCGGCGAGCACGATCGGGGCGGAGATGCGCTCGGCGAGGGAATCCAGCACGGCGGCGGTCACCTCGTCGCGCGTCGGGTCGGAATCGACGCCGCCCTCCGGCCACACCAGCACATCCATCGGCTCGCCGATCATCGGCGCGGTCGCCTGCAGCTGCGCGTTGAGCACGTCGTTGGCGGCGCGCCGGTCGAAGTAGCCCGATGGGCCGTTGCCCTGTGCGGCGCCGACCCGCAGGGTTCCGGCATCCGTCGTCGGGAACTGCGGGAGCGCGATCAGGACGACCAGCGCGACCGCGGCCGGAAGGATGCCGCGCAGGTCGCCGAAGCGGCGCTCGCGGACATACTCGACAGCGGCCGCGCAGGCGAAGACGATGAGGAAGCCCAGACCTGACATGCCCACCCACGACGCGATGTCGGCGAGCGGCCCGTTCGACTGGGTGACCCCGACCCTCCCCCACGGGAAGCCTCCGTACGGGAAGGAGCCCTGCACCAGCTCCCGCAGCGTCCACAGGGCGGCCACCAGCGCCGGCAGGGCGATGAGGCTCCACCCGCGGCCGGGAAGGATCCGCGGCAGCCAGCGGTAGGCGAGCGTGATCGGCACCGCCAGAGCGGTCATCAGAAGCGCCTCGAGCATCGACAGCGCGAGCCAGGGCACGGGACCGAGGTAGCGGGCGGTGAACGCGAGGTTCGTGAGGCAGAACGACGCACCGAAGGCGAAGCCGACGAGCAGGGATGCCGGGATGCTTCGCCCGATGAGACTGATGAGCCCGAGCGGCACCGCCGCGAAGACCATCGGCCACCAGCTCAGGGACGGGTATGCCGAAGTGAAGAGCAGTCCCCCCGCGACCGACGCGACGACAGCGGCCCACAGCGGCAGGGTCGGGCGCGTCGGACCGGGACGTTCGGGCACTCCTAGAGCCTACGTTCCATCGGGCCGGAGGTTGTGTGCATGCGACCTACACCGAGCTGTAGGAGACGATCCCACGGCGCACGGCGTCCAGGGCTCTGCGAGCGGTCACGGCCACGTCGGGCTCGGCGACGATCGACAGCTGATCCAGCAGATCGATGGTCTGCTTGGCCCAGCGCACGAAGTCCCCGGCTGCCATGTCGGCGTCGCTGAGCACGCGATCCAGAGGCGTGCCGCGCGCCCAGCCGTGCATGGCAGACGCCAGGCGCGACGAGATCGGCTCGGAGCCGGGCAGCTTGTGCTCCTGCTCCAGATCGTCCAGCCGCGACCACAGGTCCTCTGTCTCAGCCAGCGCCGCGCGGAACGGCCCCTTCGGCAGCCGTCTGTCCTGCGCCTCGTCGTCGTCACGACGCGGCTCGTACACGAGGCAGCAGGCGAGGGCGGCCAGGGACGCGGCATCCAGCTTCTTCCACAGTCCGAGCCGCAGCGCCTCCGCCACCAGCAGGTCGCGTTCGCCGTAGATTCGCCGCATGGTGCGGCCGTCGGGGGTGAGCGTCGTCGTCGTGCGGTCGCCGTCCATGCGCACGTAATCGAGCTCCTGCAGCACGTCGACGACCCGGTCGAAGACACGCGCCACGGTGCCGGTGCGCGTCTCGATCTGGCGGCGCAGGCCGTCGGCACTGCGCTTGAGCGTGAAGTAGCGCTCCGCCCACCGCGCATGATGTTCGCGGTCGGGGCACTGGTGGCACGAGTGCCGCTGCATGCGCTTGCGCAGATCGGCGATCTGGCGCAGCCGTCGGTCCCGCGTCGAGCGGCCGGCAGTGACATCCTTGCGATTCAGCTTCTCGAGATCGCTCAGCTCGCGGCGGATGCGCGCGTAGTCCATGAAGTCGCCGCGATCGCAGGTCATCGCCTTCTCGTAGCCGGCGAGCGACTCCTCGGCGTCGCGCACCTGCCGGGCCAGGCCGACGACGGCGCGATCGGCCTGGAACTGCGCGAAGGACGACTCCAGGATCTCGCGGGCCCTGCCCCGGCCGAACTGGTCGATGAGGTTCACCGCCATGTTGTACGTGGGGCGGAAGCTGGAGTTCAACGGGTACGTGCGGCGCGACGCGAGGGCGGCGACCGCCTGCGGATCCATCCCCTCGGTCCACTGCACCACGGCGTGGCCCTCGACGTCGATGCCGCGCCGGCCCGCCCGGCCGGTCAGCTGCGTGTACTCCCCCGAGGTGATCGCCACCCGCGCTTCGCCGTTGAACTTCTCGAGCTTCTCGAGCACCACGGTGCGCGCCGGCATGTTGATGCCGAGCGCCAGCGTCTCGGTGGCGAACACCGCCTTGATCAGCTTGCGCTGGAACAGCTCCTCTACGACCTCTTTGAACGCCGGCAGAAGACCCGCATGGTGGGCGGCCACGCCGCGCTGCAGATTCTCAAGCCACTCCCAGTAGCCCAGCACCGCCAGATCCTCGTCCAGGAGCGTGCGCGTCCGCTCCTCGGCGATCTCGCGGATCTCGGCCCGCTCCTCATGGCTGGTGAACCGCAGCCCCGAGCGGCGCACCTGCTGCACCGCCCCGTCGCACCCTGCGCGGCTGAAGATGAAGAAGATCGCCGGCAGCAGGTTCGCGCGCTGGAGCAGCTTGACGACGTCCGGCCGGTCGAGCCGCTCGATGCGCCGCACGTTGCCCGGCCTCACTGGCCGGTGCCCGCCCTTCTGCGGCCGCTTGCGCGTCGGCTCGTAGCCGCTGCCCCGCGACTGCGTCGGCCGATTGCGTTCGTAGTTCACGCCCTTGAACGAGCGCAGCCGCATGAGCTCCTGATTGACCTGCGCTGTGGCCACACCGGCGCGATCGTCGAACAGCGGCAGCAGATCGCCGCGCACGAGCACATGCTGCTCGAGCGGCACCGGCCGGGTCTCCGACACGATCACCTCGGTATCGCCGCGCACCGTGTCGAGCCAGTCGCCGAACTCCTCGGCGTTGGACACCGTAGCCGACAGCGAGACCAGCTTGACGTCCGGGGGCAGATGGATGATGACCTCTTCCCACACGGCGCCGCGGAAGCGGTCGGCGAGATAGTGCACCTCGTCCATCACCACGTAGCGCAGGCCCCGCAGCGCGGGCGATCCGGCGTACAGCATGTTGCGCAGCACCTCGGTGGTCATCACGACCACGCGCGCATTGCCGTTGATGTTGGTGTCGCCGGTCAGCAGCCCGACCTCGTCGGCGCCGTAGACGGCCTGCAGCTCGCGGAACTTCTGATTCGACAGCGCCTTCATGGGCGTCGTGTAGAAGGCTTTGGCGGGATGCCTCGGGTCATCGTCGTCGCGCATCGCCAGATGCACGGCGAACTCGCCGACGATCGTCTTGCCGGCGCCGGTGGGCGCGGCCACGAGCACGCTGCGACCGTCTTCCAGAGCACGGCAGCCGGCGACCTGGAACGGGTCGAGCCGGAATCGCTGCGCGTCGGCGAATTCTGCGGTGATGGGATGCCTTGCCGCCTCCTGTGCTGCCGCGTAGTCCTCCGCCGGAGAGCTCACCCCGTGGCCTCGATGGGCGGGTCGGGTGGGAGGATCCCGACACCCCGCTTGCGCTTGCGCCGGTCGAACAGCAGCGATATGCCCGCCGCGCCGAAGTACAGCACGACCAGGATGCCCGCCAGCAGCAGCATCGAGGTGACCTCGTATGCGGGCGTCGCCACCGCCGCGAAGATGGTCGCCACGAGGATGGCCACCCGCCAGCCCTTGAGGATGGCGCGGCCGGAGATGACCCCGCCCAGGTTCAGCGCGACGAGGAAGACGGGCATGACGAACGAGATGCCCACCACGAGCAGCAGCTTGAAGATGAAGTCGTAGTAGTAGTCGTACTTGTAGAACAGCGAGCCCTGCTCAGGCACCAGCGACGCCATCACCTCGATGATGTGCGGCATGATGTACCAGCCCACGAACGTCCCCGCGAAGAACAGCGGAATCGCGGCCGCCATGAAGCCGACCGTGTACCGGACCTCCTTGCGGGTCAGACCCGGCATGACGAAGGCCCAGATCTGCCACAGCCACACCGGCGCCGACAGGATGATGCCGATCGCGAAGGCGATGCGCACACGCAGGTCGAAGCCGGAGGTGATCGTGTCGAAGTTCAGCCGCGCGAAGTCATCGCCGCGGTTCTCGGCCACCATGCGGATCGGCTCGGTGAGCAGATCGATGACGGGGTTGGTGATAATGGCCGCGACGATCATCCCGATGACCAGCGCGGCCGCCGCAATCACCAGTCGCTTGCGCAGCTCCAGCAGGTGCTGCCCGAGCGACATCCGCTTGTCGCGCTTGGGCGAATCAGGCTCCTCGACGCGCGGCGGTTCCGTCGTCACCACGTCCGGTCAGGATTTTGGATCAGGTGCGGTGCTCGCGTCGGTCGTCGCCGGCGCGTCGGACTCGCTGGCCACCTTGCCGTCGGCGGTCTCGGCCGCGGCATCCTCGCTCTTCATGGCCTTCATCTCGCCCTTGAACACCCGCGCGGACTGTCCCATGCTCTTTGCCAGCGCCGGCAGCTTCGCCGCGCCGAAGAGCAGGAGGATCACCGCGAGGATGATCAGGAGGTGCGGCCACCCGAATGCGCCCATGTGAAGCTCCCTCAGTAGGTGCGGTGCTTGTACAGTCTAACCTGCCCACACGGCGACTCGCCTGCGCGGCGTGTCAGTCCCGGTAGCGGGCCAGCCCAGCGGCGGCCCACTCCACGGCGGCCTCGCGGGCCTCGGCCGGATCGAGCACCTCCACTGCTCCCCCGCGGCGCGCCGCAAGCCGCTTCAGCGCGCGGGAGTCGCTCACGTGCAGCGTCGCGACAGAGCGGTCCGCGGCATCCGGGTCCTCGTCCACCTCGGCGTGGTCCAGGTACTGGCCCAGCAGCGGCGCGACGTGGTCGGCGTAGCGGATCCTGGCGACCACCTCGCCCCCGGGTCCGGAGAACAGCGCGGTCGCATGGTCGTCGTGCTGGGCGGCGGGGATGTCGGTGACCACCAGATCGCCGATGCGCTCGAGGTGGAACGTGCGCACCGCCCGACGCAGGTGGCACCACCCGCGCAGATACCACTGCGCGTCGATCGCGAGGATGCGGATGGGATCGACGGTGCGGGTCATCACCTCGGCGTCGATCGGCCGATAGGTGAACGAGAGGGCGCGACCCTGGTTCATCGCCTCGGAGACGGTCGCGCGCACCTCGTCGACGGGGTCGGGTGCGAGGACGAGCTCGCCCGGGGGGGCACCGGCGCCGCGCGCGAGCTTCGCGAGCAGGCCGGCGACCACGCCCTGCTCAGCCACGGCCGGCACTGCCTGGGCATATTGGAGTCCGGCCAGCAGCGCCGCGGCCTCACGCGACGAGAGACGGGGCGCCCGTTCGAAGGCGACGACGTTGACCAGCACGATCTCATCGTGCTCGTCGAATGCGTCCCAGTCGATGGAGAAGAGCTCGTTGTCCATCCCGCCCGGAAGGCCGATGACATTGAGGTTCTCGACCATCTCGCGCATGACCTGGGGCGTCACCCCGAACAGCCGCGCCGCATCTTCGATCCGGGTGGGGCCGTGTTCGATCACGTAGGGCACGAGCGTCATGACGATGGCGACGCGGTCGGAGGCGACGGGATTGGCGCGTGCGGGCTCGGCGCTCATGCGGGGCCTCCGGGCGATCCGTGGAGGGTGAGCACGCGCTTCAGCCGTGCCACGACCTCGTCGCGCAGCTCTTCGGGCTCGAGCACGACGACCTCGGGCCCGTACGAGGCCAGCTCGTCCGCCAGGATGTGCACGTCGACGTACCGCACCCGCAGGCGATGGCCGGCGGGATCGCCCTCGGCCACTCCGCGGCGACGCATCCGCAGCGCGGCCTCGGTGTCGGGGGTGACCTCGATGACCGCCTCGTTGCGAGCGGCGACCTCGGCGAGCTGGGCCAAGGCGCGCTTGCCCGCCCCCTCGCGCTCAGCCGTGTCGAACGTGTCGCGGGTCAGCTCGACCGGGCCGACGATGCGCGAGAGCAGGAAGGTCCGCTCCTCGTCGATGTCGAGGTCGATGCCGTAGACGTGCCAGCGGCCCTCGTACTCGAAGATCGCGAGGGGCGATATCCGCCGCAGGCGGGGGCTCTCATCGCCCGGCTTGACGTAGGTGAAGCGCACGATGCGGCTCTCCTCGTTCGCGCGGCGCAGTGCGGGGAAGGCGGGGTCGCGCATGCTCACGCGCGGCGCGAAGCCGATGATCGGCTCGTCGACGTCGATCCCGAGCGCCCTGATCTTGCGCAGCGCGCTCCGCGCGTCGGCCGAGACGGACTCTTCGCTCCAGACGGCTCCGGCGAGATTGAGCACGGCGATCTCGGCCGCGGTGAAGGTGAGGTCCTCGGGCAGCAGGTACTCGGTCTTGGGGATGCGGTACCGCGCCTCGCGCAGATCGTCCGGGTCGGCCGGGTCGCCGATGGTGTGCAGCGGAACGCCGAGCGTGCGCAGCTCGTCCTTGTCGCGCTCGAACATGCGCTCCAGCGCCTGCTGGGTGCGGCCCTCGTCCCGCGCTTCGCGATACCCGGACACCGTGGAGAGCACCTGCTCCTTGGTGAGACCGCGCTGGCTCGCCATGAGCGCCACGATGAGACTCAGCAGGCGCTCCTGCGGGGTGATCTTGGCGGACACGCCCCCCATCCTAGAGCGCCGTGCGCGCGCCGATGCGGGTCACTGCGGGGCGGGTGCGGCGACGTCGGTGCCGAGGATGTCGATGACGTAGACGGCCGCCTTGTCCGACCCGGACTGGTCTGCCGGAACGACCAGGAGCACCTGCGAGCCCACGGTCTGGTCGGTGAGGGCATCGGTGAATCCGGGCTGCTGCGCGGTGCCCACGGTCACCGACTCGGGGCTGTCGCCCCACGTGGTGTGGAGCACGTCGCCGTCCACCTGCCATGGGACGCCGGTGTAGTTCACGCGCACCGTATCGTCGGCCGTGAGCACGGCGCCGTCCCCGCGGATGATGGTCTGCACGACGATCTCGTCCGGCGCCGGCGCGTCCGGCACGATGATGCCCGGCTGGCCGCTCGGCGCGCGCACGACGGTCGGAAGATTGTGCGCGTTGTTGAAGACGGTGGTGCCCGTTGCGCGGGTGAGGAACGCCTTGGTGACGTCGGCCACCACCAGCACGGAGTCGCCCTCGCTCATCCCGAGGCCCTGCGCCGTCTGCTCCGACAGGCCGTCATACGGCAGCGCCATCGCGACGCGCGATCCTTCCGCCGCGCAGGTCATGAGATCCCCGAAGTCCGGGAAGGTGGCGGTCCAGTCCTGGATGGTGAACACGCGCGAGGGATCGCCGTCGAAGGCGGTGGAGACCAGACTCCGCCCCGTGGACCCGTCATACACGGCGACATCCAGCGCGACCAGCTGGTTGTCGGAGGTGATGGGGATGCCCGTGCCCTCGATCGTCTCCCAGGTCTGCGGTTCATCCACGTAGAACGGCGTGTCGAAGGTCACCGACGGCGTCGAGCCGAGGTCGCCGGAGATGTCGAACTGCCCCTGCAGGGCGGGTGTCGCCGGGGCGGGACGCGTGCAGCCCGCGGCGCCGACGGACATGCAGCCGGTGAGGCCGAGCGTGGCGAGACCGAGGACTGTGAGAAGAGCCGGGAACTTGCGCACCGGTCGAGTCTACGCGTTCTGCTCGGGGGCCTCGGACTGGTCCGACATCGCCGCCAGACGGGATGCCTCGGCGGCGCGCTGGGCCTCCCGCACGCGCTTGCGCAGATTGCGATCGGTGATCTCCCGGTCGCCCACGGCACCCGGCGTCCACAGCTCGAGATCGTCGTCGCCGTACGAGGTCTTGTTCCCGCGCCGCTTGCGTTCGGGCGTGACCGCACCGGGCGCGAGGCGGCGCGCCGTGAGCAGGAACCCGGTGTGGGCGACCATGCGGTGGTCGGGCCGGACCGCCAGACCCTGCACGTGCCACCCGCGGATCAGCGTCTCGCCGGCGATCGGCTCGGTGAACAGCCCGGTGCCGCGGATGTACTCCGCGACGCGGCTGAGCTGGGTCGCCGTCGCCACGTAGCAGAGCACCACTCCCCCGGGTGTCAGCGCCTCGGCGACCGCGTCGATGCACTCCCACGGCGCCAGCATGTCCAATACGACGCGGTCGACGCCCCCGGGCGGCGTGATGCCGGGCAGCGCCTCGACGAGGTCTCCGACGATGATCTCGTGGTTTCCCGGATCCTCCCCGGAGAACGCTGCGATGTTCGCCCGCGCGACGTCGGCGAACTCGGGCCGGCGCTCGAAGGAGATCAGCCGTCCCTCGGGCCCGATCGCGCGCAGCAGCCAGAGAGCGAGGGCACCCGACCCCACGCCGGCCTCGACGACCGTGGCGCCCGGGAAGATGTCGGCCTGGGCGAGGATCTGGGCGGCATCCTTCGGGTAGACGATCGCCGCGCCCCGCGGCATCGACATCACGAAGTCGCCCAGCAGCGGGCGCAGGGCGAGATACTCGTGGCCCGCACTGTTGGCCACGACCGAGCCGTCCGGCTGACCGATCAGCTGCGCGTGCCGCAGCACCCCGTGGTGCGTGTGGAGCTCACCGCCGTCCTTGAGGGTGACTGTGCGCAGCCGTCCCTTCGGGTCGGTCAGCTGCACGCGATCGCCGATGCGGAACGGGCCGCGCGGGGCTGCGGTGCTCATCGGGATGCCTCCGGACCACCGGAGTGCTGCGCGTGGAAGGCTCGCACGTCGTCGGCGGTGCGCCCGGCCAGC
Source organism: Microbacterium sp. (assembly GCA_035703465.1). Taxonomy (GTDB): domain Bacteria; phylum Actinomycetota; class Actinomycetes; order Actinomycetales; family Microbacteriaceae; genus Microbacterium. The sequence continues at coordinate 9,710 of DASSYC010000089.1, read as the reverse complement.
GTCGGCCAGATGCCCCGCGCGCCGACACCTTCCAGCGAGATGATGTTCGGCACGCCGAGTGCGACCGTGCCGGCTGCGACGGCGCTGCGCAGCCCGTTGGGCGAGTCCTCGATCGCGACCGTGTCGCCCGGAGCCACACCCAGCAGCTCGCAGGCCTGCAGGTAGGGGTCCGGGAAGGGCTTGGGCCGGGTGACGTCGTCGCCGGCGATCACCACATCGAACGCGTCGAAGTCGATCAGGTCGACGACGATGCGGGCCATGCGGCGCATCGACATGGTGACCAGCGCGGTCTTCACTCCGGCCTCGCGCAGGCCGGCGAGCAGGTCGCGCGCCCCGGGCCGGAAGGGCACGCCCTCGGTCGCCAGCTGCCGCATGACGTCATCCGTCAGGTGGTCGACGATGGCGGGCACAGTCATCCGCACGCCCGCGTCCTGGAAGATGCGCGCGGCGTCCTCCAGGCCCAGGCCCACGAGGCCGAGCGCCTGCTCGTGCGTCCACGTCCCGCCGAAGCGCTCCACGAGCGGCGTCTCGGACGCCATCCAGTACGGCTCCGTGTCGACGAGGGTGCCGTCCATGTCCCACAGCACGGCGGAGAAGGAGGCGCTCACCGGTCCAGCCTATCGAGGAGGCATCGTGGGGATGCCGGTGGCCACTCGGCCGCGATCGGCCGGGATCGGCCGCGGATGGGCCCGTGCACGGGCATGCGACTACCCTGGAGAGGACCCGCGGGGCGGGTCGGGAGGTGGAATGGACGGTCTCGGGCGACGCGTGCTCGTGGCGGCCTTCGACGGCTGGAACGACGCCGGCGAGGCGGCGACGACCGCGATCGGCGTGCTTCGCGGGGAGAGCTCCTACGAGGAGGTCTACTCCGTCGACCCCGAACTGTACTTCGACTACCAGTACACGCGGCCCTCGGTCTCGCTGGACGGCGAAGGACACCGTCTGCTGACCTGGCCGAGCACGACCCTGCTGCGGCCCGCACGCACCCGCCGCGGCACGCAGCTGTGGCTTCTCACAGGGGTCGAGCCCGCCCGCGCCTGGCAGGCGTTCGCGAGCGAGATCATCGATGTCGCACTGCGCGAGGACATCACCGGGTTCGTCGCGCTGGGCTCGATGATGTCGGACGTGCCGCACACGCGGCCGATCACCGTCTTCGCCAGCAGCGACAACGAGCGTCTCCGGGTCGGGCTCGATCTCGACCGCAGCACCTACGAGGGCCCCGTCGGCATCCTCAGCGCGCTGTCGGTCACCGCCGAGCGCGCCGGCATCCCCACCGTCGGCCTGTGGGCGAGCGTCCCGCACTACGTCGCGGGCCACACACCGTCGCCCAAGGCATCCCTCGCCCTGCTGGACCGTCTCGAGGACCTCACCGGCGCCTCTGTTCCGCGCGGGGACCTCGCCGCACAGGCGACGCAGTGGGAGGCGACGATCGACGCCGCCGCGGCGGACGACGAGGAGATGACGGAGTACATCCATCAGCTCGAGCGCACCCGCGACACCTGGGATGACCCCGAGGCGTCGGGCGACGCCATCGCCCAGGCGTTCGAGCGCTACCTGCGCCGCGACGGCGACCAGGGCAAGCCGGGTCGCGACGACCCGCGCGGCAGCCGCTGACCGCGGCCGCTCTGGATCAGGGTCGGTCTGATCAGGGCTGGATGACGCCGAGCGACAGCAGCACGAGCAGCGTCGAGCCCAGCGCGACCCGGTAGATCACGAACGGCAGGAAGCTGTGGCGTGAGATCCACTTCATGAAGAGCGCGATCACGCCGAGTGCGACCAGGAAGGCGACCACCGTCGCCGCACCGGTCTCGGCGAGGCTGAACGGGCCCGGCTCCCCTGCACTCTTGAACAGCTGGTAGAAGCCGCTGCCGAACACGGCCGGGATCGCGAGCAGGAACGCATAGCGCGCGGCCGCCGCACGTTCGAAGCCCATCAGCAGGCCCGCGGTGATCGTGCCACCCGAGCGGGATACGCCGGGGATCAGCGCGAGCGCCTGCGCGAACCCGTAGATCACGCCCTGCCCGACGGTGATGTCCTCGAGCTTGCGGCGCTTGGCGCCGATCATGTCGGCGATTCCCAGCAGCACGCCGAACGCGATCAGCATGCCCGCGATCAGCCACATCGACCGGAACACGGTCTCGATCTGGTCCTGGAACAGCAGCCCCAGCACCACGATGGGGATGGTGCCCACGATGATCAGCCAGCCCATGCGCGCGTCGGGGTCGTTGCGCGGGACCCTCCCGGCCAGCGAGCGGAACCAGTGCCCGATGATGCGGACGATGTCGCGCCAGAAGAACACCACGACGGCCGCCTCGGTGCCGATCTGGGTGATGGCGGTGAACGCCGCTCCGGGATCCTCGGCCCCGGGCAGGAACTCCCCGAGGATGCGCAGATGTGCGCTCGACGAGATCGGGAGGAACTCAGTCAGTCCCTGGACCAGGCCCAGGATGATCGCCTCGATGAAGTGCATCGACGTCTTTCCGTGTGTGGTTCAGCAGGTGCGCAGGAGGTCGGCGAGCACGTCGCGACCGAACTCGAGGGCATCGATCGGCACCCGCTCGTCGACGCCGTGGAACATTCCCGTGAAGTCCAGCTCCGGGGGCAGCCGCAGCGGTGCGAAGCCATAGCCGTCGATGCCCAGTGTCGCCAGCGCCTTGTTGTCGGTGCCGCCGCCCATGAGATACGGGATCACCGGCACCCCCGGGTCGTGGCGGCCCAGTGCCGCGACCATCGCCTGGACGAGCGGGCCGGCGAACGGCACCTCGAGGCCGATGTCCTGCACGGCGATCTCGACCGCGATGTCGTCGCCGACGATGCGCTGGATGTCGGCGAGCACCGCCTCCTCGGTGCCCGGCAGCATGCGCACGTCGATGAGCGCCTCCGCGCGGTCCGGGATCACATTGTGCTTGTAGCCGGCGGTCAGTCCGGTCGGGTTGGTCGTGGTGCGCAGGGTGGCGCTGAGGAAGCGGGATGCCGCGCCCGCGCCGGCCACGACGGCGTCCGCGTCGGCCGGGTCGGCGCCGGACAGCGCGGCGAGGTCTGCGAGCATCCGCTCGGTGGCAGGGGTGAGCGCGACGGGCCATTCGGTGCGTCCCAGGGCGGTCACCGCCTCGGCGAGGCGCGTGACGGCGTTCTCGCGGTGATGCGACGAGCCGTGGGCGGCCACGCCGCGGGCGACGAGGCGGATCCACGCGAGTGCCTTCTCCCCCACCTGCAGCAGATACGCACGGCGGTCGGCGACGGCGATCGAGTAGCCGCCGACCTCGCTGATCGCCTCGGTCGCTCCGGCGAACCACTCCGGCCGGTCCCGGACGACCAGGGCGGAGCCCTCGATCCCGCCGGCCTCCTCATCGGCGAAGAACGTGAGGATCAGGTCGCGTTCGGGCTGCTCGCCCGCGCGGAGGAGGGCTGCCGTGGCGGTGAGGATCATGGCATCCATGTTCTTCATGTCCACGGCACCGCGCCCCCAGAGCATGCCGTCCCGCACGACGCCCTCGAAGGGGTCGACCGACCAATCCTCGGCGATGGCCGGAACCACGTCGAGATGCCCGTGCAGGATCAGCGCGGGCCGCTCGCGATCGCGGCCGGGAACGCGCGCCATGACGTTCGTGCGCCGCGGGATCGGCTCGTAGTACTCCGGCTCCAGGCCCAGACCCTCCAGATATGCGCCGACGTACTCGGCCGCCTCCCGCTCGCCCCGCGCCTTCCCCTCGCCCCAGTTCGTGGTGTCCAGGCGGATGAGATCGCGTGCGATGCGGCCGACCTCGGGAAGGTCGTCTGCGGGCGTCGGCATGCGCTCCAGGCTACCCGCTGCGCGCAGACCCGGGAGACGCAACAGAAAAGGGCCCCTGATCAGGGCCCTTTTCGTCTGTGCGCGAGGGGGGACTTGAACCCCCACGCCCTTTACGGGCACTAGCACCTCAAGCTAGCGCGTCTACCTATTCCGCCACCCGCGCGAGGTGGTTCTCGGTTTCGCAACCGAGGATCGACATTACCATGCCGGGACATTCCGAAGGAATCCTCCGCTCAGCCCAGAGCCACGCCGAACAGCAGTCCCAGCGCGTACGTGATGGCCGCCGCGCTGAACCCGATCGCGAGCTGCCGCAGCGCCCGGCGAAGCGGCGGTCCGCCCGACAGAACGCCCACCATCGCCCCCGTGGCCAGCAGCGCGATGCCCACCAGCGCGAGCGCGAGGATGATCGCGGCGTAGCCGGAGAGGCCGAAGATCCACGGAAGGACCGGGACGATGGCGCCGGATGCGAAGAAGAGGAAGCTCGACAGCGCGGCGCCCCAGGCCCCGCCCACGACTTCCCGGGCGTCGGGTGCGGCGGGCGCACCGCCGTCCGGTGCGTGCTGATCGGCGCGCTGAGCGGCGGAGATCATCCGCTGGGCCTCTGCGGTGGCCTCCGGCTCCGACAGGCCGCGCGTGCGGAACACGAGTGCCAGCTCGTTGGCGTTCAGGTCGAGGTCGGGAAGGACGGCATCGGCGTAGCCGTTCGGCTCGGTCGCCTCCAGCATCTCGCGCTGCGATCGCACCGAGACGAACTCGCCGGCCCCCATCGACAGCGCGCCCGCAAGCAGCCCCGCGATCCCGCTGAACAGCACGAACTGCGGCGCCACCCCCGTCGCGCCGATCCCGAGCACCAGCGCGAGGTTGGAGACCAGCCCGTCGTTGGCCCCGAACACGGCGGCGCGGAAGGTGCCCGACAGCCGGCGCCGGCCCCGGGCCGCGAGACCCCGGACCACCTCGTGGTGCACGCGCTCATCGGCCACCATCGCGGCGGACGCGTCCGGCTCATCGGCGTACGGGGAACGGCCCTCGGCGTTCTGGGCCAGGGCGAGCACGAAGATCGATCCGAAGCGCCTGGCCATCCATCCGAGCAGGAGGGTGTCCAGCGACGCGCGCGGCAGCGACGCCGGCTCGCCGCCCAGCAGCCCGAGCCAGTGCGCCTCGTGCCGCCCCTCGGCCTCCGCGAGGGCGAGCAGGATCTCACGCTCCTCCCCCGAGCGCCGAGCGGCCAGCTGCCGGTACACCTGCGCCTCGGCGCGCTCGTCCACCAGGTAGCGGGCCCAGCGACGGCGATCGCGGGCAGAGGGTGCGGGCGTGGTCACGCTGTGCTCCGGTGTGCGGGTGGACGGCAATCCTTCGAGGCTAGCCAGCCGCGGCATCCCCAGCCCCGCGAAGCCGCGGATTGACAGCATTTCGGGGTTCCGAACGTGCCGCGGTGCCGGATCTTCGCGTCGGCTTACGAGCGCACGCGGCCGCGCAGCAGCTCGATGCGCGCCTGCAGCTGGGCCACCGTCGCCTGCGCGACCGGCGGTCCTCCGCACGTCCGGCGCAGCTCGGCGTGGACGGAACCGTGCGGCTCGCCGCTCTGCCGGGCGTAGAGCCCCACGAGCGAGTTCAGCAGCTGGCGCTGCTCGCGCAGGGTGCGGTGCAGCGGCGCCGGAAGCGTCGCGTGCTCCGGAGAGGACTCGCCTCCGCGCGCGCCGGTCCGCGCCTCGCGCACCCGCCGGTGGCGCGCCTGGCGCGCCTGACGCTGCATGAGCAGCTCGTGCACGTGCTCGGGCTCGAGCAGTCCCGGCAGTCCCAGGAACTCCTCTTCCTCGGGGGTTCCCGGCACGGCGAGCTGACCGAACTCCCGGCCGTCGTACATCACCCGGTCGAAGTGCGCCACCGATCCGAGCGCCTGATACGAGAACTCGTGCGTCAACACGTCCGATGCGGAGTCGTCTCGCTCCGCGGCATCCAGCAGATCGTCGTCGAGTGCCCACTCGTCGGGGCCGTCCGACTCGCGGTCGAGCGCGTGGTCGCGCTCCCGCTCGAGCGCGTTGGCGAGCTCGAGCAGCTGCGGCACGTTCGGCAGGAAGACGCTCGCGGTCTCTCCACGGCGCCGGGCGCGCACGAAACGGCCCACCGCCTGCGCGAAGTACAGCGGCGTCGACGCGCTGGTCGCATACACGCCGACCGCAAGGCGCGGCACATCCACGCCCTCCGACACCATGCGGACGGCGACCATCCACCGGCTCGTGTCCTGGGCGAATCGCTCGATCCGGCCCGACGCCGCCGGGTCGTCCGACAGGACGACCGCCGGCTCCTCGCCGGTGATGGAGTGCAGGATCGCGGCATAGGCGCGCGCCGCGGTCTGATCGGAGGCGATCACCAGGGCCCCGGCATCCGGCACGTGCGTGCGCACCTCGCTGAGGCGTCGATCCGCCGATCGGAGCACCGCCGGTATCCAGTCGCCCTGCGGGTCGAGGGCGGTCCGCCAGGCCTGCGCCGTGACGTCTTTCGTGTTGTCCTGCCCGAGGTGAGCCTCCAGCTCGTCGCCGGTGCGGGTCCGCCAGCGCATCCTCCCGGCGTACACCAGGAACAGGACGGGGCGGACGACACCGTCGGCGAGTGCCCGGCCGTACCCATAGCTGTAGTCGGTGCGGGAGAGGCGGATGCCGCGCTCATCGGGGTGGTATTCGACGAACGGGATCGGTGCCGTGTCGCTGCGGAACGGCGTGCCGCTGAGCAGCAGCCGTCGCGTGGCGCGCCGATACGCCTCGCGCAGCGCGTCGCCCCACGACAGCGCGTCGCCGCCGTGGTGCACCTCGTCGAGGATCACCAGACTCCGACGCTCCTCGGTGATGGTGCGATGCACCGATGCCTTCACCGCCACCTGCGCGTAGGTCACCGCCACTCCGTGGAACTGGCGTGACGGCGCCGCCTGGCGGTTGGAGAAGCGCGGATCGAGACGGATGCCCACGCGCGCCGCGGCATCGGCCCACTGCGTCTTGAGGTGCTCGGTGGGGGCGACCACGATGATCCGATCCACCACGCGTCGGCGCATGAGCTCGCTGGCCAGCCGCAGCGCGAACGTCGTCTTGCCTGCGCCGGGGGTGGCGGCAGCGAGGAAGTCGCGCGGACCCTGGCCGACGCCGTCGGGGCCATCCGCCGCGAAGTACGCGTCGAGCGCCTCCGCCTGCCAGGCCCGCAGGCGCTGGGCGGTGCCCCACGGGGCGCGCTGCGGGAACGACGGTGACAGCTGCTCGGCGGCGAAGCTGCCGAACTGCGAGTCGAACGGCATCCACTCCCCTCCCGCTTCGCGACGCAACGAGTCACCACCCTATGGCAACGCGCCGACACGGCTACGCTTGACGGCGGCGTACCTGGAGGAACGATGCCCCACAGCACCCGTGACGGGAACCGGAGCCCCTATGTGCCCAATGAAGGCCCGCATCCGTGGCGTCGTTACGTCGCGGTCGGCGACTCATTCACCGAGGGCGTGGGCGACCCCGACCCCGGCGCGCCGAACGGCTACCGCGGATGGGCTGACCGCGCAGCCGAGGTGCTCGCGTCTCAGGTCGACGACTTCGCTTACGCGAACCTCGCCGTGCGCGGAAAGCTCATCGGCCAGATCGTCGCCGACCAGATCGAACCGGCGCTGGCGCTCAAGCCCGACCTCGTCACGTTCTCGGCCGGCGGCAACGACGTGATCCGCCCCGGTGCCGACCCCGACGGCGTCGCGCAGCTGTTCGAAGACGCGGTGGTGCGTCTGTCCGGCACGGGTGCGACGCTCGTCGTGTTCACCGGCATCGACACGAATTTCACGCCGGTGTTCCGCGGCATCCGCGGCCGGGTCGCGATCTACAACGAGAACATCCGCGCGATCGCCGACCGCTACGACTGCATCGTCGCCGACCAGTGGGCGCTCAAGGAGGTGCAGGACATGCGCTTCTTCGACGACGACCGCCTGCACTACAACCGGCTGGGCCATCACGAGGTGGCGCGCATGGTGCTGCGCGCCCTCAACGTGCCCAACGACCTGCAGCCGATGCAGCCCGATCCGCTGCCGCCGCGGACGTGGCGCGCCGCGCGGGCGGGCGACCTGGTGTGGGCCCGCGAGTACCTGGTGCCCTGGGTGCTGCGCCGCGTGCGCCACCAGTCGTCCGGCGACGACGTGGCAGCCAAGCGGCCCGAGCCTCTGCCGATCACCGACCGGCGCGACTGAGCGCCCACAGCGCGACGGCGCCCGCCGCGGCGACGTTCAGCGAATCGACGCCCCTCGCCATCGGGATCGTGACCACGACGTCGGCCGCTTCCAGCGCCCGCCTGCTGAGCCCGTCGCCTTCGGCACCGAGGGCCAACGCGACCCGGTCCGGGCGGTGCGTGGCGAACGCGTCGAGCGGGACGGCATCCGGGGCCAGTGCCAGCGCGGCGATCGTGAAGCCGGCGTCGTGCAGGATGTCGCGCGCGTCGGCCCACTCCGGCAGCCGCGTCCAGGGCACCTGGAACACCGTGCCCATGCTCACGCGCACGCTGCGGCGGTACAGGGGGTCCGCGCAGCGCGGCGTGAGCACGACGGCGTCCACGCCGAGGGCCGCCGCACTGCGGAAGGCGGCTCCGACGTTCGTGTGATCGACGATGTCCTCGAGCACGAGGACGAGCCGGGCGTCGGCGACGACATCGACGACCGGGAGCGGGGCCGGCCGATGCATCGCCGCCAGCACACCCCGGTGCACGGCATAGCCGGTCACGGCCTCGGCGACCTCGGCGGGGACGACGTACACCGTGGCATTCGTCTCGCCCAGCAGCTGCGCGAGGTCGGGCAGCCACTTCTCCTGCGCCAGCACCGAGCGCGGGCGATGCCCCGCGGCAAGGGCCCGCGCGATCACCTTCGCCGACTCGGCGATGTACAGGCCGCCTTCGGGCTCGATGCGGCGGCGGAGGGCGACGTCGGTGAGGTCGCGGTAGTCGGCCAGACGCGGATCATCGGACTGCTGCACCGCCTCGACACGCATGGGTCCACTCTAGAATTCCGGCGAGGGGGTGCGTGTGAAGATCGGCGCCGAGCGGGATGCCGCCACCGCAGTGCGCGTGCGGGATGCCGTCGAGGTGCTGGAGGGCCGGCGCCTCGCCGTGCTCACCGGTGCCGGGATCTCCACCGACAGCGGCATCCCGGATTATCGCGGCGAGGGCGCGCCGGTGCGGACGCCGATGACGGCCCAGACATTCCTCTCCGACGAGCAGGCACGGCGCAGGTACTGGGTGGGCAGCCATCTGGGCTGGCGCGCATTCTCCGCCGCGCTGCCGAACCCGGGACACGAGGCGCTCGTCGCACTGGAGGCGGCGGGGATCGCAGCGGGGGTCATCACGCAGAACGTCGACGGGCTGCACCTGCGGTCGGGCAGCCGGCGAGTCGTCGAACTGCACGGCGCGATGCGCCGCGTGGGCTGCACCCACTGCGGCCAGGTGTTCGATCGCCGCGACATCGCCGCGGTGATCGAACGCGACAACCCGTGGATCGCCGTCCCCGACGGCGTGGCCCTGGGCCCGGACGGCGACGTGCTGCCCGAGTCGAGCGAGGGCTTCGCCGTCCCCGCCTGTTCGATCTGCGGCGGTGTGCTCAAGCCCGAGGTCGTCTTCTTCGGCGAGTTCATCCCCCCAGCGACCTTCCGCCGGGCCGAGGCGCTCGTGCACGACAGCACGGCGCTGCTGGTGGCGGGCTCGTCGCTCGCGGTGAACTCCGGTGTTCGGCTGGTCGACCGCGCGCTGCGGCGAGCGATGCCCGTCGTCATCGTCAATCGCGGCGATACCCGCTCCGACGCCCGGGCGACGATCAAGATCGACGCGGGCACGAGCGAGGTGCTGGCGGCCCTGGCCGCCGCCCTGCGTTCCCCGTGACACCGAACCCCGCGGGACCGACCCGATGGGACCGACC
>DASSYC010000071.1:0-4716 GCA_035703465.1 Microbacterium sp. | reverse complement strand
GAGGCCTTCGCCGCGGCCGAGGCCACGTACCGCGCCTACGTCGCTGCAGGTAACGAAATCGATCTCAACGATCCGGCGACCTTCGAGCCAGTCTTCGCGTTGACCACAGGCGATGTAAACAGCGACGAGCGCAAGAACCTCTCCAAGATGGCAGCACAAGGATGGACGGTGTCTGGTGACACGGCGGTGATTTGGGTCGAGGGCACAGCATGGATCCCTGAAGACGACGAGGTTTTATCACGCGCGTGTATCGATGTAAGTGCGATTGAGGTTGTCGACTCTAGCGGTGTTAGCCAGGTACAGCCGGACCGGAGAGATCAATACGCAATCGACCTGACATTCACTGCCGCAGCTGATGCACTGCACGGTCTTCGGATCGAGTCGAGCGTCGCTGTCGAGGACGATCGATGCTTGGCCGAATAGCGACCTGCGTCGTCATGATCCTGGCCCTGATGGGCCTCGCGGGAGTTGCGCACGGCAGTAGCTCAGGATGTTCACATACATCTTCGTGGACCGGCTGCTCCGTGTCGAACTCGGGGTCGCAGATCGACATCTCCGGGACGCAGCATGACCCCGGAGGCTCGTCCGGCGCGAACGGCAACGACGGTACGGTCGCCCCTCCGCTGGAGGAGTCGCTGGGCGGCTGCGCACTGAACCCCTATCCGATGTGCCGCGACAGCTATGCGGTCGGCATGCTGCCGGATGTCACCCTCGCCGACCTGGCGAGCTTCGTTCCCGCACGCCCGGCACTCACGGGCGAGCCCGCAGGTCTCGGCGTGGTGGGCATGCCGACGAATCTGGTGGCACAGGCATCCGAACAGCTCATGCCGGGCAGCCTTTTCGACTATGACGTCGTCGTCCGCTTCGTTCCGGCCGCGTTCCGCTTCGACCACGGCGACGGCACGTCGCAGACGGCGTCGACGGGCGGCTCGACCTGGGCTGCGCTGGGCCAGGCCGAGTTCACGCCGACCCCGACCAGCCACGTCTATCGTGCCCGGGGCACCTATGACGTGTCCGTCACCGTGCTCTACCGGGCCTCGGTCGACTTCGGCACCGGCTGGCGCCCTGTCGACGGCTATGTCGAGGCGACCACCGCCGGCTACGGTGTCCGTGTCGTGGAAGTGCACACCGCCCTCGTCGACAAGACCTGCATCGAGAACCCGAGCGGCCCCGGCTGCTAGGCCGACGGCACGACGGTCACCCAGTCGGGATGCTTCGGCTCACGACCGTCGCCGGATGAGGTTCGAGTGACCCGTCGACGCACCCACGGCCCGACGTGCGCACGATAATACGAGAGGCCGCGCGTATGCGCGGGGTGCGGAAGCTCGGGAAGCGACCACCACTCCCCCGGCGGATCAGCGCCGAGCTCCGAGAGCACACGCGCCGCAACGCGATGATGGCCGCGGGCGTTCATGTGCAGACGGTCCTCCGACCAGTACGGCGGGGTGCCGAGCTCGTAGTCGTGCCAGTTCAGGGCCCGCAGGACGTCGGGGCGACTCTCGATCCGCGCCTCCACCGCCATCGACAGCAGGTCGCCGCGCCGCTGGATGACGCGCCCCAGCGGCAGCTGGCCCGAGGGATTCGCTCCGGACAGCACGAGCAGCTGGACGCCCTCCTGATCGCAGCGCTTCAGGACGAGCGAGAACGCGTCAGCCACCGACTGCACCGACGTGCGCGGGCGCAGCATGTCGTTGCCGCCGCCATTGAACGACAGGTGCGTCGGGCGCAGAGCCAGCGCGGGCTCCAGCTGCTGCTCCACAATCGGCCAGACGAGCCTCCCGCGGATGGCGAGGTTCGCGTACTCGATGGGATCGCCCGAGGCATCCGCCCATCCCTGGGCGACCAGGTCCGCCCACCCGCGCGTGCGGCCGTCGGGCAGCTCGTCGCCGACGCCTTCGGTGAACGAGTCGCCGATGGCGACGTAGCGCACGGATGCCATTGCTCCAGCCTAGGACGGGCCGGGTGCCCCCACCGGCGCGATGACGACTTGACGCGGCGTCCGGATCCAGCGCTGTCCCGTCTCGCGGAACTCCGCGTGCGTGGAGAACCTGTAAAGGTATGTGCGCACGCGGATCCATCGCGGTCGCGCACCGCCGAACGGGTCGGTGCCCAGCAGCCGCAGCGTCGGCCGATCGGCGTCGAGCAGCTTCTCGAGCAGTGCGTACAGCCAGCGTTCGTGCACGCTGCCCAGAGGGAGGAACCACATCAGCCAGTCCAGCCGCAGGTGATATGGCGCCCACTGCCGGGGCATCCGGCGCACCTCGCCGGGCTTGCCCTTGAACTCGTATGCGCGCCAGTCTTCCGGGCCGGGATCAGCGGCGATCGTCCCCTCGATCACCACTTCGATGCGCCGCTTGGTGACGGTGCCGAATGCGCCGTACGCGTTGCCCAGCTGCCAGCGGTTGAAGCCGGCGTTCATGAGCTGACGATGCGCGAACAGGTTTCGCAGCGGCCACCAGCTCAGCACGACGAGCAGAGCCGTCACGGCGAGGATCACGATCAGCCACCACATCGGGCCGGCGGCAGGCGCGTCAAGCGCGTGCAGTGACACCCACGGCAGGACCGCCTCGATGACCCGATCGCTGATCGCCCCGCACGCCAGGACGATGGTGATCCAGTTCAGCCACGCGAAGTTGCCGGTGACCACGAGCCACAGCTGGGTGAGCACCACGATTGCCGCGGCGATGCTCGCGATCGGCTGCGGCGCGAACAGCAGCCACGGCACGACGAGCTGTGCGAAGTGGTTGCCCACCACCTCGCCCCGGTGGAACCACGCAGGCAGCAGGTGCGCCTGGCGACTCAGCGGGCCGGGCATCGGCTGCGTCTCGTGGTGATACATGAGCGCGGTGAGGTCGCGCCACTCGCGCCCGCCGCGGATCTTGATCATGCCTGCGCCGAACTCGAGGCGGAACACGAGCCAGGCGTTGAGCACGAGGATCGTCGTGGCGGGCGGCTGATCGTTCGACCCGAGGAAGGCCATCAGGAACCCCGCCTCGAGGATGAGCATCTCCCACCCGAAGCCGTAGAAGGTCTGCCCGATGTGCACGATCGACATGTACAGCCCGTACAGCGCCAAGAAGGCGATCATCGGCACCCAGGGCGGCCCCAGCTGCGGCAGGCCCGCGACCAGCGCCGCCGCGATCAGCATTCCGATCACGCAGACCGCGCGCAGCCGCGCATCGGTGTACCGCAGCCGGCGGAACAGGGTCGGCCCGCGCAGGTGGATGGGATGCTTCAGCAGCTCGGTCGCCGGAAGCAGACCCCGCTCCCCCAGCAGCGCCGGGAACTGGTTGAGGCTCGACAGGAACGCGACGAGGAACAGCGCCGCGACGCCGCGCTGCAGGATGAACCGGGCCACCTCGTAGTCGGTCGCCCAGAGTCCGTCCGTGAACCACCAGCTCACGGCCGTCAGGCTACCCCTCGACGGTGCTGTGGGTGTGCCTCAGCCGGCGAGCAGCTCGCGCACGCGCGGCACGACCTGCCTGCCGTACAGCTCGATCGAGTGCATCATCGTCTCGTGCGGCAGCGTGCCGTTCGCGTATTTCAGGTCGAAGCGGTCCAGTCCCAGCGTCCTGACCGTGTCCGCGATCTTGCGGGCGACCGTCTCGGGCGAACCGGAGTACACGGCCCCCTCGGGTCCGACATCCTGCTGGAACTGAAGGCGGCTGTACGGGGGCCAGCCGCGCTCGGCGCCGATCGCATTCCGATTCGCCTCCATCGCCGGGTACATCTGGTCCCAGGCCTGCTGGTCCGTCTCGGCTATGTGCCCCGGCGAGTGCACGCCGATAGGAGCGGCGGGGTGACCGAATGACTCCAGAGAGCGGTGGAACAGGTCGACGTAGGGTCGGAAGCGCGCGGCCGAGCCGCCGATGATCGCCAGCATGAGACCGAAGCCGTAGCGGGCCGTGCGCACGACGGACTCCGGGCTGCCGCCGACTCCCACCCAGACGGGGAAGCCGTTCTCCGTCTTCGGGAAGACGTCGGCGCTCTGCAGCGCCGCACGCGTGGCGCCCTGCCAGGTCACCGGCTCCTCGCGGGTGAGTGCGTGGAACAGCTCCAGCTTCTCCTCGAACAGCACCTCGTAGTCGCTGAGGTCGTAGCCGAACAGGGGGAACGACTCGATGAACGAGCCGCGGCCGAGGGTGATCTCCGCACGCCCGTGCGAGACGGCGTCCAAGGTCGCGAACCGCTCGTAGACGCGCACCGGGTCCTCCGAGGACAGTACCGTCACCGCCGTGCCCAGGCGGATCCGCTGCGTGCGGGATGCGGCAGCGGCGAGCACGATGTCGGGGCTCGAGATCGCGAACTCCTTGCGGTGGTGCTCCCCCACGCTGAACGCGTCCAGGCCCACCGCATCTGCGAGCGACGCCTCCTCGACGACGTCGCGGAGCGTCTGGGCCGGTGAGACGGGGTTGCCTGCGGCATCCGTCGTGACGTCTCCGAACGTGTCGAGACCGAATCGGACTTCTGCGGGGCTGGTCATCGCGGGGTTCCTCATTTCCATGCTTCTGCATAGAACGACCGGGGTGCCGGTGGCATTCCCGAAGCTGTGTTCACCGCGTACGGTGGCCGTATGGCACGCCGGACCGACCGTTTCTTCGACGATCGTACTGCCGCCGGTCGAGCACTCGTTCCGCTCCTGGAGCAGTGGCGAGACTCCGATGCGGTCGTCTGTGCCATCCCCCGGGGCGGTGTTCCGGTGGCCGCTGTCGTGGC
>DASSYC010000219.1:0-24870 GCA_035703465.1 Microbacterium sp. | reverse complement strand
CCGTAGCGCTGCGACTTGTCCTTGAACTGCGTCATGCGGCCGGCCTCCCCGAAGCCGGTGATCGTCGACAGCACCCACTGCAGCTCGGCGTGCGCGGGCACGTGCGACTGCACGTACAGCGTCGACTTGGACGGCTCGATGCCGGCTGCGATGTACTGGGCCGCGGTGCGCCGCGTCTTCTCGCGCAGCTCGGCGGGCTCGGTCGGCTGGGTCAGCGCGTGCAGGTCGACGACCGAGAAGAACGCCTCGTAGGACTCCTGCAGATCGCGCCACTGCATGAGCGCCCCGATGTAGTTGCCGACATGGAGCGAGTCGGCGGAGGGCTGCATTCCCGAGTAGAGACGCGGTCTGGTCATCCGTCCAGTCTAGAGAGAGGATGCCGCGGCTCCGTGCCGGGGGCTTGCGGTCGGCGAGCATCGGTGTACTCTTAAACCACTGGTCTGACCACTGGTCTGAAGGAGATGTCAGGATGCGCGTGCTCATCGTGGGAGCGGGAATCGCCGGACCGACGCTGGCGTACTGGCTGCTTCGCGGCGGTCACGAGCCGGTGATCGTCGAACACGCGCCGCGGCTGCGCGAGGGCGGATACCTCGTGGATTTCTGGGGGTCGGGCTTCGAGGTCGCCGACCGGATGGGGATCGTGCCGCGCCTGTCGGAGCTCGGCTACCGCTTCCGCGAGGTCCGCGAGGTGTCCGACAGCGGCAGGCGGATCGCCCACTTCGATCCGCGTCCGGTCATCGGCGCGGCAGGCGGCCGATACCTGTCGATCGCGCGCGCCGACCTGGCGTCCGTCATCTGCGATGCATTGGAGGACCGGGTCGAGTTCATCTTCGGCGACACCGTCCAGAGCCTGCGCGATGACGGGTGGCGGGTCCAGGTGGAGTTCGTGCATGGCGCGCCGCGGGAGTTCGACCTCGTGGTCGGCGCCGACGGGCTGCACTCGCGCGTGCGCGCGCTGAGCTTCGGGCCGGAGGAGCGGTTCACGCGCGACCTCGGCATCGCGGTCGCCGCGTTCGATCTCGACGGCTACCGCCCGCGCGACGAGCTCGTCGCGGTGACGCGCACGCGGGTGGGTGGCCAGGTCCTGCGCGCGGCGCTGCATGACGACGCCACGATGTTCTGCTTCATGTTCCGCCACGAGGGCGCAGTGCCGATCGACGACGAGGCCGCCCAGAAGGAGCTGCTGCGCTCGTGCGTGGGCGGATTGGGGTGGGAGGTGCCCGCGATCCTGGCGCAGCTGCCGCAGGCGCGCACGTTCTACCTCGATCAGGCGAGCCAGATCCAGATGCCGTCGTGGTCGAGCGGCCGGGTCGCGCTCGTCGGCGATGCCGCCGCCTGCCCGTCGCTGCTGGCGGGGCAAGGTTCCGCCCTCGCGATGGTCGAGGCCTATGTGCTCGCCGGCGAGCTCAGCCGGGCAGGCGGCGATCACCGCGTGGCGTTCCCCGCCTACCGCGAACGGCTGGCCTCCGTCGTCGCCACGAAGCAGGATGCCGCGGTGGGCCTGGGCGCCGCCTTCGCACCGCGCAATCGGATGCAGCTGCTCCTGCGCAGCACCGTGATCTCGCTCATGGCGATCCCGTTCGTGGCACGCCTCGCGATGGGCCGCAGCCTGCGTGACCCGATCGAGCTGCCCGCCGCGCCCGAGCTGCCGGGGGCGCCCGGTTGAATGGACGCATGGTCCGCCCGCGCTTCCACCGACTCCCCGCCGCCCAGCAGGAGGCGATCCTCGCCGCAGCCCTCGAGGAGTTCTCCGAGCACGGCTTCGCCCGGGCATCCCTCAACCGCATCATCACCGCCTCCGGCACCTCGAAGGGCTCGCTCTACTACTGCTTCGACGGCAAGGAGGACCTGTACGCGCACGTGATCCGCGACCAGATCGAGCGGCTGCTCGCAGACGGCGGGCCGCTCCCGAGCCTGGAGGAGACGGATGCCGACGGCTTCTGGTCCACGCTCGAGGACCTCTACCTCGACCTCATGCGCCGGCTCATCGGGAACCCGCAGCTGTCGGCACTGCTGCGCGACTGGCTCTCCGGCGCGCGCTCGCCGGCGGTCGGCGGCGCCCAGCACGAGGCCGAGCACGAGATGCTTCCCTGGCTGCTGCGCACAGTCGAGGCGGGGCAGCGCGCCGGTGCGGTGCGCACCGACATCCCGCAGGAGCTGATCGTCGCCGTCGCGATGGGCTTGGGACAGGCGATGGATGTCTGGCTGGTCACCCGCGCCGGGGCGGCGCACGACCTGGACGACACCGTGCATACCCTGATGGGGATGCTGCGCAGCGCGCTGGCGCCCGAGTCGCCCGGCATGCCGGCCCGGCGACTTGGCGAGCGGTGAAGATCCGCGCTTCTTGCGGGCCCAAAGTCCCTGTCGTGGCCTGCCCCGGCCTTTAGCCTGACAGGAGAGCGGGGGTCGGCCTCGCGTGGAGGGCGTCGTGACAGATCCCAGCTTTGCGGTGACGCCCAGGGCGCCGCAGCCGACGGATCGCCGTGCCGCGTACTTCGTGTCCGACAGCACCGGCATCACCGCCGAGACCCTCGGCAGCGCCCTGCTGGTGAACTTCCCTGCCATCGCATTCGACCGGCACACGATGCCGTTCGTCGACACCGAGCAGGGGGCGCGAGCGGTGGTCGCCGAGATCGACGCCGCCGCAGACGCGGGCCTGGCGCCGCTGGTGTTCACCACCGTGAAGCAGGCGACGCTGCGCGGCATCCTCTCCTCCGCGCGGGCCGTCAGCATCGACCTGCTCGCGGGGCACCTCACCGAACTCGAGTCGGCCCTGGGCACCACCGCTTCCGAACAGCTCGGCCAGTATCACGGCGTCGGCGACATGACGCGCTATCTGAACCGTATGCGCGCAGTGGAATACGCCATCGAGCACGACGACGGCCAGTCGATGCGGGCCCTCGACATCGCCGATGTCATCATCATCGCCCCGAGCCGCTGCGGCAAGACTCCCACCACGATGTACCTCGCCCTGCAGTACGGCCTTCTCGTCGCGAACTACCCGCTCACCGACGACGACTTCCCGACCGAGGGGCTGCCGCGCGCGGTCCAGGCGTATCCCGAGCGCTGCTTCGGTCTGACCACGACGCCGCTGCGGCTCAGCCAGGTGCGGCACGGGCGCCGCCCGGGCACGCGCTACGCGAGCCTGGCGCAGTGCGCCCTCGAGCTGCGCCGGGCCGAAGACCTGTACCGGCGCCAGCGCGTGCCGTTCCTGAACTCCGCGACCAAGAGCGTCGAGGAGATGTCCGCGGTCATCATGCAGACCATGAAGCTGCGTGGTGCCTGACCCGAGGGGGAGAGATGGCGAACATCCTGTGGTTCCAAGACATCGGCATGGCGGATCTGGCGCAGGTCGGCGGCAAGAACGCGTCGCTGGGCGAGATGGTGTCGAACCTCGCCGACGCCGGCGTGAGGGTGCCCGGGGGCTTTGCGACGACCGCTGATGCATATCGCGCCTTCCTCGCAGAGGGCGGCCTGCGCGCCCGGATCGTGGCAGCGGTGGGCGCACTCGACATCGACGACGTCGCCGAGCTCGCCCGCGTCGGCGCCGAGGTCCGGGCGTGGATCGAGCAGCAGCCGCTCCCCGCCGACCTGGAACGGGACATCCGCAGCGCCTACGACCGCCTCGTCGCCGGCGACCCGCAGTTCGATGAGGTGACCTGGGCGGTGCGCTCCAGCGCGACCGCCGAGGACCTGCCCGATGCGAGCTTCGCCGGTCAGCAGGAGACCTACCTCAACATCGGCGGCATCGACAACGTGCTGCAGGCCGTCAGACTCGTCTTCGCGTCGCTCTACAACGACCGGGCGATCGCCTACCGTGCGCACCACGGCTTCGACCGGCACGAGGTGGAGCTGTCGGCCGGCGTGCAGCGGATGGTGCGATCGGACTCCGGTGCCTCCGGCGTGATGTTCACGGTCGACACCGAGTCCGGCTTCGATGGCGCGGTGTTCGTCACCGGGGCCTACGGGCTCGGCGAGGCGGTCGTGCAGGGCGCGGTGAATCCGGACGAGTTCTACGTGTACAAGCCCGCACTGCGGGCGGGGCGCCCCGCCATCCTCAAGCGACAGGTGGGCGAGAAGGCCATCGCGATGCGGTACACCGCGGGCGTGAGCGTCGGGGGCTCGACCGCGTTCGAGGACGTGCCGGAAGCCGAGCGCCGCCGCTTCTGCATCACCGACGCCGACGTCGAGGAGCTCGCCCGCCAGGCACTCGTGATCGAGAAGCACTACGGCCGTGCCATGGACATCGAGTGGGCAAAGGACGGCGTCACCGGTGAGCTGTTCATCGTGCAGGCGCGTCCCGAGACGGTCGTCTCGCGCGCCGACGGCGCGGTGATGCGACGGTTCGTGCTGCGCGAGCGCGGCGACGTGCTGGTGACCGGCCGCGCGATCGGCCAGCGGATCGGCACCGGCCCGGTGCGAATCCTTCGCGATGTGGCGCACATGGACCGCTTCCAGCCCGGCGACGTGCTCGTGGCCGACATGACCGACCCCGACTGGGAGCCGATCATGAAGCGCGCCTCGGCGATCGTCACCGACCGGGGCGGCCGCACCTGCCACGCCGCGATCATCGCCCGCGAGCTGGGCATCCCGGCGGTGGTGGGGACGGGGGATGCCACGCGCACGCTGGGCGACGGCGCCGATGTCACCGTCTCGTGCGCCGAGGGTGACGACGGCTTCGTATACCGGGGCGCCCTGGAGTACAGCGAGGAGGAGACCCGCCTGGACGCGATGCCGGAGCTTCCGGTGAAGATCATGATGAACGTGGGCACGCCGGATCAGGCGTTCTCGTTCGCGAAGCTGCCCAGCCACGGTGTCGGGCTGGCGCGCCTGGAGTTCATCATCAACAGGCAGATCGGCATCCACCCGCGGGCGCTGCTCGAACACGACAGCCTGCCGGCCGACCTGAAAGCCGAGATCGACGAGCGCATCGCGGCGTACGCCTCGCCCCGCGACTACTTCGTGCAGCGCGTCGCCGAGGGGGTGTCGATGATCGCGGCGGCCTTCGCGCCCGAGCCGGTCATCGTGCGGATGAGCGATTTCAAGTCGAACGAGTACGCGAACCTGCTCGGCGGCGACCGGTACGAGCCCCACGAGGAGAACCCCATGCTCGGCTGGCGCGGCGCCGCACGCTACGTGTCACCGGATTTCCGCGCATGCTTCGACATGGAGTGCGAGGCGATGCGCCACGTGCGCGACGAGATGGGGCTTTCGAACGTCACGCTCATGATCCCGTTCGTGCGCACCGTCGCCGAGGCACAGGCGGTCATCGACCTGCTGGCCGAGAACGGCCTGCGCCGCGGCGAGAACGGGCTGCAGATCGTGATGATGTGCGAGATCCCCTCGAACGCGCTGCTGGCAGACGCGTTCCTCGACCTCTTCGACGGCTTCTCGATCGGATCGAACGACATGACCCAGCTCGTGCTGGGCCTGGACCGCGACTCGTCGCTGGTCGCGGCGACCTTCGACGAGCGCGACCCGGCCGTCCTCGCGGTGCTGGAGATGGCGATCGAGGCCTGCACTCGGCGCGGGAAGTACATCGGCATCTGCGGGCAGGGTCCCTCCGACCACCCCGACCTGGCGGACTGGCTCGTCGACCAGGGCATCGAGTCGATGTCGCTCAACCCCGACACCGTGGTGGAGACGTGGATGCGGCTCTCCCGCCGGGGTGCGCCCGCGCCGGCGTGACTCAGCCGCCGAAGCGGTAGTCGGCGATGACCGGCGCGTGGTCGCTCCAGCGCGTGTCCCACGTCGGAGCGCGGACGACCCGGTAATCGGCCGCCCGTTCGGCGAGCTCGGGTGTGGCGAGGTGGTAGTCGATGCGCCATCCGGCGTCGTTGTCGAACGCGCGCCCGCGCATCGCCCACCACGTGTACGGGCCGTCGACGTCGCCATGCCAGCGACGCCCGACATCCACCCACCCGAGGCCCGTCCCGGTCGTGCCGTCCACCGCCGTCACCGGCTCACCGGCCGCGCCCAGGAACCGATCGAAGTAGGCCCGCTCGCGGGGCAGGAAGCCGGACTTCTTCAGGTTGCCCTTCCAGTTGCGGATGTCGAGTTCGCGGTGACCCACATTGAGGTCGCCCGTGATGAGGGCGAGGGGGGCCGCGGCGGCCAGCTGCGGCATCCGCTGCTCCATCGCGTCCAGGAACGCCCACTTGAGCTCCTGCCGCGGGGTGTCGGCCTCTCCGGTGTGCACGTAGGCGCTGACCACGGTCAGACGCTCGCCGCCGACGTCGAAGTCGGCCTCGATCCAGCGCCCCGCCGAGTCGAGCGTCTCGGCGTCGCCGAGCACCCGTCGCACCTCCAGACCCGGAACCCGCGAGGCGATCGCGACCCCGGCGCGCCCCTTGACCGGGGCTTCGTCGCCCACCAGCTCCCACCCCGGGAGCGCTTGGGCGAGCTGGTCGGCGCTGGCCCGCACCTCCTGCAGTGCCATGACATCGACGTCGGCCTCGGCCAGCCACTGGAGCATTCCCTTGCGGGCGGCGGCGCGGATGCCGTTGACGTTGACCGAGGCGATGCGGAGGCGGGGCACGTGCTCCACCCTAAACGGCCTCGCCGACGCTCATTCGAACAGCGACCCGGTGAGCGCGGGAGGAACGGATGCCTCGGCCATGGCGAGCTCTTCGCGAGCGTGGCGCACCGCGCGCCGCGCCGCCCACACGCCGTACCACGGCGCTGCCGTGAGCGCCTGTTCGGCCTGGCGCAGCCTCACCCGCGCGGCGAGCACCAGCGCTTCGCGCTCGGCGCGGCGCCTCTCGGCCTCGGTCACCGCTCGGATCGGAATGTGCCGGTCCGTGGCGATCACCGCGGTCCAGGCCGCCGCGACGAGGATGACGATGCCCACGATCCGGAACCAGAGCAGGAACCCGATGAACACCGAGAACGACAGCAGCAGCGGGTTCGTGGGCGTGTAGCTGAACAGGAGGCCTCCCAGCAGCTGGAGCACCGCGATGCCCATCCCGCCCGCGAGCGATCCCGGCCAGATCGCCCTCCATGGCAGCTCGGTGCCGGTGAGGAAGCGGAACATCCCGGCGAGCGCTGCGGCGTTGACGACGATGGCGACGGCCAGCGACAGGCCCTTGATGACGATCTGCGACCACAGCGAGGTGGTCTGGAGGCCCAGCGCCGAGAGCATGAGGTCGAGGGCGCCCGAGGCCATGACGCCCAGTCCCGCGCCGATCACGAGTGCGACGCCGAACACGATCGCCGCCATCAGGTCCCGCGCCTTCAGGAAGAAGTAGTTGCGGGGGTCGAACGGCAGCCCGAAGATGTCGCGCGCCGCCCGGCGCGTGAAGGTGACGAAGCCGATGGCGGTCCAGATCGCCACCCCGGCCGCAATGGCACCGGTGATCGCGAGAGTGCTGCTGCTGGCTGTCGCCACGGCTTCCACCTCTTCCGGGGTGACCAGTCCGTTCTCGCTGATGAGGTTGGGGATCCAGCTGTTGACGAGATCGATCAGGCCCGCGACAGCGCGCGCGCTGCCGCCCAGCCAGATGCCGATTCCGGCGAACGTGACGTACAGCACCGCGAAGAGGGCGAACAGCGACTGGTAGCTGATGCTCGCCGCGAGCAGGAACCCGTTGTGGCGCAGGAAGTGCCGCCACACCCGGATGGGGAGCCAGGCCAGCGTGCGCTGGGTGATCTGGGTGGCACGGGCGATCGGCTCGTCGAACCGCTCTCTCAGCGCCGCCTGCGCAGACTCCCACCGATCACGCAGCGACGCGTCCTCGTCGCCCTCCCTCGGCAGCGGCGCGGGCTCTGCCGGCGGGCGTTCGCGTCTGTCGGCCACGACGTCAGACTAGGGCAGGGTGCCGGTCAGACGCCGCTGCGCAGCACCGCCTGCTTCACCTCGGCGATGGCCTTGGTGACCTCGATGCCGCGGGGGCACGCCTCGGTGCAGTTGAAGGTCGTGCGGCAGCGCCACACGCCCTCCTTGTCGTTGAGGATGTCCAGGCGGACGTCGGCCGCGTCGTCGCGCGAGTCGAAGATGAAGCGGTGCGCGTTGACGATCGCGGCCGGGCCGAAGTACTGCCCATCGGTCCAGAACACCGGGCACGACGCGGTGCACGCGGCGCAGAGGATGCACTTGGTCGTGTCGTCGTAGATCGCGCGGTCGGCGATGGACTGGATGCGCTCCTTGCCAGGGTCGGGCGTCGAATTCGCGATCAGGAACGGCTGGATCTCGCGGTAGGAGGCCATGAAGGGCTCCATGTCCACGACGAGGTCCTTCTCCAGCGGCAGGGCCTTGAGAGCCTCCACATAGATCGGCTGCGAGATGTCGAGGTCCTTGATGAGGGTCTTGCAGGCCAGCCGGTTGCGTCCGTTGATGCGCATCGCGTCGGACCCGCAGATGCCGTGCGCACACGAGCGGCGGAAGGTCAGCGATCCGTCGATCTCCCACTTGATCTTGTGCAGGGCATCCAGGACGCGGTCGGTGGAGTGCACCTCGACGTCGTAGTCGACCCAGCGGGGCTCCTCGTCGACCTCGGGATTGAAGCGGCGGATGATGAAGGTGACGAGGAAGGACTGGATGCCGGTCTCGGGCGCCGATTCGACGATTTCGAGCTCTTCCGGAACCGCCTCCGCGGCCAGTTGAAGGTCGACGGACGACATCAGTACTTCCTCTCCATCGGCTGATAGCGGGTGATGACGACGGGTTTGAAGTCCAGCGTGATGTGGTCGTCGGGGTGCGACGAATGCGGGTCGCCGGTCAGGTACGCCATCGTGTGCCGCAGGTAGTTCTCGTCGTCCCGCTGCGGGTAGTCGTCGCGCATGTGCCCGCCGCGGCTCTCCTTGCGGTTGCGGGCCGCATAGACGACCACCTCGGCGATGTCGAGCAGGAATCCGAGCTCGACGGCCTCGAGCAGGTCGGTGTTGAAGCGCCGGCCCTTGTCGTCGACGTGCACCCTGCGGTACCGCTCGCGCAGCTCTTCGATCGTGTCGAGCACCTCGGTGAGCGACTGGTCGGTGCGGAACACCTGGGCCTTGCGGTCCATCTCGTCCTGCAGCGTCTTGCGCAGGACCGCGATGCGCTCGGTGCCGGGGTTGTCGCGCAGCCCCTCGATCATCTCGCGCACCTCGCGCGCGGGGTCCTCCGGCAGCGGAAGGAACTCGGCGGTCCTGACGAATTCGACCGCGTTGCGCCCGGCGCGCTTGCCGAACACGTTGATGTCCAGCAGCGAGTTGGTCCCCAGGCGGTTCGAGCCGTGCACCGACACGCATGCGCACTCGCCGGCCGCATAGAGGCCGGGCACGACGGTGCTGTTTCCGGAGAGCACCTGCGCATCGTTGGTCGTCGGGATCCCGCCCATCGCGTAATGGGCGGTGGGCATCACCGGCACCGGCTCGACCACGGGGTCCACGCCCAGGTAGGTGCGCGCGAACTCGGTGATGTCGGGGAGCTTGGTCTCCAGGACCTCGGCGCCCAGGTGCGTGCAGTCCAGCAGCACGTAGTCGCGGTGCGGCCCCGCCCCGCGGCCCTCCGCGACCTCCTGCACCATGCACCGGCTGACGATGTCGCGGGGCGCGAGGTCCTTGATGGTGGGCGCGTAGCGCTCCATGAACCGCTCGCCGCTGACGTTGCGCAGGATCGCGCCCTCGCCGCGTGCTCCCTCGGTGAGCAGGATGCCGAGACCGGCGAGGCCGGTCGGGTGGAACTGGAAGAACTCCATGTCCTCCAGCGGCAGGCCCTTGCGCCACACGATGCCCACACCGTCGCCGGTCAGGGTGTGCGCGTTCGAGGTGGTCTTGAAGATCTTGCCGAATCCGCCCGTGGCGAAGATGATCGCCTTCGCCTGGAAGACGTGCAGGTCGCCGGTGGCCAGCTCGTACGCGACGACGCCGGCGACTCCGGTGATGCCGTCGCCGTCCTTCACCGTGATGAGGTCGAGCACGTAGAACTCGTTGAAGAAGTTGATGCCGAGCCGGACGCAGTTCTGGAAGAGCGTCTGCAGGATCATGTGGCCGGTCCGGTCGGCCGCGTAGCAGGCACGCCGCACCGGGGTCTTGCCGTGGTCGGCGGTATGACCGCCGAAGCGCCGCTGGTCGATCTTGCCCTCGGGCGTCCGGTTGAACGGCAGCCCCATGTTCTCGAGGTCGATGACGGCGTCGATGGCCTCCTTGGCGAGGATCTCGGCGGCGTCCTGGTCGACGAGGTAGTCGCCGCCCTTGACGGTGTCGAAGGTATGCCACTCCCAGGAGTCCTCTTCGACGTTCGCCAGCGCCGCCGCCATGCCGCCCTGCGCGGCACCGGTGTGCGAGCGGGTCGGGTACAGCTTCGACAGGACGGCGGTGTTCGCGCCCGGCCCCGCCTCGATCGCGGCCCGCATCCCCGCGCCGCCGGCGCCCACGATGACGATGTCGAACTGGTGGTAGTGGACGCCGTCGCGGACGACGCTCTCGCTGGCGGTGCTCTGCATGTTCACGGGTCGGATGCCTCTATCTCGGTTCTGTCGACGTCACAGGTCTGCGCAGAACGCAGGGAGCAGGTCGGCCGGCGATCCGGCGGGGCACGGGTCGAAGGTGAACACGACGAGCGTGCCCAGCACGATCAGGAACGCGGCCGACAGGCCCAGCGCCCACAGCAGGACGGTGCGGATCCGGGGCCCGGTCACATAGTCGTTGACCACGGTGCGCATGCCGTTGGCGCCGTGGATCAGCGCGAGCCACAGCATGATGACATCCCACCACTGCCAGAACGGCGTCGCGTACTTGCCGGCGACGAAGGCGAAATCGATGCCGTGGATGCCCTCGCCCACCATCAGGTTCACGAAGAGGTGCCCGAAGATGAGGATGACCAGGAGCACGCCGGAGGCGCGCATGTACACCCAGCCCCACTTCTCGAGGTTGGACCCTCGGCGGGTCGTGGCGCGCGGGGTGCGGGGATCGGCGATCGTGGCGGACATCAGCTGCCCCCTCCGAACGCGAACATCAGATGGCGCGGGGTGAACGCGAGCATCGTCACCACCCACAGCGCGATGACGCCCCACCACAGCTGGCGCTGGTGGCGGGCCGCCCAGGCGGAGAAGTCGACGAGGATGACGCGCAGCCCGTTGTAGGCGTGGTAGGCGATCGCCGCGACCAGCACCACCTCGCCGAGGGCCATGATCGGATTCTTGTACGTTCCGATGACGGCGTTGTACGCCTCGGGGGAGACGCGCACGAGTGCGGTGTCCAGCACGTGCACGAGCAGGAAGAAGAAGATCGCCACGCCGGTGATGCGGTGCAGGACCCATGACCACATGCCCTCGTGGCCGCGGTAGAGCGTGCCGCGCGGCGTCCTGGATGTGGTTTCCGACAATGTCGATGTGAGGCGTGCTGGTGCGGACACGGCCATCCTCCTGCGATCTGAACACACGGGCGCTCTCAGCCATCCTATTGCCGTCGCCGATGCCTTCGGCGAATGGGCGGGCCTGAGCTGAGGCGGGGGAGACGGGATGCCGCGGCTACCCTGGCTTCATGGCCGAGCCGATCGAGGACTTCTACGCCGTCATCCCCGCAGGCGGGATCGGCAGCCGCCTGTGGCCGCTCTCGCGGGCGGACGCGCCCAAGTTCCTGCACGATCTCACCGGGTCCGGCCAGACGCTGCTGCGTGACACGTGGGACCGTCTGGAGCCGCTGACCGGTCACGACCGCATCGCCGTCGTGACCGGGCGCGCGCACCGTGCCGCTGTCGAGAAAGTGCTGCCCGGCATCCCCGACCGCAACGTGCTCCTGGAGTCCGAGCCGCGCGAGTCCACCGCCGCGATCGGGCTCGCGGCGGCCGTCCTCGCGCATCGCGAGCCGGACGTCATCATCGGGTCGTTCGCGGCCGACCACGTCATCCGCGGCACGCAGGTGTTCGAATGGGCCGTGCACCAGGCGGTCGCGGTCGCCCGCGAGGGGTACATCTGCACCATCGGCATCCCGCCCATCGAGCCGTCGGTCGGCTTCGGCTACATCAAGAAGGGCGGCGAGCTCGTCATCGACGGAGCGCCGGAAGCCGCGCTGGTGGAGAGCTTCGTGGAGAAGCCCGACCTCGAGGCGGCGCGCGAGTACTACGGCGATCGCTCGTACCTGTGGAACGCCGGCATGTTCATCGCGCGCGCGGACGTGCTGCTGGGCGAGATCGCCGAGAGCCAGCCGCATCTGTACGCCGGTCTCATGGACCTCGCGGATGCGTGGGACGACCGCGACCGGCGGGGACCGGTGGTCGACCGGGTGTGGCCGACCCTGACGAAGATCGCCATCGACTACGCGGTCGCCGAGCCCGCCGCGCAGCGCGGCAGGCTCGCCGTCGTCCCCGGCCACTTCGACTGGGACGACGTCGGCGACTTCGCCAGCCTCGCCAAGCTCAACTCCGGCGGCCGCAAGGACAACCTGGCCATCCTGGGGCAGAATGCGCGCGTGCTCGCCGACACGGCCAGCGGCATCCTCGTCAGCCAGACCCAGCGCGTCATCAGCGTCATCGGGGTGAAGGACATCGTCATCGTCGACACCGACGACGCACTGCTGGTCACCACCAGCGAGCACGCGCAGCGGGTCAAGGGCGTCGTCGACGCGCTCAAGCTCACCGGTCGCGGCGACGTCCTGTAGCCGCCGGCTCTGTTGCGTCTTGGTAACCTTTCGCCCAGCCGGGCTTTTTCCGTATGCAACTCGCGCGTCACACTCGGTAACTTCTCTCTGACACCGCGAAATCCGCGGTTCATCTATGGGGAGGCCTGAGTTGACCATCTCTACCACCAAGAAGCTCCTCGGCGTGACAGTTGCCGCGGGAATGCTCGTGGCGCTCGCCGGCTGCGGCGCAGCACCCGAGACCACACCCACGACCGGGGCGCCGGAGGTGGATGCCGACTTCAAGCCGTGCATCGTCTCCGACGACGGCGGATGGAACGACAAGTCGTTCAACCAGTCGGCGAGGGCCGGCATCGAGCGCGCGGCATCGGAGCTGGGCGTCGAGCCCGGCGAGGTCGAGTCCGGCTCGGCGAACGACTATGCGCCGAACCTGGAGAACCTCGTCGCCGAGGGCTGCACGTTCATCATCTCGGTCGGCTTCAAGCTGTCCGCCGACACGGTCGCCTCGGCCCTGGCCAACCCCGACATCAACTACGCGATCATCGATGACTGGGCCGACAACACCGGCGCGAAGGACGATGACGGCAATGACATCGGCGACGGCACCACCGATGCGCCGAACATCAAGCCGCTCCTGTTCGACACCGTGCAGGCTGCCTACCTCGGCGGCTACGCATCGGCGGCCTGGTCCGCCACGTCCGGCGTGAACAAGGTCGGCACCTTCGGCGGCATCCCGATCCCGCCGGTGACGATCTTCATGGACGGCTTCGTCGACGGCGCGCAGAAGTACAACGAGGACAAGGGCGCGAACGTCCAGACCTTCGGGTGGGACGTCGCCTCGCAGGAGGGCGCCTTCACGGGCGGCTTCGCCGCGAACGACACCGCGAAGCAGACCGCCCAGGGCATCCTCGACCAGGGTGTCGACGTGATCCTGCCGGTCGGCGGCCCGATCTTCCAGAGTGCCGCGGCGGCCATCACCGACAGCGGTGACGACACCGTGCTGCTCGGCGTCGATGCCGACCTGTACGAGACGGCCCCCGAGATCGGCCCGATGGTGCTCGTGTCGATCCTGAAGAACATCGACAACGCCGTGTACGACGCGGTGATGTCGGCGGCCAGCGGCGACTTCGACGTCACGCCGTACGTCGGCACGCTCGAGAACGAGGGTGTCGGTCTGTCGAGCTTCCACGACTTCGAGAGCCAGCTGCCCGACGGCCTGCTCGACGAGCTCGACACCCTGAAGGCCGCCATCATCGACGGCTCGCTCGAGGTCACCTCGCCGAGCTCGCCGTAGGGCGCGGACGCGGCCGTCGCATCGGTCGCACCGGTCCCGGCCGGGGGTGCCTCGCATCCCCGGCCGAGGTCCTTTCTGGGGTCCGCTCTTTGTGGATAGGGTGCACAGTATGAAGCTCGAGCTCCGTGGCATCACGAAGCGATTCGGCAGCCTCACGGCCAACGATCACATCGATCTGACGGTCAATCCCGGTGAGATCCACGCGCTGCTGGGCGAGAACGGCGCGGGGAAGTCGACGCTGATGAACGTGCTCTACGGTCTGTACCAGGCCGATGAGGGCGAGATCCTGCTGGACGACGTCGTCCAGCACTTCCGGGGGCCGGGCGACGCCATGGCGGCCGGCATCGGCATGGTGCACCAGCACTTCATGCTGATCCCCGTCTTCACCGTCGCCGAGAACGTCATGCTCGGCCATGAGGACACCAATGCGATCGGCGCGCTGGACCTCGGCAAGGCCCGCGAGCATGTGCGCAGCGTGTCCCAGCGGTTCGGCTTCCAGGTCGACCCAGACGCTCGTGTGGAGGACCTGCCCGTGGGCGTGCAGCAGCGGGTGGAGATCATCAAGGC
This sequence comes from Microbacterium sp., assembly GCA_035703465.1. GTDB lineage: Bacteria > Actinomycetota > Actinomycetes > Actinomycetales > Microbacteriaceae > Microbacterium. The sequence goes on along the minus strand of DASSYC010000219.1, from coordinate 10,451 downwards.
TCTGGCCCGTGACGCCAAGGTGCTCGTCTTCGACGAGCCCACTGCGGTGCTCACGCCGCAGGAGACCGACGAGCTCATGGACATCATGCGCCAGCTGCGCGACGAGGGCACATCGATCGTGTTCATCACGCACAAGCTGCGCGAGGTGCGCGCAGTGGCCGACCGCATCACCGTGATCCGGCTGGGCAAGGTGGTCGGCGAGGCGAGTCCGACGGCATCGAACACGGAGCTGGCCTCCATGATGGTCGGTCGTGCGGTGGAGCTGACGGTCCACAAGGATGCGCCGCAGGTCGGTGCGGGCGGTCTCGAGGTTCGCGATCTGCGGGTGCTCACCGAGCGGGGAGAGGTGGTCGTCGACAGCATCGACTTCGACGTCCGGCCCGGTGAGGTCGTCGCCATCGCCGGCGTCCAGGGCAACGGCCAGACCGAGCTCGCCGAGGCGATCGTGGGGCTGCAGCCGCGCGTGAGCGGGTCGGTCAGCCTCGACGGTGTGGAGCTGGTGGGCCGCAGCGTCCGCGCCATCCTCGACGAGGGCGTGGGCTTCATTCCGGAGGACCGCACCGAGGACGGCCTCGTGGGCTCGTTCACGGTCGCCGAGAACCTCATCCTCGACCGGTCATCGGATCCGATGTTCATCAGGGCGGGCACGATTCAGCAGGGCGTGCTCGAGCGGTTCGCCCGCGAGCGCATCGACGAGTTCGACATCCGCACCCAGGGTCCGAGCCAGCGCGGGGGTTCTCTGTCGGGCGGCAACCAGCAGAAGGTCGTCATCGCACGCGAACTCAGCCGCGACCTGCGCCTGTTCCTGGCGTCCCAGCCGACCCGCGGGGTCGACGTCGGGTCGATCGAGTTCATCCACAAGCGGATCATCGCCACGCGGGATGCCGGCGTCCCCGTGCTGGTCGTCTCCACCGAGCTGGACGAGGTCGCAGCCCTCGCCGACCGGATCGTCGTCATGTACCGCGGCGGGATCGTCGGCATCGTGCCCGGCGACACGCCACGTGATGTGCTCGGCCTGATGATGGCCGGCGTGAACCCGACGGAGGACGCCGCATGAGCGACCGCACCCCCGGCACCGAGCCCGACCTCCCCCCCGAGCAGCTGCCGCCGGTGTCCGGTCCGCTCACCGGACATCCGGGCCCGGAGTCCGACGTTGCGCCGCCGCCGCGGCAGAACCAGATCATCCGCGAGATCATGCGCGGCAGCGTGGTGACCACGATCCTCGCGATCGTGGCCGCCATGGTCGTGGGCGGCATCCTCATCGCCATCACGGACGCCAAGGTGCAGGCGGCATCCGGCTACTTCTTCGCGCGTCCGCAGGACACCCTCGTCGCCATCTGGAACTCGGTGTACGGCGCGTACGAGGCGCTGTTCCGCGGCTCGATCTTCAACCCCCGGGCGAAGGATTTCGGCACCGCGATCCGCCCGTTCACCAACACGCTGGGCTTTGCCGCACCGCTGATCGCCGCCGGCCTGGGCGTCGCGATCGGCTTCCGCGTGGGGCTGTTCAACATCGGCGCCCGCGGCCAGATGCTCATCGCCGCCGCCACTGCCGCCCTGGTGAGCTTCAACCTCAACCTGCCCCTGTGGCTGCACATCCCGGTCACGCTGGCGGCGGGCATCGCCGGCGGCGCGATCTGGGGCGGCATCGTGGGCGTGCTCAAGGCGCGCACCGGCGCGCACGAGGTGATCCTCACGATCATGCTCAACTACGTGGCGTTCTATCTGATCGCGTGGATGGTGCGCACGCCCGGACTGCTGCAGAAGCCCGGAACCAATCAGCCGATCTCGTCGCCGACGCCGGAGTCCGCGCAGTTCCCGGAGCTGCTCGGTCCACGCTTCCCGCTGCTGGACTGGGGATTCATCGTCGTCATCGCCGCCACCGTGTTCGTCTGGTGGCTGATGGAGCGTTCGAGCCTCGGCTTCCGCCTTCGCGCCGTCGGGGAGAACCCGAACGCCGCGAGGACGGCGGGCATCAGCGTGCAGCGCATGTACATCTACGCGATGGTCCTCGCCGGAGCCCTTGCGGGGCTCGCCGGGATGAACCAGATCATGGGCTCGGTCACCAGCGGCTTCGACGGCACCATCGACGCCGGCATCGGGTTCGACGCGATCACCGTGGCCCTGCTCGGCCGCAGTCGGGCGTGGGGGACCTTCGCCGCCGGCATCCTGTTCGGCGCGCTGAAGACCGGTTCTTTCACCATGCAGGCATCCCAGGGCATCCCGGTGGACATCGTGCTGGTCGTCCAGTCGCTGATCGTGCTGTTCATCGCGGCGCCCCCGCTGATCCGCATGATCTTCTTCCTCCCGAAGGACGAGGCGGAGAAGGCTGCGAAGGCGAGAGCCCGCGCTGCGAAGCGGAAGGCGGTGGCCTGATGTCCACGCGTGCTCCCGACACCGTCTCCGACGGCACGATCCACCTCGCGGTGGTGAAGGTGCGGCACTTCAAGCTGCCGATCACCCTTGCGATCGTCACCGTGCTGCTGGGCGTGCTCTACCTGGTCGCCCCGCGCGACGGCGTCAGCACGTTCCGCTTCGGGGATGCGGCATCCGCATTCCTCTCCGAGGGCGAGATCGGCGTACCGACGGCCTCGACGGCTTGGATCACGTGGGCATTCCTGGTGGTGCTCACGCTGTGGGCGCTCTGGGATGCCTGGGGCTATCGCCGCACGCAGCTGTGGCTTCCGATCCTGTATGCGTTCCTGGCCATGTTCTCCTTCCTCACGTGGGCGGGAGCAGGCGGGCTCGTCCCGGTCACCGGTCTGCTGTTCGGTGCGGTGTCGCTGTCGGTGCCGCTCGTGTTCGGTGCGCTGGGCGGAGTGATCGGCGAGCGCGCAGGCGTGGTCAACGTCGCCATCGAAGGGCAGTTCCTGCTCGGCGCGTTCAGCGCCGCGATGCTGGCCAGCATCACCGGCAACCCCTTCGTGGGTCTGGTCGGAGCGATGATCGGCGGCGTGCTGGTCGCCTTCCTGCTCGGCGCCTTCGGCATCAAGTACCTCGTCGACCAGGTCATCGTCGGCGTCGTGCTGAACGTGCTCGTCACCGGACTGACGGGCTTCCTATACGGCGTGCTCCTGGTGCCCAATGCCCAGCTGCTGAACAGCCCGGTGCGCTTCACCCGCTGGGAGATCCCGCTGCTGGGCGACATCCCGCTCATCGGCCCCGTGCTGTTCAACCAGACCTTCATCGTCTACCTGATGTACCTGACGGTCGCCGCGGTGGCGTGGGGCCTGTACCGCACCCGCTGGGGCCTGCGCGTGCGCTCCGTCGGCGAACACCCCCAGGCCGCCGACACCGTCGGCATCAAGGTGAACGCCACCCGCTTCTGGAACGTCTCGCTGGCCGGCGCGATCGCCGGAATCGGCGGCGCGTACTTCACCCTGGTCTCGGTGCCGGCCTTCACCAAGGAGATGACGGCGGGACTGGGCTTCATCGCCCTCGCCGCGGTCATCTTCGGCCGGTGGGATCCGATCCGCGCGACTCTGGCTGCTCTGCTGTTCGGCTTCGCCACCAACCTGCAGAACCTGCTCACGGTGCTGAAGACCCCGATCCCCAGCGAGTTCATGCTCATGCTGCCGTACGTGGTGACCATCCTCGCCGTCGCCGGCTTCGCCGGGCAGATCCGCGCCCCCGCCGCAGACGGCAAGCACTACATCAAGGAATAGGGAGCAGCACGTGACCGACATCGACTGGGACGAACTGCGTGCCGCGGCGACCGAGGCGATGCAGCGCGCCTACGCGCCGTACTCCCGCTACCCGGTCGGGGCCGCCGCACTCGCATCGGACGGCCGGATCGTGCAGGGCTGCAACGTGGAGAACGCGTCGTACGGCGTGGGGCTGTGCGCCGAGTGCGGCCTCGTCTCGGACCTGAACCTGACCGGCGGAGGCCGGCTGGTCGCATTCGTCTGCGTGAACGGCAGCGGCGAGACGATCATGCCCTGCGGGCGCTGCCGGCAGCTGCTGTACGAGTTCGCCGTGCCGGGGATGCTCCTGGAGACGGTGTCGGGGATCCGCACGATCGACGAGGTGCTGCCGGACGCCTTCGGGCCGCGCGACCTCGGGCTGCAAGCGCCGGGGGAGGGCGCGGCCAGATGAGCACCGCGCTCGAGCCCTTCGACGCGGTGGATGTGATCCACGCCAAGCGCGACGGGCATCCGGTTCCCGAGAACGAGCTGCGCTGGCTCGTGGACGCCTACACGCGCGGCTACGTGTCCGACCCCCAGATGGCCGCGTTCGCGATGGCCGTGCTGCTGAACGGGATGTCGCGCGATGAGATCCGCGTGCTCACCGACGCGATGATCGACTCGGGCGAACGGCTGAGCTTCGCAGGCCTGGGACGGCCGACAGTCGACAAGCACTCCACCGGCGGGGTGGGCGACAAGATCACTCTGCCCCTCGCGCCGCTGGTGGCGTCGTTCGGGGTCGCCGTGCCGCAGCTGTCGGGGCGAGGGCTGGGCCACACCGGCGGCACGCTGGACAAGCTCGAGTCGATCCCGGGCTGGCGGGCGGAGCTGTCCAACGACGAGATGCTCGCACAGCTGCGCGAGGTGGGCGCGGTCATCTGCGCCGCCGGCAGCGGGCTGGCCCCGGCGGACAAGAAGCTGTACGCGCTGCGGGATGTCACCGGGACGGTCGAGGCGATCCCGCTCATCGCCTCGAGCATCATGTCGAAGAAGATCGCCGAGGGTACGGGTGCCCTGGTGCTGGACGTCAAGTTCGGCTCGGGGGCGTTCATGCGCGAGCAGGAGCGCGCGCGCGAGCTGGCGCGCACGATGGTCGAGCTGGGCAGCGACTCGGGCGTGGCGACCACCGCTCTGCTGACCGATATGAGCTCGCCGCTGGGACGTGCGATCGGCAATGCGAACGAGGTGCGCGAGTCGGTCGAGGTGCTCGCCGGGGGAGGACCCGCGGACGTGGTCGAGCTGACCGTCGCCCTGGCGCGCGAGATGCTCACCCTTGCCGGCCAGCCCGACGTGGACGTGGAGGCGGCGCTGGCGGACGGCCGAGCGATGGACGTCTGGCGCGCGATGATCCGCGCACAGGACGGCGATCCGGATGCCGCGCTTCCTGCGCCGCGCGAGACGCACACGATCACGGCGCCGCGCAGCGGGGTGCTCACGCGGCTGGAGGCACTGCCGTTCGGCATCGCGGCCTGGCGGCTCGGCGCCGGCCGGGCGCGGGCGCAGGACCGCATCGTGCACGCGGCCGGCATCGATCTGCACATCAAGCCCGGCGACGCAGTGTCAGCCGGCGACCCCGTGTTCACGCTGCTCGCCGACGACGCGACGCGCTTCGAGCGGGCGCTCGTGGCGCTCGAGGACGCCTGGCAGATCGGTGACGCCGCCCCGGCACGAGCTCCCCTCGTCGTCGAGCGCATCACCGTCTGAACAGCACGGCCGCCATCGGAAGGAATCCCCATGCCCATCGACCAGCACGGCGACGCGAGTGTGAACGGCGTATCGCTGCGCAGCCTGCCGAAGGTGTCTCTGCACGACCACCTCGACGGCGGGGTGCGTCCGGCCACGGTGCTCGAGCTCGGCCGTGAGGCGGATATCGAGCTGCCGGCTGCGGATGCGGCATCCCTCGCCGACTGGTTCGCCGACCAGAGCGACTCCGGCTCGCTCGTGGAGTACCTGAAGACCTTCGACCTCAGCCTCGCCGTCATGCAGACCGCCGAGGGGCTGCGCCGAATCGCCCGGGAGTTCGTCGAGGACCTCACGGACGACGGCGTCGTGTACGGCGAGGCGCGCTGGGCGCCGGAGCAGCATCTGGCCGGCGGGCTGTCGCTCGAGGAGGCGGTGGAGGCGGTGCAGGCCGGCATCGAGGAGGGGGAGAGCGCCGCCGACCGCGACGGGCACAGCATCCGCGTCGGTCAGATCGTCAGCGCCATGCGGCACACCGACCGCTCTCTCGAGATCGCGAAGCTCGCCGTCGCCTTCCGCCACCGCGGCGCCGTCGGATTCGATATCGCAGGGCCGGAAGACGGCTTCCCGCCGGCCCGGCATCGCGAGGCATTCGACTATCTCGCCGCGCAGTTCTTCCCGGTCACCGTGCACGCCGGCGAGGCCGCCGGACTGGACTCCATCCGCTCGGCGCTGATCGACGGACGCGCGCTGCGGCTCGGCCACGGGGTGCGCCTCGCCGAGGACCTGGAGGTCGTCACCCGCGCCGGCGACGAGGTGCAGGTGCGGCTGGGCGACTTGGCGCGCTGGGTGCGCGACCGGGAGATCCCGCTCGAGCTGTCGCCGTCGTCGAACCTGCAGACCGGCGCGATCGCGGCCTGGGGCGAGACGCTCGAGGATCACCCGTTCGATCTGCTCTACCAGCTGGGCTTCGCGGTGACGGTGAACGTCGACAACCGCACGATGAGCCGCACCTCGCTGACGCGCGAGCTTGCCCGGCTCGTGGAGGCATTCGACTACGACCTGGACGACCTTGAGGAGTTCCAGCTCAACGCCGCCGCGGGCGCCTTCCTCGCCGTCGAGGAGCGGGAGGAGCTGATCGACGTCATCGCGGAGGGCTTCGACGCCTGAGCGGCGGCGCCGCGCTGCACAACTCCTTCGATTCGACGGATCCCGGCCTGATCAGCGCCGCGCGCGGCGCTCTCCCGCCCGATCGAAGGAGTTGTGCAGGCCGCCGTGTGCCAATGCCGCCCCGATGGTGGCCTGCACGACCGCCGGTCGGTGGAGGATGTCCTCGGCGAGAAGGCGAATCGTCGTGTAGCCGAGTGCGGCCGCCGCCAGATCCCGTCGGCGATCGCGCTTCTGCGCCGCCCAGCCCTCGTGGTGCGACTTGCTGTCGCACTCGATGATGAGCCATCCGTCCACCACGAGATCGACTCTGCCGACACCGCGGATCCTGACCTGCAGCTCGAAGTGACAATCCAGAAGGCGCAGCAGCAGACGTACCAGGGTTTCTGTGCCCGATTCGGCTCGTGGGTCGAGCTGTTCTCGCAGGTGCTGGTACCGCGCCGGCAGCAACGCGAAGATCGCCGCCACGTCGGTTTCGTCGATGATCCGGTGATGCCACGAGCTGTCGATCGTCGCGACGGCGTTCGGCTCCGTCTGGCATCGCACCGCCTGCGCCAGCGCCTCCCGGATGTCCGCAGCCAGCGCTTCTCGTCGGCACGACGAGCGGCGCCAGTGCCGCACCACGTCGGCCGCAGGTGTCGGCCGCCTGCTCGCGCCCATCTCGATCTGGAGGTGCAGTCCCTGGTGGCTGTGCACGAACACGCCGATGGCGGCCAGAAGCGACACGCAGTCCAGGCGCGCTCCGTGCTTGCCGGCGCGCACCAGGTCGCTGTGCAGGTCGATTCGCGCGTAGCGCCCTCGTCGCAGCCGGATGAGACGGCCGCCGGCGACCTCCCGCGCGATGTCGTGACCGCTGAGTCCGGTCTCGCGAAGCTGCTGAGGGGTGATCGATGCGGCCGGAAGGATCGTGCCGGCCAGGACACGGGGTTTCACGGTCTCCATCGCGCCAGCCTGCGCCGCGATGCCGGTTTCGAGGGTCACCGGGTGGTGATTTCGGGACAGTCAGCCCGCGGATCGAGCCTGTGGAGGGTGAGCCGCCGCACAACTCCTTCGATTCGCCGGGGAGATGAGCGATTCGTGGCGGATCCGGTGGCAACGCGACGGATCGAAGGAGTTCTGGAGGCGCGCCCGGGGCGGACCAGCCGGTGGGGGCCGGCTCAGGGTCTACGGGGCGCCGTCGGCGGCCTCGACGGCCAGCGCCTCTACAGCGTGCGTCACCGCGGTCCGCATTGCCGCGTCGTCGATGGTCAGCGTGCCGTCGCCGGGTTGCAGATCGTAGTCGCCGAACGAGGAGTGGCTGGCCCCGGGGATCTCGGTGAACACGGCGTCGGCGGGCAGAAGGTGGGCCGCGTCGGCGATCTTCTGCGGCGTGGACAGGCCGTCCTCGCTGCCGGACAGGCTCAGCACGGGCAGATCTGTGCCGGACAGGTCGTTCGCGCAGTACGAGGCGAACAGGGCGAGGGCGTCCGCGTCGCCGGCCAGCTGGCACGAGCGCACCCCGCCGAGCGAGTGGCCGCCGACGATCCAAGTGTCGATCCCGGGGACGAGGTCGGTGAACGCCGACAGCGGCCGCAGGTCGAAGAAGGCCAGGTTCAGCCAGGGCTTGGTGATGACGATGGTCATCCCCGTGTCCGTCACCAGCTGCGAGAGCTTGCTGGCGTAGGCCCACGGATCGACCTTGCCGCCGGGGATGAACACGAGCCCCACGTCGTCGGCCGGCTCGTCGGCCGGCTGCATCACGATGGCGGCGCTGTCGTCGGTGATCCGGATGCCGGGATCGGCCCGCACGGCGGCCAGGGGCTCGGGCTCAGCGGCGAGCACGCCGACCTGGCTCCAGATGACGAGGCCGACGACGGCCACGACGACGAGGGCGAGCAGGCTCCCGAGGACCCACGCCAGAATGCGGATGCCGCGGCGCCGGCGCTTCGGCGCACCGGCATCCGCGGGGGCAGCATCGGCATCGTCGGGTGCGTCGGTGGTCACGCCTCGACGCTACTCGGCCGTCACAGCTCGGCCTGCCTGGCCTGCACGATGGCCTGCACGCGGGCAGAGAGCGGATGCTCCGGCTCCAGGCCGGTGACCTCCGCGGTGAAGGCGGCGGCATCCTTCTCGCGCAGCAGCCTCTGCAGCTCGACCGACTGCTCGTCGGCGTCGTCGACGAACCTCAGTGCGGCAGCCATCGCCGCCAGCAGCGCATCCACTTCCAGGCCGCGCTCTGCCGCCTCGGCCGCCGGACCGATGAACCGCTCATGGCGGGACAGCTTGCGCAGGGGATGACGCCCCACCCGCCACACCGTGTCCGGCAGCGCATCATTGCGGAACCGCTGCAGGATCGTGGCCCGGTAGTCGGCGAGCTCGCCGGCATCCAGTCCGTGCTTGGCCACCAGCAGCGCCGAGGTCTCCTCCAGCGTCGCGGCCACCTTGGCCTCGGTGACGTCGTCGGCGAGCGCCTGCGGGATGGTCTCCTCGCCCGCCGCCGCTCCGAAGTAGGCGGTGGCGGCGTGACCGGTGTTGACCGTGAACAGCTTGCGCTCGATGTACGGGGCGAGGTCGTCGACGAAGTGCGCGCCCGGGATGTGGGGCGGATCGTCGCCGAACGGCGGGCGCTCGATGGCCCACTCGTAGAAGGGCTCCACCGTGACATCCACCCCGCCGCCCGGCGGCTGGGTGGGCACGATCCGGTCGACGGCGGTGTTGGCGAACACGGCGCGGGCAGACAGCGCGTCCCACGCCTCGCCGGCCTGCTCGATGATCTCGTCGCGCAGGATGTGGGTGGCGTTGATCGCGTTCTCGCACGCCATGATCTGCAGCGGCGGCGAGGACGGATCGCGCAGCGCCAGGGCTGCGACGATCGGGGCGGCCACGAAAGGGAGGACCGTGGGGCCGACCGCCGTGGTGACGACATTCGCCCCCGCGATCTCCTCGATCAGCTCGGCGCCGTTTTCGGCACTGTTGATCGCCCGGAATCCGGTCACGACGGAGTCCGTGCCGCCTTCGCCCACCTCGTGCACGGTGTACGAGTCGACGGCGTTGATCGCGTCGACGAGCTCAGCGGCGACATCCGAGAAGACCAGCTCGTACCCGCCCTCGTGCAGAAGCAGCCCGACGAAGCCGCGCCCGATGTTGCCCGCCCCGAAATGGACTGCCTTCATGACTCGTTCACGGCGCCGAGGATCGCGAACAGCTCCTCGGGCGTCTCCGCGGACTTCAACCGCTCCACCTCGTCCTCGTCGGAGAACAGCAGCGCGATCTGCGAGAGGATCTCGAGGTGCTCGTCGCCCTTGCCGGCGATGCCCACCACGAACGTCACCGGCTCGCCGCCCCAGTCCACGCCGCCGTCGTAGCGCACGACTGAAAGCGCCGAAGCCAGGATCGTGTCCTTGGTCTCATTGGTGCCGTGCGGAATGGCGAGCTCGTTGCCCATATAGGTCGAGACGGTCTGCTCGCGCTGCTGCATGGCGTCGAAGTAGGCGCCGGTCACCGCGCCGGCGGCCTCCAGGATATCGGCCGCCTCCTTCATCGCCTCTTCCCGGGTCGCGCCGCCGGAATGGATGCGCACCTGGCCGATGCTCAGGACTTCACGTGCCATGTCTCTCGCCTTTCGTCGGAGTGGATGCCGGGTCGAACCCGAGGGCTGTGGGGTCGGGGGCCTCGCGCCGCCCGACCCCACAGCGGTCTCAGCGACTACTCACCATCTTGATGCTGGTCGCGCACCAGGTCCACGACCTCGTCGTACTTCGGCGAGTTCATGAAGTTGTCGACGGACACGTGGATAGCGTCCGGCGTCTTCTGGCGGGCGCGGTCGGTGAGCTGGTTCTGCGTGATGACCAGGTCGGCCGAGGCATCCAGGTTCGCCACCGCCTTGTTGACGACGGTGACGTCCTCGATGCCGGCCTTCTTGATCTTGTTGCGCAGGACGCT
>DASSYC010000146.1:0-5898 GCA_035703465.1 Microbacterium sp. | reverse complement strand
GCGGCCATGAGGTCGTCTGCGGCCTGCACCGGATGCCGGGGCGCCAGGGACAGCTCGAACTGCCCCGGGGCGGCTTCGGCGTGCAGCTGACGGATTTCCAGCTGCGCCCGTGCGGCGCGGTCGAGGATCGCCTGGAGGAATCGCCGATTGCGCAGCGCCGGGCCGAGACCGTACGCGCCCCAGACGGAGTCGACGGGGAACAGCACGAATTCCAGCTCGTGCCCGATGAGGGCGGTGATGCCGTGGCTCGCCAGCTGCTCGGCGGCGCGGGCGAGCGCGGTCCGCGTGCAGGTGGGGGAGAGCGTTCGCGACTGCGTCCATACCGTGAGCGGCCCCCAGGTGATGCCGTCGTCGATCTCACGCGTCGCCGCGGCGTCGAGTCGGAGGCGGAGGTCGCCCACGACGGAGAAGCGGTCGGTGAACGCGAGCGCATCGTCCGCACAGCAGACGTTCCAGCTCGGCGACGCGCCCATCCCCACCGTCGTGAGTTCATCCGCGTGGGAAGCGGGAACGGCCTTCGCGCGCGCGACACCTCCAGGATCGACGAGCGACCCGATCACGAGGGCGGTCCGGCGGTCCCCAGGAAAGTCCATGCGCTGCTCCTCACCAGCAGGGCTCAACGGGAGTATGTCGCTCATCGCTCGACGATATCGGGCCGGTCGCGGGCCGGTCCTGCGCGGAGGGAGGCTTCGCCGGACGACCGTCAGCCGTATCGGTAATGCTCCGACACCGTGTTGATCCACCCGGCGAACGATCCGGCCTCGGCATCGCGACCGGGCGGCACGGTCGCGAGCCAGACCTGATCGGGCATCTCGACGAGGATGAACTGCGTCGTGGGTGCGACCGTACGCTTCAGGAGGCGGGGGGTGATCTGGCCGGATGCCCCGAAGAGCACGCGTGCGATCGCCGGTGCGTTGAGCCGCCCGCGCTTGAGCAGTTCGGCGCCGTTCACGAACGATGCCGCGGCCCCCGCGACCGGATGACTCAGCGCACCGAAGTGAATCCAGCGCCCGTCGACGACGATGCCCGCGAACGCGCGTTCCTCTCCGCTGAACCTCGTCGACTCGGTCCAGCGGATGCCGTCCCACCACCGCTGCCGGCCACGCCCGTCGTCGTACCAGCCGGCGGCCGTCGGCGCCGTGGGAACGGCATCGCTGCGCAGCTGCGGATCGCGATCGTGCAGGTCGATGTAGTGCTCCGTCCAGCGGGTGCCGTCCCACCACCGCTGCACGCCGGTGCCGTCGTCGTACCAGCCCGCTTCGGTCGCCATGCATCGAGGGTATGTCGCAGGCGGGGCCTCCCGGTCATTCCGCTCGGCCGAAGTGCACGATACTGAAGCGGACGGAAAGCGAGCGACGAAGACGTGACGGTGATGAGCATTCCGAGCCCACCTCCGGAGTGGGCGCAGTTCGCGCTGGGGCCGCTGACGATACACACGTATGCGCTGTGCATCATCGCCGGCATCATCGCGGCGACGATCATCACGCAGCGTCGGTTGTCGCAGCGCGGTGCCGAGAAGAGCGTCGTCGTCGACATCATCCTGTGGGCGGTGCCGCTGGGCATCATCGGCGCCCGGTTCTATCACGTCCTCACGCACAGCGCGGACTACTTCGGCCCCGCCTCAAATCTCTGGGATGTCATCGCGATCTGGGACGGCGGCAACGCCCTGTACGGGTCGCTGCTCGGCGGCGCGGTGGGTGCCTGGATCGGGTGCCGGATCACGGGAATCCGGCTGTGGTCTTTCGCCGACGCACTGGCGCCGGCGATGCTGGTCGCGCAGGCGATCGGCCGCCTGGGCAACTACTTCAACCAGGAGCTGTTCGGACTGCCGACCACACTGCCGTGGGGGCTGGAGATCTCGCCCCAGGCGCCGATGTTCCCCGCAGGCGAGACCTCCGACACGCTGTTCCACCCGCTGTTCCTCTACGAGATGATCTGGAACCTGATCGGCGTGGGCATCATCCTGCTGCTCGAGCGGCGGATGTCCCTGCGATGGGGTCGCGCCTTCGGGGTGTACCTCATCTGGTACGGACTGGGCCGCACCTGGCTGGAGGCGATCCGCATCGACCCGAGCAGCGACGCGCCGCTGGGCATCCCCGCGAACATCTGGGCATCCTTCGTCGTGATCGCCCTCGGCATCGTTCTGATCGTCGTCCAGACGCGCCGGCACCCGGAAGCCGAGACCTCGGTCTACCGGGAAGGGCGAGAGCCGGAGGCGCAGCCCGTGGCAGAGAGCCGCAGGGAGTGGTCGGCCTGAGATGAGCGACAAGCCCACTGTCCTGTTCGTCTGCGTGCACAATGCCGGTCGATCGCAGATGGCCGCCGGGTACCTGCGTGCGCTGGCGGGCGATCGTGTCGACGTGCTGTCGGCAGGGTCGGAGCCGAGGGATGCGATCAACCCGGTCGCTCTCGCCGCGATGGCCGAGGAGGGCATCGACATCGCCGGCAGCACCCCGAAGATCCTCACGGTCGATGCCGTCCGGGAATCGGACGTGGTGATCACCATGGGCTGCGGCGATGCGTGCCCGGTCTTCTCCGGCAAACGCTACGAGGACTGGGAGCTCGACGACCCGGCGGGTCAGGGCATCGATGCCGTGCGGCCGATCCGCGACGAGATCCGCGCGCGCGTTGAGATGCTGATCGGCGAGCTGTCGACAACAATGCATTAGTATCTGCGTATGCATGCAGATACTGATGGAGGTCGCCTGCGGCCGGACAGCGAGTTCATCGATGTCGCCGCCGAGGTGTTCCGGCTGCTTGCGGATGCGACGCGGATCCGCATCGTGCTCGCCCTACAGGGCGGCGCCGAGTTGCCGGTCAATGAACTCGCCGAGATCGTGGACCGTGCGCCGGCCGCCGTCTCGCAGCATCTCGCGAAGCTGCGATGGGCACGCGTGGTGCGGGTGCGCCAGGCCGGCAACCGGATGTTCTACCGGCTGTCCGACGAGCACGCGATGCGCCTGGTGGCGGAGGCCGTCATGCAGGCCGAGCATGCCGTCGAAGAGGTGCCCGGGCACCACCGATGATCGAGGTTCTGCGCGACCCGACCTACCGCACGCTCTTCAGCGCACAGGTGATCGCTCTGGCGGGCACGGGCCTGCTCACCGTCGCGTTGGGTCTGCTCGCATTCGATATCGCGGGTGCGGACGCGGGGCTCGTGCTGGGGACAGCGCTGACCATCAAGATGGTCGCCTATGTCGGCGTCGCCCCGATCGCCGCGGCGCTGGTGGACAGGCTGCCGCGCAAGGTGGTGCTGGTGACCGCGGATCTCGTGCGGCTGGCGGCCGCCCTCACCCTGCCGTTCATCGGCGAGGCCTGGCAGATCTATGTCCTCGTGTTCGTGCTGCAGTCCGCGTCGGCGACCTTCACCCCGGCATTCCAGGCGCTCATCCCGACCGTCCTCCCCGACCCCGGCCAGTACACGCGTGCCCTGGCGCTGTCGCGCCTGGCCTACGACCTCGAATCGCTGCTGAGCCCGGTCGTCGCCGCCGCGCTGCTCGGAGTCATGTCCTACAGCACACTCTTCGTCGGGACCGCGGTCGGATTCGCGGCATCCGCGGCGCTCGTCCTGATCGCGCGGCTCCCCGAAGCAGAGGACAAGCGGTCAACGACGTTCTGGCAACGACTTCCCGCGGGGTTGCAGGTCTTCGTCCGCACCCCGACGCTGCGGCTGCTCATGGTCGTCAACGTCGTCGTCGCCTCCGGCACCGCCCTGGTGCTCGTCAACTCGGTTGTCTACGTGAAGAGCGTGTTCCGCCTCGACGACGCCGCGCTCGCCATCGCCCTGGCGGCGTACGGCGCGGGATCCCTCGCTGTGGTGTTCGGCATCCCGCGGATGGTGGATCGACTCGGCGTCACCCGCACGATGCTGACGGGGGTTGTCACCGTGGTCGCAGGTCTGATCGGGTCGGTCGTGATGACAGGGCTGCTCGCTCCTGCGGCGGGGTGGTCGGCGCTGCTGCTCGCTTGGGTGGTGCTGGGCGCGGGGACGTCGCTGATCAACACACCTTCCTCACGGCTGCTGGCCGAGGCATCCACACCTGCGAACCGCAACCTCGTGTACACGGCGCAGTTCGCGCTGTCCCACGCCTGCTTCCTGGTCACATATCCCGTTGCCGGCGTGACCGGCGCCGTGGATCTGACCGGTGCGGTCGTCGTGCTCGCAGGACTCGCTGTCGCCGCCGCCGCGGCGTCTTTCGTACTCCACCGCCGCACGGTGGACGACGGCAGTCGCATGGAGTCGTAACATCTGCCAGGCTTCGCCTTGATCGGCGTGCCGATCGGGCGATCAGGGGAGGGGATTCATGTGACCAGCGTTCATCGCGCAGTGGGCCTGGGCGCGGTCCTCGGTGCCTCGGCGCTGGTCGTCGGCTGCACGGTGGGGATGCCCAGCAGCCCGTCAGCGACGTCGCCGACTCCGGCGGAGCAGTCCGCAACGACGACGAACCGCGATGTGTGGCTGTCGGAGTCGATCGACATCGGCGAGGGACGCCGGCTTTTCCTCGAATGCGTGGGATCGGGCGGCCCCACCGTCCTGCTCGAGTCCGGCATCCACGACTCGTCCGACTATTGGGTGAGCGCGCAACCTGACGCGCCTGCCATCGGACCATCTGTGTTCGACTCCGTGTCCGCCGTCACGACCGTCTGCCGATACGACCGGCCGGGCACGCTGCGCCCTCTCGACTCGGGCCCGATCTTCACCGATCGGTCCACGCCCGTCGGGAACCCCCGCACCATCGACGCCGTGGCCGCAGACCTCGAAGCTCTGATCGAGGCGGCCGGATTGGAAGGGCCATTCGTCTTGGTGGGCCACTCGTTCGGCGGATGGCTGCAGACCTACTATGCGCAAACGCACCCGGCGGAGGTCGCCGGGCTCGTGCTGGTGGACGCATTCTCCTCCCGGATGGTCGAATTCATGGGAGAGGCGTGGCCGGCGTACGAACCCGTGCTCAACTCGCTGGGCGGCAATCCGCTCGAGAACGACCCCGCATCCGAGCAGTACGACGTCCCCGCGAGCGTGCTGCTGTCCGACGCTGCACCTGCCCTTCGCACCGACATCCCGGTGGCGGTGTTGAGCAAGACCGAGCCGTTCCCGCTGCCGGCCGACATCGCCTTCACGTCCGAACAGCTCGAGACCGCCTGGCGGAAGGTCCAGGACGCCCTCGCGCTGCTCGTTCCCCATACACCGCATGTCATCGCAGAGGGAAGCGATCACTACATCCAGATACGCGAGCCGGACCTGGTCAGCTCGACGATCCGGCTGGTCCTCGAGCGTGCGCGGGCCCGACTCGCCGGCTGACAGCCCGGCCTAGTGAACAACGGGATCGCAGAAGCGGAGGATAGGGGATTCGAACTCCGATTTTCTGGGGTGCATATACCGCATTTTGCCGCGAAATTACGCGGCTTTCGGTTGACCGAAATCGTGGCACACCAGCATCCCCGTGCCTTTAGATGCACGGCGTGTCGCGCTTAACTGTGCCACAACTGTGCCACGGGGCGTTCTGAGTGAGCCAGCTGTGCGTTGCTGGCTCTCCCACGACGCCAGGCTCTTTCGGCTCCAAATGAGTCGTCGGTTGAATTCGAGTAGACGGGCTTGAGACGGATGGTCGGGCAGCCCAATCGGCTCATGTCTTGCTCGATTCATCGACCGTCGCGGAGGAGAATGGCTCGATGAAGTTCGCGCTTCTTTACAACGACGACTGCCCCAACTGGGTGGAAGCCGGCCGCCGTGTGGAGGTTGCGCTTGCGGCAGTTGGTCAGAGCGCTGCCGAGTTGGAGTATCTGATGGTGCGCTCCCGGGGCGACGCGGTAGCCCTCGGTTTCGGAGGGTCTCCGACGATCACCGTGGATGGCCTCGATCTCTTCCCTCTCGCATCGCGGCCGTCGGAAAGCGCGTGT
>DASSYC010000035.1:0-4560 GCA_035703465.1 Microbacterium sp. | reverse complement strand
CGATGCCCGAGGGTGACACCGTCTTCCGCACCGCTCGGCGGCTGAACGCGGCACTCGCGGGTGCGACGATCGCGCGCTTCGACCTCCGCGTGCCCGGCAGCGCGACCGTCGATCTGCGCGGCGAGACGCTGCATGAGGTCGTCGCACGCGGAAAGCACCTTCTGCTGCGCGCAGGCGCGCAGACCGTGCACTCGCATCTGAAGATGGAGGGCCGGTGGGATGTCTACCGCCCCGGCGAGAAGTGGCGCAAGCCGGCCTTCAAGGCCCGCGCGATCGTCGGCGTCGACGCAGGTCGCGAGGGTCCGCGGGACGGGGTGGGCTTCGATCTCGCGATGGTCGAGGTGGTGCCCACCCGCGACGAGGACCGCATCGTCGGGCATCTGGGGCCCGACCCGCTGCGCGACGACTGGGATCCGGCCGAGGCCGCCCGTCGGCTGGGCGCCGACCCGAGGCCCGTGCACGTCGCCCTGCAGGACCAGCGCAACGTCGCCGGGTTCGGCAACGAGTATGCGAACGAGCTGCTCTTCCTCCGCGGCATCCACCCCGAGACCCCCGCCACCGAGATCGACGCGACGGCGCTGCTGGCCCTCGGGGCCCGCACGATCCGCGCCAACATCACGCGCTGGGACCGCGTCTTCACCGGTGACCCGCGCAACCCGATGTGGGTGTATCGCCGTGACGCCCGACCGTGCCGGCGCTGCGGCACACTCATCCGTGGCGGCTCGCTCGGCGCGGATCCCACGCGCGAGCGCATCGTCTTCTGGTGCCCGGTCTGCCAGCCGGGGTGATGATGTATCCTTACATCATGAAGCGCACTCAGATCTCGCTGGAATCCGAGGAGCGCGAACTGCTCGATGCCGAGACGCGACGCACGGGCAGGTCGATGTCCGCCCTCGTGCGCGACGCCGTTCGCATCGCCTACGCGCCGAAAGACGATCCCGCCGAAGACATCTCCCGCTTGCGGGCTGGTTTCGGCGCCTGGGCGGATGCCGGCGACCGCGGCGACGACGGCGCCGAGTACGTCGAACGCCTGCGCACGGGCACCCGGTGGGCGGACCTGCCCGCATGACGGCGCTCGTCGACACCTCGGTCCTCATCGATGTGCTGCGCGGTCGCCACGAGGCGCTCGCCGCACTCACCCAGGCACGCGAAGAGGGTCCGCTGCACGCCAGCGAGATCACGCGCACCGAGGTGCTCGCCGGGATGCGCCCCGGAGAGGAGCCCGCGACCCGCGCCGCACTCGATGCGCTCAGCTGGCATCCCGTCGACCGCGACGTGGCCGAGCGGGGCGCTGAACTCGCCCGGCGCTGGCGGCCGAGCCACAGCGGCGTCGACATCGCCGACTTCCTGATCGCCGCGACGTGCGAGCTGGTCGACGCCCGGCTCATCACCTGCAACACGAAGCACTTCCCCATGTTCACCGGCCTGCGCCCCCCGTACTGAGAGCCATGAGACTGCACACCCTCACCTCTGAGACCGCCGATCCGCGCGAGCGCGGCGCCGAGCTCGGCACCCGCTTCGGCGCCCTCGTGCGCGACACGAGCGCGCGGTACCTGGCGCACTTCGAGCTGCTCGGCATCCCGCTCTCCCGCGTGCGCGAGATCGTCGAGGGCAGTCGTGCGGCGCTGCGGGAGTGGCATCCGGCTCTCGCGGAGGAATCGGATGCCGCAGCCGCCGCCGCAGGCATCGAGCCCTGGCACGCGGCCGCCGTCGGCGCCCGGACCGAGGTGCTCGCCGCCACGCACGCGCCCGGCGAGTGCACGACCGCGGTTCTCGTGCCACCCGCCGGTGCGCCGGAGACGATCCAGACCTGGGACTGGCACGATCATCTCGCTCCCGACGGGCTGCTGTGGGCCCTGCACACCGCCGAACGGCAGGTCAAGGTGTTCACCGAGTTCGGCGCGCCCGCGAAGATCGGGGTCAGCGACGCCGGCCTGGGCGTGCACTTCAACATCCTCCGGCACGCGTCCGACGGGGCCGGCGCAGGCGTCCCCGTGCACGCGATCGCCCGCCGCGTGCTCGAAGAGGCATCCACCGTCGCCGAGGCGCACGAGATCGCCGCCTCGGCTCCGGTGAGCGCGTCGACGGTCCTCACGGTCGCGACGTGGGACGGTGCGCACGCCGACGCCGCGGCGATCGAGCTGTCGCCCGCCGGCGTCGGTGTCGTCCGCCCGGGCGACGACGGCTGGATCGTGCACACCAACCACTTCCTCGATCCGGGCCTCGCCGCAGGCGATATGATCGCCGCCCTCGACCCGACGAGCACGACGCTCGAGCGGTTCGCGCATGCCGAGTCGGCGCGCAGCGGGATGCCGGGGCTCGGTGCCCGTGAGCGCGCCGCTGCGCTGTGCGGCGCTGCCGGCGAATCGGCGCCCGTGTGCGTGCGGCGCAACGAGTCCGAGCCGTTGCACGAGCAGTGGGAGACGCTGCTGACCATCGCGCTCGACCTGCCCGGATTCGCGCTCGAGCACCGCCCGGGCGCACCCGACCTCGCGGGGCGCAGCGGTCTCACCCGGTTCTGACCCCCTCTCCCTTTCCCCCTCTCTCCCCCTCCTCCCCCCTCTCCCCCTCCTCCCCCCTCCCCACCCCCGCTCCCTCCCAACCCCCGCGCGAACCCACAGGTTGACGCTCGAACCCACACGTTCCCGCTGCGCGAACACGTGGGTTGATGCACGAAGGTGTGGGTTCGGCGCGCGGCGTAGGCGCGGGCGAGGCGCGGGAGAGGAGGCGCGAGGGGCGCGGGAGAGGAGGCGCGGGAGAGGGGGCACGGGAGAGGGGGCACGGGGCGCGCGCGGACGGACAGCAGGGGCAGGACGAAAGTGCCGGGCAGTGTCGGGGACCGGACGGAACGTCCTGACGGTCGGGATGCGCGATTGCGGCATTCCCGCGGGCGGGATTGAATAGCCGGACACGCGCAATGGCCGCGCGCGACCCGAGGAGCCTCTGTGACGACGACCGCCGACGCCGCGCCCGCCCCGGCACAGACCGACGACGCACCCGGGTCGGTCATCATCTCGCGGATCACGAAGCGCTACGGCGACCAGACCGCCGTCGACGATCTGTCGCTGTCGATCGAACCGGGCGAGTTCCTCTCGCTGCTGGGTCCGTCCGGCTGCGGCAAGACGACCACGCTGCGCATGATCGCCGGATTCGAAGAGCCGGATGCCGGTGACATCCGCGTCTCCGGACGAAGCGTCCTGGGCGTCCCCCCGCACAAGCGCGACGTCAACACCGTCTTCCAGGCGTACGCGCTGTTCCCCCACATGAGCGTCGCCGAGAACGTCGCCTACGGGCTGCAGCAGCGGCGCGTGCCGAAGGCGGAGGTGCGCGAACGGGTCACTGCGGCTCTGGACATGGTGCAGATGCGCCGGTTCGCCGACCGCAAGCCGACGATGCTCTCCGGTGGCCAGCAGCAGCGCGTCGCGCTGGCGCGGGCGCTGGTGAACCGTCCTTCCGTGCTGCTGCTCGATGAGCCCTTGGGCGCCCTGGACCGGCAGCTGCGCGAAGAGATGCAGCTCGAGCTCAAGCTCATCCAGGCGCAGCTGGGCATCACGTTCGTGTTCGTCACCCACGATCAGGGCGAGGCGCTGTCGATGAGCGACCGCATCGCGGTCATGCGCGAGGGCCGGATCGAGCAGCTCGGCGATTCCGACACCATCTACGCGCAGCCGGTCTCGGCCTACGTGGCCGCGTTCGTCGGTCAGCAGAACTTCTTCGACGGCTTCGTCACTGACGACAAGACGGCAGTGGACACCCCGCTGCTGCGGCTGCGCCCGGCATCCTCCATCGCCGGCGTCGCCCCGGGCGCGAAGGCGCGCGCGGCCGTGCGGCCCGAGTTCGTCGAGCTGTCGACCACCCGCCCCGACGGTGACGCGAACATCGTGGAGACGCGTGTGATCGGCCAGTCGCATCTGGGCGAGACGATGCAGTTCCTCGTGCAGATCGGCCGCGAGCAGTCGGTGCTGTCGCGCCGACCCACACCGGAGGCGCCCCGGCTGTCCACCGGCGACACGGTGTGGGCATCGTGGCGGGACGACTCCGTGCAGGTCTTCCCCGCGGACGACCTCGCCGAGGAGAGCGGCTTCGTCGCGCGCCCCACCACCCGATCGATCCGCACCGCCTGAACCCGAGCAGACTCAACCCAACCCGAACCCGAACCCGACACCCCAACCCGAACAGACACGACACCGAGAGAGACAGAGGAAACATCATGGCCGAGCAGCCTTCCGTCCGCATCCTCGCCAGCCGAGCCGCCGCTCCCCTTCTGGTCAAGGAGCTGACCCGGCGACGCTTCTTCGCCGTCACCGCCCTCGCCGGCGGCACCGCCTTCCTCGCCGCGTGCTCGTCCGGCGGCGCCGCACCCTCGGCCAGCGCGACCGGCGGAGAGCTCGAAGGCTCTGTCTCGATCTACTCGTGGGGCGACTACGACGCCCCAGAGGTGCTCGAGGGCTTCACCAGCGAGCTCGGCCCGACCGTGCGCGTGGATTCCTTCGGCTCGAACGAGGAGCTCATCGCGAAGCTCGTCGCCGCCAAGGGCACGGGCGGCTACGACATCATCGT
>DASSYC010000225.1:0-3564 GCA_035703465.1 Microbacterium sp. | reverse complement strand
GCTGATCGGCCGCCCTCCGATGCCGCTGTTCGGCACGGACGGCGTTCGAGGACTGGCCAACGGCCACCTCACCGCCGACCTCGCGCTCTCCCTGGCCCAGGCGACCGCCGTCGTCCTGGGCCAGGGCCGCACCGCCGAGGCGCGCCGCACGGCCGGGCGCCGCCTCACCGCGGTGGTCGCCCGCGATCCGCGCATCTCGGGCGAGTTCCTCTCGGCCGCCGTGGCCGCCGGCCTCGCCTCTTCGGGCGTGGACGTGCTCGACGCCGGCGTGCTGCCCACGCCGGCCGCCGCATTCCTCATCGCCGACCGTGATGCCGACTTCGGCGTCATGGTCTCGGCGTCGCACAACCCCGCCGCCGACAACGGCATCAAGATCTTCGCCCGCGGCGGCGTGAAGCTGCCCGACGTGGTCGAGCGCCGCATCGAGGCCGCGATGAACGGACCCAAGCTGCAGCCCACCGGCGCAGAGGTCGGACGCATCCAGATCTTCGCCGACGCCGAAGACCGCTACGTGCTGCACCTGCTCGGATCCCTGCCTCACAAGCTCGACGGCATCCACGTCGTGCTCGACTGCGCGAACGGCGCCGCGGCGGGTGTGTCGCCCGAGACCTTCAAGGATGCCGGGGCCCGCGTGACCGTGATCGGCGCCGACCCCGACGGACTGAACATCAACGACGGCGTCGGTTCGACCCACCTGGACTCCCTCGCCGCCGCGGTGCGCGAGGCGGGGGCAGACGTCGGGATCGCCCACGACGGCGACGCAGACCGTTGCCTGGCAGTGGATGCCGCGGGCAACGTCATCGACGGCGATCGCATCATGGCGATCCTGGCCGTGGCCATGAAGGAGCGCGGCGAGCTCGTCGACGACACGCTCGTGGCCACCGTCATGAGCAACCTCGGGCTGAAGCTTGCGATGCGCGAGCAGGGAATCAAACTGCTGCAGACGAAGGTCGGTGACCGGTACGTGCTCGAGGAGATGAACCGCGGCGGCTACTCGCTGGGCGGCGAGCAGTCGGGCCACGTGATCATGAGCAGGTTCGCGACCACCGGCGACGGCCTGCTGACCGGCCTGCACCTGCTGGCCGAGATGGCGCGCCAGAGGAAGACCCTCGCCGAGCTTGCATCGATCATGACGGTCTTTCCCCAGGTGCTCCTCAACGTCAAGGGCGTCGACCGCGAGCGCTGTGCCGACGACGCGACGGTGCAGGCCGCCGTCGCCGCCGTCGCCGCCGAGCTGGGAGACACCGGTCGGGTGCTGCTGCGCCCTTCGGGCACCGAGCCCGTCGTGCGCGTGATGGTCGAGGCGGCCGACGAGGCCACCGCGCAGCGTCACGCCGGAGCGCTCGCCGAGGTCGTGCGCACTCAGCTCGCGCTCACCGCCGCGCCCGTCGGCTGAGCGGTCCGTCCCGCCGCCGCCGCTACAGCCCGCTCCAGCGGGTGACCGGCCAGATGATGGCCACCGCGCGGCCGACGATCCCGTCGCGGTGGGCCCAGCGCCAGCATCCCTCCGCGTCCTCGCCGGTGCGGCACAGGTATGCCGAGTCCGACGAGTTCGCGCGGTTGTCGCCGAGGACGAGATAGGAGTCCTCGGGAACAGTCACCGCGGCGAAGCAGCGCAGGGATGCCGGTGAGCTCGTGCAGTCCATCGTGCCCGGCTCGAAGACGAGGTCGTTGGTCACATACGGCTCATCCAGCGGCACGTCGTCGACGGTGATGCGACCGTCAGCGGTGCAGCACTCGGCGGTCTGACCGGGGCCGGCGATGACGCGTTTGATGAGCGTGTGGTCGCCCGAGGCCCCAAAGCCCGACCACTCGCCGATCCAGCGAAGGATGCCGATGAACACGTTGTCGTGCCGGTCGGCGTGCGGGCCCCAGGTTTCGTCGGCGTCGAACACGATCACATCGCCGGTCGCGGGACCGCCGCCGACGTACGCGGGGCGGAGCACGAGCACGCGATCGCCGGGCTGCAGGGTCTGCTCCATCGACCCGGACGGCACGAGATACGGCTTGACGATGAAGCTGAGCACGAGGCCGGTGACGATGATCGCCGCCGCGAGATGGAACAGCGGGCTGTCGAGGATCCGACGCCACAGCGCGCGCCGGGGCGGCTGCGAATCGGCCGCGGCGGCGGGTGTGTCGTCGGTCACGCTTCAGGGTAGCCCGCATGGGCCTGCATGGCCCGGCGTCAGTGCCAGCCGAGCGACTCGATGTAGCGCAGCAGCACGCCCTCGCGCAGCGCCCACGGCGCGACCTCGAGCTCGTCGACCTCCAGTGCCCGCATCGCCTCGTGCACGACGACGGCGGCCGCCGTGATCTGGAACGTGCGGTCGGCGGTGATCCCCGGCAGCTCCTGGCGAGCTGTGGCGGGCAGGCGGGCGAGGCGCGGGATCCATGAGCCGAGCGCTGCGCGCGGCATCCGCTGTCTCTCCACGCCCGCCGGGCCGCTGTCGGAATAGCCCGTCAGCTTCGCCAGCGAGCGGATCGCCTTCGACGAGCCGACCACCAGATCGGGTCGAGCAAGTCCTGCGAACGCTGCGGCGACCGGCTCGAGGAGTTGGCGCGCATGGGCGCGCAGCCGTTCGATCGCCTCCTCGCCGGGCGGGTCGTCGGGCAGGAACGCCACGGTCATGCGCCCGGCCCCGAGGGGGAGGGATGCCGCGGCATCCGGCAGTTCCTCCGGCCCCGCCGCGAGCTCCAGCGACCCGCCGCCGATGTCCAGCAGCAGGATCTGCCCCGCCGCCCAGCCGAACCAGCGCCGCACCGCGAGGAACGTGTACCGCGCCTCGGACTCGCCGCCGAGCACCTGCAGCTCCTGGCCCAGCGCCTCCTCGATGCGGGCGATCACCTCTGCGCCGTTGGTCGCCTCGCGCACGGCGCTGGTGGCCGTGGCCAGCAGCTCCTCGACGTTCTCGGCCGCGGCAAGCTCACGCGCCTCGGCGACCGCGGCGACCAGCGCCTGCACACCGTTCTCGATGATCTCGCCGTCCGGCCCGAGGAACCGCATGAGCCGCAGGACCGTGCGCTGGCTGGTCGTGCCGAGGGGCCGGCCGCCCGGATACACGTCGGCGACCAGCAGATGGACGGTGTTCGAGCCGATGTCGAGGACTCCCAGGCGCACGGAAATCAGGCTATCGGGTGGGGTTCGCGCCGACGTCGCGGGTGCCGCAGGCGCCGCCCTGCACCGCTACTATTGGCGCGATGTCTGCCGAGGAGGCCGTGAGCACGGCGCAGCTGTACCGAGAGATCGCGCGCGCAGACTGGGCGCGCCTGGCGGCCGGGATGGCACAGCCGCTCACCGAAACCGAAGTCGTGCAGATCCGCGGTCTCGGCGATCGCCTCGACATGACCGAGGTCGCAGAGGTGTACCTGCCGCTCAGCCGGCTGCTGAGCCTGTATGCCCACGCAACCAAGCAGCTCGGCGCGGCGACCTCCGACTTCCTGAAGGAGCAGGACCCGACCACCCCGTTCGTCATCGGGGTCGCCGGATCGGTCGCGGTCGGAAAGTCGACCATCGCCCGCCTGCTGCGCGAGCTGCTCAGCCGCTGGTCGGACACACCGCGGGTC
>DASSYC010000041.1:0-12432 GCA_035703465.1 Microbacterium sp. | reverse complement strand
CATCGAGCCGTCCAAGTCGACGCTGTACGTGCAGTCGCACGTGCCCGCGCACGCCGAGCTGCAGTGGGTGCTGTCGACGATCACCGGCTTCGGGGAGGCCGGCCGCATGACGCAGTTCAAGGACAAGTCGCAGCGCTACGGGGCGGACGCGACCAACGTGGGGCTGTTCACCTACCCGGTTCTGATGGCCGCCGACATCCTGCTCTACCAGACCGACATCGTGCCGGTCGGCGACGACCAGAAGCAGCACGTCGAGCTCACCCGCGACCTCGCCGAGCGCTTCAACTCCCGCTACGGCACGGCGTTCGCGGTGCCGATGCCGGTCATCCAGCAGGAGACCGCGCGCATCTACGACCTGCAGAACCCCAGGGCCAAGATGTCGAAGTCGGCGGAGTCGGATGCCGGTGTGCTCGCACTGCTGGACGACCCCTCCGTGTCGGCGAAGAAGGTCATGCGGGCCGTCACCGACTCCGAGGGCTCAGTGCGCTACGACCGCGACGACAAGCCCGGCGTGTCGAACCTGCTGGTGATCTACGCGGCCCTGACCGGCCGGCAGATCCCGGCGATCGAGGACGAGTACGCGGGCCGCGGCTACGGCGACTTCAAGAAGGGCCTGGCCGAGGTGGTGGTGGACGAGTTCGGTCCGGTCCGCGCCCGCGCGCTCGAGATGCTCGACGACCCCGCCGAGCTCGACCGGGTGCTCGCCGCCAACGCCGACAAGGCCTCGGCGGTCGCCGACGCGACCCTCGCCGATGTGTACGAGAAGGTGGGCCTGCTGCGGAAGGTGTGACCCGCGCCCGGGCACTCGGACCCGGGCACTCGGACCCGGGCGCTAGGACCCGGGCACTCGGACCCTGGCACTAGGGTGGCCGGGTGGAACCGGTCATCCTGCGCACGGCGCGGCTCGAGCTGTCGCGGCCGGTCGCCGCCGACGTCGACGCGATCTTCGAGGCGTGCCAGGACGCAGACATCCAGCGATACACGACGGTGCCCACGCCCTACGCGCGAGTGCATGCGGAGACCTTCGTCGAGAAGGTCGCGGCCAACTGGACCGACGGGGCGCACCTCACCTGGGCGATGCGGCACGACGGCACGCTGGTCGGCATGATCGGGATGTACCGGATCGATGGCAGGGGCATCGGAGAGCTGGGGTACTGGATGGCCCGGCCCGCCCGCGGCAAGGGGCTGCTCACGGAGGCGGCCCAGGCGGTCATCGACTGGGGGTTCGCCCCGGAGGGGCTCGACCTGGACCGCATCGAGTGGAAGGCGATCGCGGGCAACACGGCGTCGGCGCGCGCCGCGCGCACGCTCGGCTTCCGCTACGAGGGACTGCTGCGGCAGGGGCTGGTCAGCCAGCACGGTCGCGACGACGGCTGGATCGCGGCCCTGCTGCGCACCGACGACCGCGAGCGGCAGCCGTGGACGGTGCTCGGCGACCCGGACGCCCCCGTGCGAGGATGATCGCATGCCGGAGATGCCCGAGGTCCAGGGACTCGTCGAGTTCCTGCGCGGCCGCGTCGTCGGGCTCGCCATCACCCGCGCCTCGGTGGCGAACATCGCGGCGCTGAAGACCTACGAGCCCCCGATCGAGGCGCTCAAAGGCGCCGAGATCGCCTCGGCCCAACGGCACGGCAAGTTCATCGACCTGGCCACGACCGCCGGGCATCTCGTCTTCCACCTGGCCAAGGCGGGCTGGCTGCGCTGGTACGACCAGCTGCCCTCGACGATCATCAAGCCCGGCCGCACGCCGATCGCGCTGCGCATCGCCCTGAGCGACGGCTCGGGGTTCGATCTCACCGAGGCCGGGACGAAGAAGTCGCTCGCCGTGTACGTCGTGCGCGAGACATCCGACGTCCCGGGCATCGCCCGCCTCGGACCCGACCCGCTCGATGACGGCTTCACCCGCGATGTCTTCGCGGAACTGCTCGCCGGGCGGCGCACGCAGATCAAGGGCGTCCTGCGCGACCAGTCGGTCATCGCCGGCGTCGGCAACGCCTATTCCGACGAGATCCTGCACGCTGCGAAGATGTCGCCGTACGCTCTGGCCGCCTCGCTGACCGGGGACGACGTCGACCGCCTCTACACCGCGATGATCGAGACGCTGACCGAGGCGACCGAAGCGGCCGCGGGCAGACCTCCGGCCGACCTGAAGGACGCCAAGCGCCGCGGCATGCAGGTGCACGGGCGGCGGGGCGAGGCGTGTCCGGTGTGCGGCGACGAGGTGCGCAGCGTGTTCTTCGCCGACAACAGCCTGGAGTACTGCCCCACCTGTCAGACCGGGGGGAAGATCCTCGCCGATCGGCGTCTATCGCGCCTGCTGAAGTGAGCGTCAGGGCGCGGTCGCGTCCATGAGCGCGCGGGCATCGTCGTCGACCCAGTCCAGCGACTTCGTCACCGCCTTCTGCCACTGGCGATAGCGGCGCTCGCGCTCGTCCTCGGGCATGCGCGGCTCGAAGCGGCGATCCTCCTGCCAGTGCGAGCGCAGCTCGTCGAGCCCGCCCCACAGTCCGGTCGCCAGGCCCGCTGCGTACGCGGCGCCCAGCGCAGTGGTCTCGACCACCTTCGGCCGCACCACCGGCAGCCCGAGGATGTCGGCCTGGAACTGCATCAGCAGGTCGTCGCGTGTCATCCCGCCGTCCACCCGAAGCTCCTCCAGCTCCTGACCCGTGTCGGCGACCACCGCCTCGATGACGTCGCGCGTCTGGAACGCCGTCGACTCCAGCGCAGCACGTGCGATGTGCGCGCGGTTGACGTATCGGGTCATGCCGACCAGCGCTCCGCGGGCGTCGGGGCGCCAGTACGGCGCGAACAGCCCCGAGAACGCGGGCACGAAGTACGCGCCGCCGTTGTCGTCGACAGTCGCCGCGAGTGTCTCCACGTCCTCGGACCGCTGGATGATCCCCAGGTTGTCGCGCAGCCACTGGACGAGCGAGCCGGTGACGGCGATCGATCCCTCCAGCGCGTAGCGCGCGGGCTCGTCGCCGACCCGGTACGCGACCGTGGTGATCAGGCCGTGCTGTGAGCGCACGATCTCCTCCCCTGTGTTCACGAGGAGGAAGTTTCCCGTGCCGTACGTGTTCTTCGACTCGCGCACATCGAACGCCGCCTGCCCGAAGGTCGCGGCCTGCTGATCGCCGAGGATCCCCGCCATCGGGATCCCCACGGCGGCATCCGGCAAGCGGACCTCGCCGAGGACCTCCGAGGAGGAATGGATGCCGGGCAGCATCTCCCGCGGAATTCCCCAGACCTGCAGCAGCTCGTCGGACCAGTCAAGCGTCCGCAGGTCCATCAGCAGGGTGCGGCTCGCGTTGGTGACGTCTGTGACGTGGATGCCTCCGCGGGTCCCGCCGGTGAGGTTCCAGACCACCCAGGTGTCGGGGGTGCCGAAGAGCAGATCGCCGCGCTCGGCGGCCTCGCGCGCACCGCTGACGTGCGTGAGGATCCACGCGATCTTCGACGCCGAGAAGTAGGTGGCCAGCGGCAGGCCGGTGGCATCGGCGAACCGGTCGGCGCCGCCC
The DNA here is from genome assembly GCA_035703465.1 of Microbacterium sp. Lineage (GTDB taxonomy): Bacteria > Actinomycetota > Actinomycetes > Actinomycetales > Microbacteriaceae > Microbacterium. The sequence goes on along the minus strand of DASSYC010000041.1, from coordinate 8,914 downwards.
TCGGCGATGAGCCGGTCGATGTGGGGCTGGGTGCGGGTGTCCTGCCAGACCAGCGCGTTGTGCACGGGCCGCCCGCTGCGCCGATCCCACACGATCGCTGTCTCACGCTGATTGGTCATGCCGATGCCCGCGATGTCGGCGGCCGAGAGCCCTGCGCGCGACAGCGCCGTCGACAGGACCCATTCGGCGCCGGTCCAGATCTCGACGGGGTCGTGCTCGACCCACCCCGCGCGCGGAAGGATCTGCTCGTGCTCGCGCTGCGCGCTGCTCACGACCTGTCCGTGCGCGTCGAACACGATGGCCCGCGTCGATGTCGTGCCCTGATCCAGCGCCAGCACATGCTCTGCCACGCGGCCTCCTCGCTGCTGCGGGTCCAGGCTAACGTGCCACCACGGCGCGCGACGCGTCTGCGGCGTGCACCGCCGCGAGGGCGCGCTCGACCTCTGCGCCGCGGGCGGCGGCATCCCACCCCAGCTCGCCGCCGATCGCATCGGCGACCTCGGCAGCGGCCTCCGCAGTCGCGGCGCCGAGGAAGGCCAGCGACGTGCGACGCATCAGCACATCGTCCAGATGCACGACCTGCTCGCTGCGGGCCAGGTGGCGCAGCTCTCCGCTGCTGAACCCCGGCACATGCTGCAGCGGCGCGTCCGCGGCATCCGCCTCGATCGCCGCGATCACCTGCTCGGCCACCGTGCCGTACCTGTCCAGCAGCGCCGCGGCGCGGTCTCGGCCGACGACGGCGCTGTGGGAGTCGAGCCAGCGCTGGCGGCCGCGCTCGGTCGTCGGGTAGCCGCGCCCCCCGCCGATCGGCACGCCCTTGGTGCTGCGCCGGCGCGGCTGGGCGAGCGCCTGCAGCACCCGGTCGGCGAGTCGCTCGGACGACGCGCGGAAGGTGGTCCACTTGCCTCCGACCAGGCTCAGCACCTGCGGCCCGGCGGGGTCGCCGCCGACCAGCCGCTGCGACTCGATGCGGTAGTCGCGTGAGACGAATCCCGGTGCGAGGTCGCCGTGGCCGGGCAGCGGGCGCACGCCCGAGAAGCGGTACACGATCTGCGAGCGGTCGACCGCGACGTCCGGGAGGACATGCCCGATGAGATCGATGAAGTAGTCGACCTCTGCCGCAGTGCACACGATGGGATCGCGCATGTCGTGCTCGAGATCGGTCGTGCCCACCAGCACGCGCCCCTTGAGTGGGTAGATGAGCACGATGCGCCCGTCGCTGTGCTCGAAGAACAGCTCGCGCCCACCCGTCGCCTCCAGGAGCCCGGGATGGTCGAGCACGATGTGCGACCCCTTGGTCCCGCCCATGTACGCCGTCGGGTCGCCGAGGGCGAGATTGGTGAGATCGGTCCAGGGCCCCGAGGCGTTGACGATGACGGATGCCGCGAATGCGACATCCTCCTGGCCGTGCGAAAGCACGACGCGGCTGCCTTCGACGCCCACCGCCGCGGTGTAGTTGGCGGCCCGGGCGCGGTCGCCGCCGGCGATGACGCCGTCGCGCAGGACGTCCAGGGCGAGGCGCTCCGGATCGTGCAGCGAGGCATCCCAGTAGGTCGCCGTGTACTTGACCTCGGGGTTGAGCGCGGGCAGCTCCTCGAGCGAACGCCGACGGCCGCGGAACTCGTGGCGCGGCACCGCGCCCCCGCCGAAGAGTCCGCCGCCGCGGGAGAACGAGTCGTAGATGACGAGTCCGATCTTGATGAGCGCCGCACCGCGCTCGCGATGAGGCGCCTTCCCGTGACGCAGGAAGCGCAGCGGCGCCCCGAGCACCCCCGAGAAGGTGGAGAAGATCGGGATCGTGGTCTGCAGAGGGCGCACGTAGTGCGGAGCGGTCTTCAGCAGGCCGTTGCGCTCGGTGACGGCCTCGTGGACGAGGCGGAACTCGCCGTTCTCGAGGTAGCGGATGCCGCCGTGGATCATGTGCGACGAGGCCGCCGAGGCGCCGCTGACGAAGTCGCGGCGCTCCACGAGGGCGACATCCACGCCCTGCATGGCGAGGTCGCGGAAGGTGGCCAGGCCGTTGATGCCGCCGCCGATGATCAGAACGTCGGCATACGGGCGTGCCGCGAGCCCGGCGAAGCCCTGTCTCTCCCCGGCGAAGCCCTGTTTCGCACTGTTCTCCGGCATCCTGCTCCCCTTCCCCGTCCTCAAGGCTACGTCGACTCCGCGACACCGAGTCGCACCCCGCGGGCCGCGGAATGAAACACCCGGTGACGCGTTGACTACACTGGAACACGACGTGCTCCGGGGTCGGTGAGAATCCGAACCGGCGGTGACAGTCCGCGAACCTGACGCCACATCGTGGCGGAGGGCTGATCCGGTGGAATTCCGGAACCGACGGTGATGCGATGCGAAGGCATCGCGAGTCCGGATGGGAGGCAGCACGGATGTCGCGGGCGCCCGCGGCATCCCGGCCACGCGCCCGCTCTGCCCCGGATCCGCACGCGGAGTCCAGGAGGACAGGGACAGATGGCGCACAGCGACAGCGAGTACGCGGCGATGGGCCGCGCGTTCGAGCTCGCTCGGCGCGGACCGCGCGGGGTCAACCCCCAGGTGGGCGCGGTGATCGTCTCTCCCCGCGGTGAGATCCTCGCCGAGGGGTGGCACCGGGGCGCGGGAACCACGCACGCGGAGGTCGATGCCCTGTCGCACCTGCCGGCGGGCGGCGCGCGCGGCGCGACCGCCGTGGTCACCCTCGAGCCCTGCAACCACACCGGACACACCGGCCCATGCAGCGAGGCGCTGATCGCCGCCGGGATCGCCCGCGTGGTGTTCGCCGTCGACGACCCCGGCCTCGTCTCCCGCGGCGGGGCGCAGCGGATGCGCGACGCGGGCATCGAGGTCGTCCCGGGGCTGCGGCGTGCCGAGGGCGTCGCGCTGCTGGACTCGTGGCTCACGGTGCAGCGACTGGCCCGGCCCCACGTGACCGTGAAGTGGGCGCAGAGCCTCGACGGCCGCGCCGCCGCCGCCGACGGCACCAGCCAGTGGATCACCGGTTCGGCCGCCCGAGAGGATGTGCACCGCCGCCGCGCGGCCGCCGACGCGATCGTCGTCGGCACCGGCACCGTGCTGGCCGATGATCCGTCGCTGACCGCCCGCGACCCGGACGGGGCGCTGTACCCGGCCCAGCCCGTTCCCGTCGTGCTCGGCACGCGCGAGACCCCGGCCGATGCCGCGGTGCGGCGGCACCCGCAGCGGCCCCTGTTCTACGGCGGCGACGACCTGTACGCGATGCTCGCCGATCTGCGCGAGCGCGGCGTGCACCGCGTCTTCGTCGAGGGCGGGCCGACCATCGCCGGCGCGTTCGTGCGCACCGGCCTGGCCGACGAGGTGCTCGTGTACATCGCGCCGGCTCTGCTCGGCGGCCCCCGCCTGGCGCTGGGCGACATCGGCGTCGGCACGATCGCCGATGCACGGCGGCTCGGCCTGGCATCCGTCGAACGACTCGGCGACGACGTGCTCGTCGTCTGCAAGAGGGAGGTCTGAATGTTCACCGGAATCGTGGAGGAGATCGGCGCGATCACCGACGTGGCGACGTCGGGCGACGGCGTGCGGCTGACGGTGCGTGCGCCGAAGGCGGTGTCGGATGCCGCGCACGGCGACTCGATCGCAATCAGCGGCGTCTGCCTCACCGTGGTCGACCGGGGCGAGGACTGGTTCACCGCCGACGTGATGAGGCAGACGCTCGACATGTCGACGCTGTCCGGGGTCGCATCCGGCACCGCCGTCAACGTGGAGCGCGCGATGAGCGCCGGCGACCGCCTCGGCGGGCACATCGTGCAGGGTCATATCGACGGCAGCGGCGACGTGCTCGAGGTGCGGCCCGGCGATCGGTGGCGGGTGCTGCGCATCGGCCTGCCCTTCGCGCTTGCCCCGCTCGTGGTCGACAAGGGATCGATCGCCGTGGACGGCGTGTCGCTGACGGTCAGCGCCGCCGGTGACGACTGGTTCGAAGTCTCGCTGATCCCCGAGACGCTCGCCGCGACCACTCTCGGCGAGCGCACGGCCGGCGACCGCGTCAACCTGGAGACCGACATCCTCGCCCGCCACGTGCAGCGCCTGCTGCGCTTCGGCGCGGACCACCCCACCGACCTCACCGACCCCACCAGGGAAGGAGGCTCGCGATGAGCCTTTCCACGATCGACCAGGCCCTCGAGGCGCTGCGCGCCGGACGGCCCGTCATCGTCGCCGACGACGAGAACCGCGAGAACGAGGGCGACATCGTGCTCTCGGCCCAGCTTGCGACACCGGAGTGGCTGGCGTGGACGATTCGCTGGTCGAGCGGCTTCCTGTGTGCGCCGATGACCGCCGACTGGGCGGACCGGCTCGACCTGCCGCCGATGGTCGCCGTCAACGAGGACTCGCGCAGCACCGCCTACACGGTCAGCGTGGACGCGGCCGACCGGCAGTCGACCGGGATCAGCGCATCCGACCGGGCGCACACGCTCAACGTCCTGGCAGATCCGGGCTCGACGCCCTCCTCCGTGATCCGCCCCGGCCACATCCTGCCTCTGCGGGCCGTCGACGGCGGCGTCCGCGAGCGCGCCGGGCACACCGAGGCAGCGGTCGAGCTCATGCAGCTCGCCGGCCTGCAGCCGGTGGGCGCGATCGGTGAGGTCGTGGCTGAGGACGGCAGCATGATGCGCCTGCCGGGGCTGCTCGAGATGGGCGAGCGCGAGGGGGTCCCGGTCATCACGATCGAGCAGCTCATCGCACACCTCGATGCGATCGAGCCGCAGCCGGCGCAGGAGCACCCCACGCACCGGCGCCGCGTCAGTCTGCGCGCGGAGTCGTCCGTACCGACCTCCCACGGGTCCTTCCGCTTCCTGGCGTACAAGGATCGCCTCACCGGCACCGACCACCTCGCCGTCGTCTCGGGGGACCTCTCCGAGGATGCACCGCTGGTGCGCGTGCACTCCGAGTGCCTCACCGGGGAGGCGTTCGGCTCGCTCAAGTGCGAGTGCGGCCCGCAGCTGAGCGCCGCGCTGGACGCGATCGATGAGCGCGGCGGCATCGTCGTCTACATGCGCGGCCACGAGGGCCGCGGCATCGGGCTCATCAACAAGCTGCGCGCTTACAGCCTGCAGGAGCGGGGCCTGGACACCGTCGACGCCAATCTCGCCCTCGGCCTGCCTGCCGATGCCCGCGACTACGCGGCTGCCGCCGGCATCCTCGCCGACCTGGGTGTGGAGCGCGTGCGACTGATGACCAACAACACCGACAAGGCCGACCAGCTGCGCGCGCTGGGCCTGGACATCGTCGAGCAGGTGCCGCTGATCGTCGGCGTCGGGCCGAACAACCACCAGTACCTGGAGACCAAGCGCGACCGGATGGGCCACATCATCGGCGACGACGATCTGACCGACGCGCTGGCGCAGATGAAGGAAGGAGCCGGCGCATGAGCGGCAAGGGTGCACCCGAGACGCAGAGAGCGGATGCCTCGGGTCTGGATGTCGTCATCGTCGCGGGCGAGTGGCACCGGGTGATCGCGGAGGGGCTCATCGCCGGCGCGATGCGCACGCTGGACGCCGCCGGCGCGTCGCATCGGCTGGTGCGGGTGCCGGGATCGTTCGAGCTGCCCGTCGTCGCCAAGGCGGCGCTCGAGGCGGGCGCGGATGCCGTCGTGGCGCTCGGCGTCATCATCCGCGGGGGCACCCCGCACTTCGAGTTCGTCTCCTCGGCGGCAACCGACGGCCTCACCCGGGTCGCGCTGGACACCGGCAAGCCCGTCGGGTTCGGCGTGCTCACCCTCGACGACGAGCAGCAGGGCCTTGATCGTTCGGGGCTGCCCGGCTCGCACGAGGACAAGGGCGGCGAGGCCGCGGATGCGGCGGTGCGCACCGCGCTGGCGCTGCGGGCGCTATCCAACCTTCAGTAAGGCATAAGCTACGCTGGATGCATGGAGATCCTGCGGCACGTCGTCGTCTACCTGCACATCATCGCCTTCGCCATCCTGTTCGGCGCCTGGCTCGTCGAGGCTGTCGCCCGGCGCGTGCGGTTCACGCCGCTGATGACCTGGGGCATGGTGCTCGCCTTCATCACGGCGCTGGCGCTGGGCGCCCCGTGGCCCGCCGGCATCGAGCTGAACTACATCAAGCTGGGCGTGAAGCTCGTCATCCTGCTGATCATCGGCGCCATCCTCGGCTTCGGCGGTGCGCGTCAGCGCAAGGGCAGGTCCGTCTCCCCCGTGCTGTTCTGGGCCGTCGGCGTGCTGACCCTCGTCAACGCCGGGATCGCGGTCCTCTGGCGCTGAGTCGTCAGCGCGGGTCGGCGACCGCTGCGAACTCCGTCATGACCGTGGCGGTGTACTCCGCCGCGTCCAGGTGGGCCGGCGGCACCTGGCCGTCGAGGAACGCGGTCATCCCGGCCGCGAGGGCCGCGTCATCCTGTCCGACGACGTGGATCGCACCGGGCGGGAGCGCGTCCTCGATCGAGGCGAAGGCGGTCGAGACGATGGGAAGACCCGCCAGAGCGGCCTCCAGCAGCACCATCGGCTGGCCCTCGTAGTCGCTCGAGAGCACGAAGCAGCTCGCTGCGTGCAGCAGCGGATACGGATTGCCGCGCACGCCGGCGAGGAAGGCGGCATCCCCCAGACCCTCCGCCGCGATCTGCTCGCGCAGCGCGTCCTCGAGAGGACCGCCCCCGACGATCAGCAGCCGGGTGTCCGGGTGCGCGCGATGCACGGTCGCGAAGGCGCGCACGAGCCGTGCATGGTTCTTCTCGGGCGACAGGCGCCCGATGCTGATGAACCAGCGCGCATCCGCAGCCTCCAGCGCTGTCAGCCACCCCGGAGCCGGCTCGTCCTGGTCCAGCACCGAAGACAGGGGAAGGCGGATGCCGGCTTCCGCCCGCTGCACGTCCGGAAGATTGCGCACCGTGCGGAAGCGCACGCTGGGCGCGAAGCCGGCGAGCTGGTCGCGGTTGACCGCGGTGAGGGTGGGTGACACCGACACGAGCTGGTCGTAGTGCCGGTAGAGCGCGAACACCAGTCCGAGGCTGCGCCGCATGCGGGCCCTGCCGCCCACGGTGCGATTGCGGTCGGAGGCCATCTCGTTGTGCAGCCAGATCGCGTGGGTGTCGGCGGGCGCATGCAGCACGAGGTTCGCCCAGAACGGGCTGTACCCGCTGAAGTCGGCGGCCCAGTCGAAGCGCGCCGAGCCGAGCACGCGGCTCCATTCGTCCTCCCACAGCCGCAGATGCCACTCGGCGGCACGGGGACCGAGAGGCGTGCCGTGCCAGTCGTTCCGGCGACGCCGCAGCTGGACCGCCTTCGACCCGTTCATCCCTCCGATGCGGAAGATCTGTCGCACATGCTGCGGCACGCGCTGCTGGTTCGCACGTGCGACCGGGGAGCGGAAGTAGGGCATGACGGCGGTCACGTCGTAGCGGGTGGGGTCGAGGGCGCCGAGCAGATTGAGGACCGACGTGGTGATGCCGTTGGAGCGCATCCCGCCCAGGTACAGCATCAGCCGGACGCGATCGTCGCGGCGGGGGCGGCGCACCCGGTAGCCGGCCTCGTGGCGGCCGAACACGATGTCGATGATGCGCTCGGAGGAGTGGCCGTCGTCGTAGGGCGTGAAGCGCTCTGCCCAGTCGCGATAGCGGGGATGCCTGGCGCCGGCGAGGAGCTCGGCCAGCGCCGCGCCCACCTCTGCGGGCTCGGAGCCCACCGGCCCGGGCAGCTCGTCCAGCGGAAGATAGGTGCCGCGCGAGCGGTCGTACTCCTGCGCATCGGGGGTGAGGAAGGCGATCGGCCTTCCCGTCGCCAGGTAGTCGAAGAAGATCGAAGAGTAGTCCGTCACGAGCGCGTCGGCCGCGCCGAGCATGACGTTGGCAGGGATCGTGTTCGGCACGAGCACCTGCGCCAGTGCCGGCCGCTGCGCGGCATGGGCATGCACGATCTGATGGGTCTTCAGCAGCACCACGACGTCGTCATCGAGAGCCCGCTGCAGGCCTGCGACCTGCTCGGCGAGCACGTCCACGTCCTGATCGGGGTCGCTGAACGACGACCCGCGCCAGGTCGGCGCGAACAGCACGATCCGGCGTCCGCCGAGGCGCAGGCCGGCCGCCTCGAGATCATGGCGCACCGACCGCAGCTCGTCGGCGGTGAGCGACTGGCGGTCGATGCGCGGGTAGCCCTCCTCGATGATGCGCCCCTGGTAGACGTTGCGCAGGCGGTAGGCGTCCTCGTACATCGTCTCGGCCATGAACGGATTCGCCGCGAGCAGGTAGTCGGCCGACAGCAGGTTGCGCAGCGTGTTGGCCGACTCGAACGCGCCGTCGGGCATGTCGAAGCCCATGTGCTTGAGCGGGGTGCCGTGCCACGTGTTCAGGTAGACCTGACCGGGCCGCTTGCCGAACGACGGAGGGAAGGTCGCGTTGTTGACGAGGTAGCCGCTCGTGGCGAGCGCCGCGACATAGTCTCCCGAGCCGCGGCGCACGTGGCGCACGCGCGGATGGCCGGCGAACTCGGCATCGAACCGTGCGCTCGCGGCCGGGTCGCTGATCGCCCAGACGTGGTTCAGGTGGGTGTAGTCGGGGTGGTCGAGCAGCCGCCGGAAGATGGCCTCGGGGTTGCACCCGACACCGTTGCCGGCGAAGGACTCGTAGAGCACGTGGTCCACCTGCACCGGCCGCGAGCGCCAGAACGCCGCGCGCTCCGCGCTGACGGCCAGGCGCGCACGCTGGGCGATCTTCCGGGCGGGGGCGGGGAGGGGCAGGCGCACTCGATCGAGTGTAGGAGGGCAGGCTTTGAGCCCGCCGAGTGCAGGGAGCGCGAGAACGGGTTCTGCCCTGCCAGAATCACCTCATGTCAGAGGACACGCAGGCGCCGCCTGCCGCACCTGCGAATCCCCGATCCCGCGTCATCGTCGCCAGCCTGGCCGGCACGACCGTGGAGTTCTACGACTTCTAC
>DASSYC010000001.1:0-18961 GCA_035703465.1 Microbacterium sp. | reverse complement strand
CGACGATGGCGTTGAAGCGCACGACCCGGTCGAAGCTGTACCGGGGCACGATGTACGTGATCTTCATCGCCATCATCGTGTGGGTCGTCCTCTCGACGAACTGGTCCCGCCTCGCGAACCAGTTCTTCAACCCCGAGGTCGCCGCACAGCTGTTCCCGCAGATCATCACGATCGCGCTCGTGAACACGATCCTGTTCACGATCATCGCGTTCGTCGGGGGCGCCCTGCTCGGCGTCCTGTTCGCGATCATGAAGCTGTCGAGCATCGGGCCGTACCGGTGGTTCGCGACCGCCTGGATCGAGCTGTTCCGCGGCCTGCCCGCGCTGCTGACGATCTTCGCCATCGCGTTCATGCTGCCCATCGCACTGGACATCCGCGTGCCGTTCGCCCCGGTCGGCGCCGGCCTGCTGGCACTCATCCTCGTGGCATCGGCATACATGGCCGAGGTGATCCGGGCCGGCATCCAGGCTGTCCCGAAGGGTCAGACCGAAGCATCCCGGTCCCTCGGCATGTCATCGATCAAGACGATGTTCTGGATCATCCTTCCCCAGGGGTTCCGCATCATCATCCCGCCGCTGACGAACGAGTTCGTGCTGCTGCTGAAGGACACCTCGCTGCTGTTCATCGCCGGGATGACGATCTTCACGAAGGAGCTGACCACCTTCGCGCGCGACGCGAGCACGATGACGGCCAACTCCACGCCCCTGGTGATGGCGGCGATGCTGTATCTGATCATCACGATCCCGCTCACGCGCGTCGTGGCGTGGATGGAACGACGGCTGGCGAGGCAGCGATGAGCACGGATCTGATCAAGGTGGACGCCCCGGCGATTGAGCTCGTGGGGCTCGTCAAGCGGTTCGGCGACAACGAGGTGCTCCGCGGCATCGACTTCACCGTGCGTCCGGGCGAGGTGGTGTGCGTCATCGGTCCGTCGGGTTCGGGCAAGTCGACCCTGCTGCGGTCGGTGAACCTGCTCGAAGAGCCCAGCGACGGGAAGGTCTTCGTCGAGGGCATCGACATCCTGGACCCCGAGGTCGACATCGACCGGGTGCGCACGCGCATCGGCATGGTGTTCCAGAGCTTCAATCTCTTCCCGCACATGACGGTGCTCGGCAACCTCACGATCGCGCAGCGCCGGGTGCTCAAGCGCGACAAGGCCGAGGCCGAGCGCGTCGCGCACGAGATGCTCGGCCGGGTGGGACTGAGCGAGAAGGCGGATGCCTACCCGTCACACCTGTCGGGCGGGCAGCAGCAGCGCGTGGCCATCGCCCGCGCCCTGTGCATGAATCCCGACATGATGCTTTTCGACGAGCCGACGTCGGCACTGGACCCCGAGCTGGTCGGCGAGGTCCTCGCGGTCATGCGGTCGCTGGCCGACGAGGGCATGACGATGCTCGTCGTCACCCATGAGATGGGCTTCGCGCGCGAGGTCGGCGACCGCCTCATCTTCATGGACGGCGGTGTGATCGTCGAGGAGGGCGACCCGCGCGAGGTGCTCTCGAACCCCCAGCACGAGCGGACGCGCAACTTCCTGTCGCGGGTACTGTAGACGGGTGAAATCGATCACCGTCCAGCAGCTGCACGAGCGCTGAGTGACGAGAACCGGATGACGACTCTCACCCTCATCGGCAAGCCCGAGTGCCACCTGTGCGACGTCGCGCACGAGGTCGTCGAGCAGGTGCTCGCCGACCTTCCCGAGGACGCGGCTGAGTGGGTCGAGGTCGACGAGCTGTCGATCCTCGACGATCCCGCGCTCTACGAGCTCTGGTGGGAGAAGATCCCCGTCGTGCTCGTCGACGGCGCGCTGCACGCCCATTGGCGGGTCGCGCCGGATCGCCTGCGTGCCGCGCTGCTGGCAGCTGCGGGCTGAGCTACTTCTCGATTTCGACGACCGGGGACTCCGGCGCATTCGTCCTGACCGACTCGATGCCGTTGAGCGCGCCGGCCTTGGACGAGTAGCCCTGGCTTGTCGCGATCACCTGGCCGTTGGACGCCTTCAGGTTGAAGCGCCAATCGCCGCCCTTGTCCGTCCACAGTTCGAACTTCCCCGCCATCGCTGTCCCCTCACGTTGGTGACCGGCCCCATCGCCCGTCGCGACCCACGGTATCGGAACCGCCGGTGACGGGGAAGACGCCGACGCCGCGGCGGATCAGTCAAGAACGCAGGCGAGCGCGCAGCGCGTCCAGCTCGGCATCGTTCGCTCCACCGGAGCGCAGGTAGGCGGCCGAGTCGCCGTGCTCGGCCTCGATCCACGCGAACGCCTGCTCGATCGCGGATGCCGGCGTTCCGGTGGCCAGCGACCGCAGCTGCGGGGTGAGCGGCAGGCCCATCCCTGCGATCGCGGCGAGGATGCCGTCGGCCCACGGACCGGCGAGGTTGGCTTCGGATGCGGCGTAGTCGGCGACGATGGCGTCGCGCGCCGTGCCCGCGGCATCCAGCATCAGGGCAGTGGCGACGCCGGTGCGGTCCTTGCCGGCGGTGCAGTGCACGAGCACCGCCGTCGGCGCGTCGTCGTGCGAGGCCGCGACCAGTCGCGCCACCTGGGCGAATGCCTGCGCGCTGTGCCGCAGCATCCCGACGTACAGATCGCCGAGCGTCGGCAGGTTCTGCATCGCCTGCTCGATGAGGGCGGGGTCGGGGCCGCCGGCGGCGAGCAGCTGCTGCGCGAGCTGCGCCGTCGCGCCCTCCAGGATGGACAGGTCGACGACGTCGAACGCGCGCGCGTCGGGGAGGCGGTCGGGAGCGATCTGACGCTCCGCCGGAGTGCGGAAGTCGACGATGACACCCACATCGGTCGCGGCGAGCTGGTCGAGCCCTGCCTGCGTGAGGCCGCTGAGCGCGTCGGAGCGGAACAGCACGCCGGAGCGGGTCGTGCCGCCTGCAGTCAGCGGCAGCCCGCCGGTGTCGCGGAAGTTGTGGAGGCCGTCGAGGCCGTCGACGGCGGTCACGCGATCACGGCTCCAGGCGCGTCGGACCGCGGAAGAGGAAGGTGACCTCGCGGATAGAGTCCTGGCCGAGCAGCAGCATGAGCAGGCGAGCCATCCCCATTCCGAATCCCCCGTGCGGCGGGGCGCCGTAGCGGAAGAAGTCGAGGTAGAAGTCGAGATGCTCGGGCTCGAGCCCCTTCTCCTTGGCCTGCTCGACGAGCACGTCGACGCGGTGCTCGCGCTGTGCCCCGGTCGTGATCTCGACACCCTTGAACAGCAGGTCGTAGCTCTTGGTGAGCCCGGTCTCCTCGTTGCGCATGTGATAGAACGCGCGGATCTCGGGGTGGTAGTCGGTGATGAACACGAACTGGTGCCCGTAGGTCTCCTCGACATGCGCCGAGATCTGCCGCTCGCCCTCGGGGTCGAGGTCGCCGTCCGTGCGGGGGATGTCGTAGCCGCGCCCCGCGATGATCTCGCGGGCCTCGGCGAGCGGTATGCGCGGGAAGGGGATGCTCGGCACCGCGACCTCGAGACCGAACAGCGCCTCGATCTCGACGCCGTGCTTGTCCTTGACCGCCTGGAACGCGGTCTGCAGCAGCTCCTCCTGCATGCGCGCGACATCCTCGTGGGAGTCGATCCAGCTGATCTCGGCGTCGATGCTCGTGAACTCGGTGGCGTGGCGGCTGGTGAACGACGGGTCGGCGCGGAAGGCCGGACCGATCTCGAACACCTTGCCGAAGCCGGCGGACTGCGCCATCTGCTTGAAGAACTGCGGGCTCTGAGCGAGGTAGGCGGTCTTGTCCTCGAAGTAGTCGAGCGAGAACAGCTCGGCGTTGGACTCCGAGGGACTCCCCATCAGCTTGGGGGAGTGGATCTCGATGTAGTCGCGCTCGATCCAGAACGAGCGCATGGCGTGTTCGAGCGTGGTCTGCACGCGGAAGATGAGGTTGTTGCGGCGCTGGCGCAGGTCCAGGAAGCGCCAGTCCATGCGCTTGTCGAGGCTGCTGTCGGCGGCGATCGGCGTCTCCGGCAGGGCCGCGGCGGTGATGTCGAGCGCGCCGACCTTGATCTCGACGCCGCCGAGCTTGACACGCTCGTCGTGCTTGAGCTCGCCCGTCACCGTGAGGAACGTGCCGGTGGCCAGATCCGAGATGGTCTCGGTGAGTGCGAGGGCCGCCTCGGCGGTGGCATCCGCGTCTTCCGGCAGCTCCCGGGTGGCGGGGTTGACCAGCTGGACCGCTCCGGTCTCGTCGTGCAGGATGACGAACTGCACCTTCTTCTGATCGCGGACGGTCTCGACCCATCCGGATACCGAGACAGGCCCGTCTTCCCGGGCCTGCAGCTGACTGACGAGGACGCGTTGGCTCACGAGGGTCAAGTCTATGGGGGATGCCGCGGAGACCCCGCGGCACGTCACGTCTGCCGCTTGACCGTGCGGAGCATGCGGACCCGTGATCTGGTGACCGGTCGCCATCGGCCGCTGCGGTCGAACCAGCGGGGTGCCTGCACTTCGGGCACGCCGTTGTTCATGCGGATGCGCCAGGGACCGGTGTCGATACCGGCTCATGGTCGTCTCCGGCAAGCACCACAACACCGCGATCTGTCACATTGCCGCCGCGCTGCTCACCAGGATCGCGGCATGCTTGGAACGCCGCGATGCCCTACCAGCTTCGCGATGTCGACGGAACGCCCGTCACCGTCGACGAAGCACGAGCAATCATCCGGAACCGATCCCACAGGTGTGGGTGGCGGCACTCGACCCCGACGGCGCCGAACCCCGCGACGACGACTCCGCTCTCGCGGCGAAGTACTTGCCTGCAGCCGGAGCAGATCGGCGCACGCCGGCGGCGCGGCATCCGGCCCTTCGCCCCGTGCCGCTGCGGCGAGCACTTCATCCGCGGCGAGCACCTTGTCCCGCGCGGCACGGTCGCCCATCGCGAGCAGCGGCCCTGGGACCGCGAGGACACCGTCGATGCCGGCCTCCCCGTCGAGCATCGTCTCGCGCATCGCGGGGAGGACCGCCGGCATCCCGTTTCCGGTGATGGGATCCCACGCGGGCGCCGTCGCCTTCGCGGCACGCTCGAGCTGCTTCGCGGCCTGCGGTGAACTTCGAGTGAGTCGCTGGATCCTTTCCTTGACGTTGTGGCAGCCCATCCGGGTCGAAAGGCGCTCGCTGCGCTCCAGTTGGCGCGAACGCTCAGCGATCTCGCCGACCGCCTCGAACCCCAGATCACCGGTGAGAACCAAGTCTGTGGACAACGCGCGAGAACACTCGCCTGTGGACAGCCGCCGCCCGCCTCGGTGGCTGCAGGATTCAGTGGCTCTGCAGGATGTTGAGGACAGCGCCGTCCGGCGTCCGCACGAAGAACCGTCGCACGCCCCATTCCTCGGTCGTGAGCGGGTGCACGATCTCCCACTGCGCCTCCTGCGCCGTCGTGTACGCCGCATCGACGTCGTCGACCCGCACCGACAGCACCGGGTCCTCCGGAGCATGGGCGTCCCGCGTCAGCACCTGCAGCATCGCCCCGCTCGGGGCTACGAAGCGGGTCACCCAGTCCAGGCCCATCGGCTCCTCGGTCATCCCGAGGAAGCCGACATAGAAGCGGCGGGCGGCCTCGATGTCGTCCACACGGAGGTCGGGAATGATCTGCGTCACATTCATGCGCCGGACACTACGCGCATAAGATGCCGGGATGACAGAGCCGTCCCGCGACGCCGCGGCCATCCTCGCCGACCTCGATGCGCTCCGCGCGCAGGACGCCCCGACCCACGGCGGCCGTGTGCTCTCGTACGTGTACGACACCGGCCGTGCCGGGCTCGACGAGCTCGCCGCTGATGCCGCGCGGCGCATGCAGGCGGTCAACGGCCTCGATCCGACGACCTTCACGTCGGTCGCCGCCCTCGAGCGCGACGTCCTCGAGTTCGCGCGCGGGATCCTCGGGGCGGGGCCTGACGCTGCCGGCTCAGTGACCTCTGGCGGCACCGAGTCGTGCCTGCTCGCCGTGAAGACCGCACGCGATCTCTGGCGTGCCGCCCAGCCCGAATCGGCGGAGGGCACCGGCATCCCCCGCCTTGTGGCCCCGGTGACCGCGCACGCCGCCTTCCGCAAGGCCGCCGAGCTGTTCGGGCTCGACTTCGACGGCGTGCCGGTCTCGCCGGACACCGGAACCGTGGATGCCACGGTGATCGCCGAGCGGCTCGGCCCGGATGTCGCACTGGTCGTCGTGTCCGCGCCGTCCTATCCGTTCGCCGCGATGGATCCGATCGCCGAGGTCGCGGCGGCGTGCGCGCAGGCGGGGATCGCGTGCCACGTCGACGCGTGCATCGGCGGGTGGATCCTGCCCTTCTGGCCGGGCGAGCTGCCCGCGTGGGACCTGTCGGTGCCCGGGGTGACGAGCCTGTCGGCCGATCTGCACAAGTACGGGTATGCGCCCAAGGGCTCCAGCATCCTGCTGCACGGCACGCGTGACCGGCACCGCGCGCAGTACTTCGCGACGACCGACTGGCCCGGGTATCCGGTCGTGAACCCGACGCTGCTCGGCTCGAAGTCAGCCGGAGCGCTCGCGGCGGCGTGGGCGATCATCCGCGCGCTGGGAGCAGAGGGCTTCGGCGAGCTCGCCGGACAGGCGGCCCGCGCGACACGGGCCCTCATCGACGCGGTGAGCGGGATCGAGGGGCTGCGTGTCGTGGGGGAGCCGGCGGGACCGCTGTTCGCGGTCGCCGCCGACGAGTCGCTGCCGGCCGAGCGCCGTGTCGACCCGCACCATTGGGCCGACCGGGTGCGCGCCGCCGGATGGGTGCTGCAGCAGCAGCCGGGGCTCGTGCAGGCCGACGGCACGTGGCTGCCGCGTACGACGCACTTCACGGTGACGCCGGTGACCGATGCAGGACTGGGAGAACTGATCCCGGCGCTGGTGGCGGCCGCCGACGCGGTGCGCGGGATGCCGCAGGCCGACGCGGCGGCGGTGCTCGCCGGGCTCGGGGGTGCGCTTCCGCCGACGCTCGACTCGGCGACGGCGGGGGCGCTGCTCGCCGGCATCGGGCTGGGCGGCGGCGGTGCGCTTCCCGCGGAGATGGCGCCGTTTCTCGCACTCGTCGAGGCGCTGCCGCACGAGGTGGCCGAGCGGCTGCTGATCGAGCTGCTGGCGCGCACCGTCGAGCCCTGATCCCGGTCGCCTCGGGCCGAGTGCACGGTGCGGGTGCACGGTGCGGGTGCACGGTGCGGATGCACGGGGCCGGTGCACAGGACCGGCCGCCGTAGACTGGACGGGTGCCCGCCGCCCGCCTTCATCTCGTGCGCCACGGGGAGGTCGACAACCCCCGTCGCGTGCTCTACGGGCGCCTCCCCGGCTACGGGCTCAGCGACGAGGGCAGGCGCATGGCGCGCTCGGCCGCCGAGCACGTGCAGGGGCTCGGCCGACCGGTGGGCGCTCTGATCGCGTCGCCGCTGCAGCGCACCCGCGAATCGGCGGAGCCGTTCACCGAGCTGTTCGGCCTCGAGCCGGTCATCGACGAGCGGGTCATCGAGCCGGTCAACGTCTTCGAGGGGCGGCGCATGAAGCGCGCCCTGATGAATCCCCTCAACTGGCAGTACCTCGCACGCCCCAGCATCCCCAGCTGGGGTGAGCCGTACGCGAGCATCGCGCGCAGGATGCAGGAGGCGATGGATGCCGCCTGGCAGACCACCGACGGCGGAGACGTCGTGATCGTCTCGCATCAGGCGCCCATCTGGATCGCGCACCTCGCGGTGGCCGGCGAGCCGCTGCGGCACGACCCCCGAAACCGTCGCTGCGCCCTGTCGAGCGTGACGAGCTTCAAGCGCACCCGCACCGGGAAGTGGACCGAGCTCGGCTACGCCGAGCCCGCATCCACCGTCGGCGCGGTCGACGTGGGGGCGGTGTGATGCGGCGCACGGCACCGGCGTGGCGACGCGCGGCATCCGCCCTTCTCGCCCTGGGCCTGCTGGCGGGCACCGCAGCCTGCGCCGCCGATCCGCTCGCCGAGGACTACCGCGCCGGCAGCAGCAAGGGCTACGTCTCGGGCGAGTTCCGCGTGGTGGAGATCGCCCCGGCCGACCGCGGCGCGCCGGTGGTGTTCTCCGGCGTCAGCGAGACCGGGGAAGCCGTGTCGGATGCGGACACCGCCGGCGACGTCGTCGTCGTGAACTTCTGGTACGCCGGCTGCGCCCCGTGCCGCGCCGAGGCCCCCGACCTGGAGGCGGTCTATCAGGAGTACCAGGACCAGGGCGTGCAGTTCCTCGGCGTCAACATCTACGACCAGCCGGAGACGGC
Source organism: Microbacterium sp. (assembly GCA_035703465.1). Lineage (GTDB taxonomy): Bacteria > Actinomycetota > Actinomycetes > Actinomycetales > Microbacteriaceae > Microbacterium. Next base: position 10,742 of record DASSYC010000001.1, on the reverse strand, counting down.
CATCGCGTTCGCGAAGGCCCACGGGATCACCTACCCCAGCCTCATCGCGATCGACGACGCGCCGCTCAAGCTCGCGTTCGCCGACTCCGCCCCGCTCACCGCCGTGCCGGTGACGCTGGTGCTCGATGCGCAGGGCCGGGTGGCGGCACGGATCATCTCGCAGCTCGAGGATCCATCGATCCTGTCCACTCTCGTGCGTGAGACCCTCGCGGAGCAGTCGTGAGCATCGAGGCCGCCGTCGCCGGCGGCGCGCTGTGGATCGCGATCCCCATCGCGCTGGCCGCGGGGCTGCTGTCGTTCCTGTCACCGTGCGTGCTGCCGCTCGTACCGGGGTACCTCGGATTCATCGGCGGCGCCGTCGCCCCGCGCACCCCGGCCCCGCGCACCCCGGATCCGCGCACCCCGGTCGTTGAGCGAGCGCAGCAAGACGAAACGCAGCCGGCGCCGACGACCGTGGCCGTGGAGGCGCCGACCGCCACGCGCGGGCGCCTGCTGCTGGGCGTGGTCCTGTTCATCGCCGGGTTCACCGTCGTGTTCATGGCGCTGAACATCTTCGGCGGCACGCTCGGCCGGTTCCTCTTCGAGTACCGCGACCTCATCACGCGCGTCATGGGCGTGGTCGTGATCCTGCTCGGACTGGTCTTCATCGGCGTGTTCGGGTTCGCCCAGCGCACCGCCCGGCCAAAGGTGCGCAGCAGCATCGGGCTGGCCGGCGCGCCGCTGCTCGGACTCGCTCTGGGGCTCGGCTGGGCGCCCTGCATCGGCCCGACCCTCGCGGTGATCCTCGGCATGTCCCTGGACTCCGGATCGGCGGCGCGCGGTGCGGTGCTGGGCCTGGCGTATTCGCTGGGCCTCGGCATCCCGTTCATCCTCATCACCCTCGGCTTCGGGTGGGCGACCCGGTCGTTCGACTTCCTGCGCCGGCACGTGCGCACCGTCAATCTCATCGGCGGCGCCCTGCTCGTGGCGCTGGGAATCCTCATGGTCACCGGCGTGTGGGGCGCCCTGATGTCGCACCTGCAGGGGGTGTTCGCCGGTGTCCCGCTCCCGCTCTGACACGACCGAGCCGCTCAGGCCCGCGGACCACGTCGACGGACACGCCGACGCGAAGATCACCCAGCCCGCACTGGGTCCGATCGGCTGGCTGCGCTGGGCGTGGCGCCAGCTCACCAGCATGCGCACGGCGCTGGTGCTGCTGCTGCTGATGGCGATCGCGGCGGTGCCCGGCTCGATCTTCCCGCAGCGCAGCGCCGACCCCAACGGCGTCACACAGTGGCAGGCCGACAACCCCGATCTGTTCCCGGTGCTCGACCGGCTCGGGCTGTTCGACGTCTACATCTCGCCCTGGTTCTCGGCGATCTACATCCTGCTGTTCGTCTCGCTCATCGGCTGTGTCATCCCGCGCACCCGGCACCACCTCTCCGCGCTGCGTGCCCGCCCGCCGCGGACCCCCGCCCGCCTGAGCCGCCTGGTCGACCATCGCGAGCAGCTCGTCGAGCTCGCACCCGGGGACGATCCAGAGATCGATGCGGAGCGGGCCGTCCACCTCGCCGAACGCGAGCTGAAGCGCTCGGGCTATCGCACCGCCCGGTACGACGGCCGCGGCGCGCTCTCGGTGTCGGCCGAGCGCGGCTACCTGCGCGAGTCCGGCAACCTGCTCTTCCATATCGCCCTGCTGGGCGTGCTGGTCTCGGTCGGCATCGGCGGAGCCTTCACGTACACCGGGCAGAAGGTGGTCGTGGAGGGCACGACCTTCGTCAACGCCCTCACCGACTACTCGTCGTTCAACCCGGGCCGCTTCGTGAGCGGCGAGAACCTCGACCCGTACTCGCTGACCCTGGACCGCTTCGACGTCGCCTACCAGCCGCCCGGCTCCAACGCCGCCGGCCAGGCCGGCGACTTCGCCGCGCACCTGACGACCCAGCAGGCCGGCCAGACGGCGCAGACCGGCGAGGTGCGCGTCAACCATCCCCTGGGCATCGGGCCCGACAAGGTGTACCTCATGGGCAACGGCTACGCGCCCACGGTGACGATCAGGGATGCCGCGGGAACCGTGGTCTTCCACGACTCGGTGCCGTTCCTGCCCCAGGACTCCCGGATGACCTCGATCGGTGTCATCAAGGTGCCGGACGGCCTGCCCGTCCAGCTCGGACTCGTCGGGTTCTTCTATCCGACCGCGCAGGAGCTCGACACCGGCGCGTTCACCTCGGTCTACCCCGACCTTGTGTACCCGCTGCTCACCTTCAACGTGTTCAGCGGCGACCTCGGCATCGACGACGGGGTCCCGCGATCGGTGTATGCGCTCGATACCACCGACCTCACCCAGCTCGCCGGCGGCGACACCGACGTCGACGCGATCCAGCTGCTCCCCGGGGAGTCCGCCGACCTGCCGGGCGGCTACGGCACGATCACGTTCGACGACGTCACCGCCGACGGCTTCGACCAGCCGGTGAAGAGATTCGTGTCGCTCTCGATCCACCACGATGCGGCCGGTCCGTGGGTGCTGCTGTTCGCGGGCCTCGCCGTACTCGGCCTGCTGCTGGCCCTGTTCGTGCCCCGACGCCGCATGTGGGTGAAGGTCGCGCCCGACGGCCGCACGCTGCACATCGAGTACGCGGGTCTGGCCCGCGGCGAGGATCCGACGCTCGGCGCCGCCGTCGCCCAGCTCGCGCAGCGGCACGGAGCAGCCCTCGACGCCGACCTGCGCGACCGCGAACCGGGAGCGGACGACGCCGCGGGGCCCGCGGCGACCCGCGCGTAGACTGTCGCCATGCCTGAAAGCCTGACGCTCGACGACCTCTCGGTGCTGCTGGTCTGGACGGCCATCGCGATCTACGCGCTCGCGTTCATCGCCTACGCCATCGACCTGTCGAAGCGCTCGGCGATGGCCGTGTCCACCAGCGACGCCCGCCACGCCGCGGCCGCCCGGCAGCGCGCACCGCAGCTGGTCGCCGCCGGCGGCGGGACCGCGATCGGCGAGATGCGCGCCGCCGAGGCGCGGGCAGCCCGCGAGGTCGGCGCGCCGCCGTCCGATCGCCCGCGCTACCTATGGGCGCGCATCGGCACGTCGCTGACGGTGCTGGCCTTCCTCTTCCACGTGGCCGGCGATGTCACCCGCGGCATCGCCGCCGAGCGGGTGCCGTGGTCGAACATGTACGAGTTCTCGCTCACGGGCACGATGCTCATCGTGGCCGTGTACCTGGCCGTGCTGTTCCGCTACGACCTGCGATTCCTCGGGAGCTTCATCACCGGGCTCGTGGTCCTGCTGCTCGGCGGTGCGACCATGGCGTTCTACGTCGAGGTCGTCCCCCTCATGGATCCGCTCAAGTCCGTGTGGCTGGTCATCCACGTCTTCGTCGCGTCCTTGGGCACGGCGTTCTTCGCCCTGGCCTTCGCCCTCTCGGTGCTGCAGCTGATGCAGACGCGGCGAGAGCGCAGGGCTGTGCTGGCAGTGACGGATGCCTCGAGCGCCGATTCGCACACGGAGACCCGCACCGGTCCCCGGTTCCTCAAGACGCTGCCGGGATCCGAGAGCCTCGAGTCGATCGCGTACCGCTTCGCGATCATCGGCTTCATCCTGTGGACGTTCACCCTCATCGCCGGCTCGATCTGGGCCAACGACGCGTGGGGCAGGTACTGGGGCTTCGACACCAAGGAAGTCTGGACCTTCGTCATCTGGGTGCTGTACGCGGGCTACATCCACGCGCGGGCGACGCGCGGCTGGCGCGGCACACGATCGGCGTGGCTGTCGATCATCGGCTTCGCCGCGGTCATGTTCAACTTCACGATCGTGAACATGTTCTTCAAAGGCCTGCACGTCTACAGCGGCCTGAGCTGAACTCGACCCAGTTCGCGCCTACGCGGGTGCGGGCACCGCCAGCAGCGCCCGGGTCGATGTCGTTCGCCGGCGCACCACGGCCACGACGGTCGCCGCGAACGCGAGCACGGTCCAGACGAGCATCCCGACCGCACCGGCCCCGACGCCGCCGGCACCGGTGAGCACCCCGACCATGCTCTGATACGCCGGAGCCGTGGGCAGGATGCCGGCGATCGCGGTCAGCACCTCGGGGGAGGTCGAGACGATTCCGGTCGCCACCGCGATCACCCCGATCAGCGCGGCGATCCAGCGCCCCGCTCCGCCGAAGACCGCCACGAGCGCCTGGTTCACCGCGGCGAAGGCGATACCCGCGAGCACGCTCAGCCCGGCGAACGCCCACCAGGTGCCGGCGTCATACGATGCCGCCAGCTGAACGACCACGGCCACCAGCACGCCCTGCACGGCCCCGATCGCCGCCGCAGGCCACAGCCCGCGCAGCGCGAGCAGCGCGGAGGGCCGCCGCGAGGTGAGCGCCCGGCGCGGCACCGCCTGGAGGGCGATGTACGACGCGATGCCGCCGAACCACAGCGCGACCATCGCCAGCAGCGGGATCGCCGATGCGCCGAACAGGCTGCTGCCCGCACCGTCGGCGCCGACCGGTGTCGCGACCACTTCGGCGAGGCTCTGCGCCTGGGAATCGGTGTACGAGGGCAGGGAGTCGGATGCCTGGTGCAGTCCGCCGGCGAGGGTGTCCGCTCCGTCGGCCAGCTGTCCGGCACCGGAGGCCAGAGCGTCGGCACCGTCGGCGGCGCTGCCCGCGCCGGTGGCGAGGCCGGCCGCGCCGGAGGCGATGCCCGAGGCACCGTCGGCGAGCTGCCGCACGCCGCCGGCGGCGTCGGTCGCCCCCGCCGCGAGGGAATCCATGCCCGCCGAGGCCTCGCTGAGGCCGGCCGCCATCTGCTGCATGCCGGCCCCGAGCGCGGGCAGCTGGGCGAGCCCGGCCACTCCGTCGGCGATCGTCTGGGACTGGCCGATGACGCCGCTGATCTGCGGCAGGGCGTCGTTGGTCTGCGCGGCGAGCTGATCCAGTGCCGCGCACATCTCGGCCGAGCCGCCATCGGCCGCGCACGAGGCGGCCAGTGCGGTCAGCCGGCCCGCGGCATCCGTCACGCTCGCCTGGATCTGCTCGCTGTTGGCCGCCAGTCCCTGTGCCGCGTCGACGACCTCCTGCGGGATCTGCGGCGACCCGGCGAGGCCGTCGGCGATCGGGGTGAGCTGCGCGGCGATGGTGCCGACGCCGGATGCGGTGCGGCGGGCGCCCGCCGCCCACGAGCCCAGCCCGTCGGCGGCGGCGGAGGCGCCGGACGCCCACGTCGCCGCGCCGTCGCTGAGTCCGCTCGCGCCCGAGGCGAGCTGGCGCACGCCGTCGGCGAGCGACACGGTGCCGTCGGCGGCTTCGCGCGCACCGTCGGCCCACGTCGTCGCGCCGTCTGCCGCCTGCCCGAGCTGATCGCCCAGCGTGGTGAAGCCGAGGAACACGTTCTCCAGGTAGGCCTGCGAGAGTCCGGCGCCCATGAGGGATGCCGCCGCCTGTGTGACCTGCGCGGTGATCGCGTCGTCCACGACCAGTCCGTCGGGGGCGGTGCGCACCTCGATCGTCGCCTGCTGCGGCGTCTCGCCCGGCCGGGTCGAGGTGGCGGCGGCGGAGAAGCCCGCGGGGATGGTGACCACGGCGGAGTAGGTGCCGTCGGCCAGGCCGGCCGACGCATCCTCGGTGTTGGAGATCGTCCAGGTCAGATTGCTCTCGACCTCGTCGGAGCCCGAGACCAGCCCGGCCGTCAGCTGGCGGCCGAGAGGGATGTACTGCCCGTCGATGGTGACCGGCACGTCGTCGTTGACCACAGCCGCCGAGACCTGGTCGAGCCGCTCGACGGGGTTGTACAGCGCGGCCACCAGCAGTCCGCCGATGACGACGGGGAGCAGAATCACCCCGACGATGGTCAGCCACGTGATGGGACGGCGCGCGCGGGCGCGCTCGATGGGGATGCGGGTCATGCTGTCACCTCGGTGGGGATGGGAGGTCGGGTGCTCGGGGGTCGAGTGCTCGAGGGTCGACTGCTGAGTGCGAGCGCCGCCACGTCGGGGCGGTGCGCGTCGGCCAGCAGCGCCAGTGCGGCCCCGTCGCGGTGAGCGGTCGCCACGACCGTGAGTGCAGGGGTGCGCGATGCCGCATCGCGCAGCAGCGCGGCCAGCTGATCGCGGTCGGCGGCTTCCACCGCATCCAGCCCGTGGATCACCACGATGCCGGCCCCGCGTGCCAGGGCGCGGCGCACCGCGGTCGCGGGGTCGTCGGCGGGGTCTGCGGCGGCGTCTGCGGCACTGTCGAGCAGGGCGAGGCCCACGTGTGCGCGGACCCACGCGCTGCGCGCAGGCAGGAGGTGGCCGCCGACCCGCAGCCGGCCGTCGCTGGTCTCCACGCGCCCTGACACCGCCAGGGCGAAGGCGCGGGTGGCGCGGGCATCGCCGGACACGAGCAGGGTGCCGCCGTGGGCGACGCGGAACGAGGCATCCTCGAACAGCGTCACCTCTCCGGTGCGCCGGCCGCCGTCCGCGCGGGCCGCGACGTCGTCGCCGGCGAGCGCATACCGGTCGGCGTCATCCGGCCAGTGGGCCAGGGCCAGCTCACGCTCGACCGCCTCGCCCTCGATGTCGAAGTGCGGGAGGATGCGGTCGAGCCAGCGCGGCATCCACCATGCCTTCTCTCCCAGCAGGGTCATGACGGCCGGGGTGAGCGTCATGCGCACCAGGAACGCGTCCACGGCGATGCCGACGGCCAGCCCGAGCGCGATGGGCTTGATCGACGCGTCGCCTTCGGGCACGAACGCGGCGAAGACGGCGAACATGATGACGGCCGCGGCGGTGACGACGCGCGCGGATGCGGTGAAGCCGCTGCGCACGGCGCCGATCGCGGTCGCCCTGTCGGCGCGGCCGCCTCGCGCCCGGCGGGCGTGCACGTAGTCCTCCCGCATGCGCGAGACCAGGAACACCTCGTAGTCCATGGCCAGTCCGAACAGGACGCCCATCAGGATGATCGGCATGAAGCTGATGACGGGGCCGGTGCGCGTCACATGCAGGGCGTCGGAAAGCCAGCCCCACTCGAACACGGCGGCGACCGCGCCGAATGCGGCCAGGATCGACAGCAGATAGCCGAGCGTCGCCTTCAGCGGCACCCAGATCGAGCGGAACACGATCATCAGCAGCAGGAACGACAGCCCGACCACGAACAGGCCGAACGGCAGCAGCGCCGCACCGAGCCGGTCGGAGATGTCGATGCCCACGGCCGTGAATCCGGTGACCTTGAGGTCGACCCCGAATTCATCGAGCAGCCGATCGTGCTGCGCGCGCAGGGTGCGCACGAGATCGGCGGTCTCGGGGTCGTCGGGCGCGGTCTCCGGGGTGATCTGGATGAGCCCGGTGTCGATCGCCTCGTTCGGGGTGGCCAGACCCACCTCCTCGACGCCGGGGATCTTCTCGATCTCGGCCTTGAGGTCGGCCATGAGCCCGAGCGGGTCGTCGGAGGTGACGATCGTGCCGGTCATGATGAGCGGGCCGTTGGCGCCGGGTCCGAAGTGCTCGGCGGTGAGGTCGTAGGCCTGGCGCGCCTCGCTGGCGACCGGCTGCACGCCGGCGTTGGGAAGCGCCAGGCGCAGGCTCGCGGCCGGGATGGCGACGACGGCGAGGCCGATGACGACGGCGAGGGTCGTGATGATGGGATGCCGGGTGATCAGCATGACCCACGCGTTCGGCTTCTTCGCGGTCGACGTGGGCGCGGCATCCTTCTTTCGCCCCAGCCGCACGCCGCGCCCCAGGCGCCGGCGCCAGCCGACGACGCGCTGCTTGGCGAACCCGAGCAGTGCCGGGGTGAGGGTGATGGCCACGAGCACCGCGATGGCCACCGCGACCGCCGCGGCGATGCCCATCGTGGTGAGGAAGGGGATGCGGGCGAAGCTCAGCCCGATGAGGGCGATCAGGACGGTGACCCCGGCGAACACGACAGCCGAACCGGCGGTGCCGGTGGCCCGCGCGGCGGACTCCTCGGGGTCGATGCCGTCGCGCACCTGGTCCTGATGTCGCGCGGCGATGAACAGCGCGTAGTCGATGCCGACGGCGAGCCCGAGCATGAGCGCGAGCATCGGGGTGACCGAGGAGATCGGCGAGACGATCGTGGAGAGGAAGATCAGGGCGGTGGCCAGCGCGACGCCGATGAGGGCGCTCACGAGCGGGAACCAGGCGACGACGAACGACCGGAACGTCACGATGAGCACGAACAGCGCGATCAGCACGCCGACCGCCTCGATGAGCGACAGAGCGGGCATCGAGTTCGAGAAGAGGTCGCCGCCGAGGGCGACCTGGGCATCGGACGGCAGTGCCTCGCGCAGATCTTCGGAGACGGTCGTCAGCGCATCCTTGGTCTCGTCCGAGACGTCGGTGGACTGGCCGTCGAACTGCACGCGCACGATCGCGGCGCGATCGTCGTCGGAGATGACGCCGCTGACCACGTCGTCGAACGGGTCGGTCACGGCGAGGATGCCGTCGACGGCGGAGAACTCGGTGACCGCGTCGGTGATCGCGGCGTGATAGGGGTCCGTGGTGACCGTGTCCCCCTCACCGGCGACGACGATGAGCTGGGCGCTGGTGCCGCTGGCCTGCGGGAAGGTCCGCTCGAGCAGTTTGATGCCCTCCTGGGCCTCGGTGCCGGGGATCGAGAACGAGTTGTCGGTGCCCTTCATGAACACCAGTGCTCCGCCTCCGGCGATGGCGAGCAGCAGGAGCCAGCCGATGAGCACGCGCCAGGGGTGCCGGTACGACCAGCGGCCCAGGCTGAAAAGGAGTGTGGACACCGTGCCCCCGTGGAGGTTGCAGAAACGAACGCGATACACCGGTGTATCCGATACAACAGTGTATCGTAGGGGAGTGTCGAGGCTCCAACCCGGGAGCTTCGTGTGAGAATCGCCGGAAGGCCGCCTGCGGGAGAGGAGTGCGCGTGACCGACACCACGATGCCCCTGGTCGCCGCGCGCGGCCGCGAGCGCACCCGGGCTCTCCTCCTGGAGGCGGCGGCCGAGGTGTTCGCCGAGGTCGGGCTGGACGCGGCATCCGTCGAGGTCATCTGCGAGCGCGCCGGCTTCACCCGGGGTGCCTTCTACTCGAACTTCGAGTCGAAGGAGGAGCTCATGCTCGCCCTGACCTCGCAGATCGCCGAGCAGAAGATGGAGCTCGTCACCCGCCGCGCCCGCGAGCTGCAGGAGGCGGGCGTGCGGCTGCCGCCCGCCGAGCTCGTGGAGCGGATGCTGGACGTCGCGATCGATCGGCGGGCCGGCATCCTCCTCACCAGCGAGATCCGCACCCACGCGCTGCGCGACCCGCGCCTGGCCGAGACGTACCTCGCCTGGCAGGACGGCATCGTCGAGCGGATCGGCGCGGTGGTCACCGAGCTCGGCCGCGCCTACGGCCTCAAGCCCCGGATCGCCGAGGCGGAGTTCGCGCGCGTGGTCATGCAGAGCTGGGAGGACACGGCCGCCACCGCCCTCATGGAGGGCCTGGACTTCGAGGCCATGTGCGCGCGGGTCAGCGAGCGCACGGGGCGCCTCGCCGCCGCGCTCATCGACCCGGCCTGAGCTCGCCTTCGTTCTGCAGGAGCAGGGCATGGCAGCGTGCCAGCCGGTCGAGCCACCAGTCACGGCGGTCGGCAGGCGCTGCGAGGGCGTTCAGACGCGCCGGATCGGGGACGACGCGGGTGACGGGAAGCATCCCGGCCCGCGGCGTCAGCGGCGGGTCGGCGACGTCGGCGGCGAACAGGGATGCGGTGCCCAGCCCGCAGTCGTAGTCGAGCTCCGGAAGGGCGGCGGCCAGGGCCACGCCCATCGCGAGGCCGACGCTCGTGTCGAGCGCGCTGGAGACCACCGCGGGCAGGCCCGCCTGACGCACGATCTTCAGGGCACGGTGCACGCCCCCGAGCGGCTGCGCCTTGACGACGAGCAGGTCCGCCGCACCGGCCCGAGCGACCGCCAGCGGGTCGGCGGCTTTGCGCACGCTCTCGTCCGCGGCGATCGGGATGCCCATGCGCGCGATCCGACGGCGCAGCTCGGCGAGCTCGTCGAGGGTGGCGCACGGCTGCTCGATGTACTCGAGGTCGAATTCGGCCAGAGCATGCACCGCGCGCTCGGCCTCGTCGATGTTCCAGCCTCCGTTGGCGTCGATGCGCACACGTCCCTCGGGTCCGAGTGTCTCGCGGACCGCTCGCACCCGCGCCACGTCGTCGGCGAGCACCTGTCCGCGCTGCGCGGTCTTGACCTTCGCGGTGCGGCACCCGTCGTACCGGGCGAGGACTCCAGGCACATCGTCGGCCGAGATCGCGGGCACGGTCGCGTTCACCGGCACCGCGTCGCGCACCGGTGCCGGTGCGGCGCGCCACCCGAAGTCGATGGCCGCGGCGAGCCAGATCGCCGCCTCGGCGTCGTCGTACTCGGTGAACGGCGAGAACTCGGTCCAGCCCTGTGGGCCTTCGAGCAGCAGCGCCTCGCGGACCTCCACCCCGCGGAATCGAAGGGACAGGGGCAGGGCGACCACACGCGCGGCGTCGGTCAGCCGGCGCAGCGAGGGGAGCGAGGGGAGCATGCAGTCATCATATCGATGTGCTGTTGACGATAGTGTGCGAAACACGGTATTGTGACCGGCGTGAGCGAAGACGAGATCCTCGAAACCCACCTGCAGGAGCTGCGGCGCGGCACCGCCGTGCTGGCGTGCCTGCGCCTGCTCGTCTCGCCCGGGTACGGGTACGGGCTGCTCGAGGAGCTCGACCGGCGCGGGTTCGCCACCGACGCGAACACGCTCTATCCCCTGCTGCGCCGACTGGAGAAGCAGGG
>DASSYC010000201.1:0-10130 GCA_035703465.1 Microbacterium sp. | reverse complement strand
GTGGATCCACGGCGGCGGATACGTTTCGGGGTCGCCCGCGAGCCCCTGGTACGACGGGCGGGCGTTCAACCGCGACGGTGTGGTGACGGTGACGATCTCGTACCGGCTCGGCTTCGACGGGTTCGGCTGGATCGACGGCGCTCCGCAGAACCGCGGGGTGCTCGACTGGATCGCCGCCCTGAAGTGGGTGCGCGCCAACATCGCCGCGTTCGGCGGCGCACCGGAGGATGTGACCCTCGCCGGCCAGTCCGCCGGTGGCGGCGCGGTGCTCGCGCTGCTGGCACTGCCGGCCGCACAGGGGCTGTTCCACCGCGCGCTGTCGATCTCGGGTGCGCTGGCCGACATCCCGGCCGAGCGCGCACGGGCCACGTCACAGCGCCTGGCAGCGGAGCTCGGCGTCGCGCCGACCCGCGACGGCTTCGCGTCGGCACCCGAGAAGGCGATCCAGAAGCATCAGGTCGCGGCCGCCCAGTCGCCCGGAGTCACCGGGATCGCCGCGCTGCGGCTGGCGCTGGCCGACTCCGTCCCGTACGGGCCGGTCATCGACGGCGAGCTGATCACCCACGGTACCGTGGACGCGCTGGCGACCGGCATCGGCGCCGGCACACCGCTGCTGCTGGGATCCACCGACGACGAGTTCGCCATGATCCTCGACAGAGCGCGGAACACGCTGCGCTTCGTGCCGGCCGGATTGGCGCTGCGCCTGCTCGCCCCCGAGATCGCCGAGCGCCGAGCGTACCTGCGCGCGAATGACGACCTGCGCGGCTCGGCGGCGATCCTCGGGCGCTACATCAGCGACCACGTCTTCAGGGCGCTCGTGGTGCGGGTGGCCGAAGCCCGCGGGCAATCGCCCACCTGGGCATACCGCTTCACCTGGGTCTCGCCGACCCACGGGCTGTCGCTGCACTGCCTGGACGTGCCGTTCTGGTTCGACTGCCTCGACGCGCAGGGTGTCACAGCGCTCGCGGGAGACGCCCCGCCGCAAGCGCTCGCCGACGCACTGCACGGCACCGCCGCATCATGGGTGCGCGACGGCGACCCTGGCTGGCCGGCCTGGTCGTCACGCCCGGGCAGCACGCGGATCTTCGGGGCCGAGGCATCCACGCCCGACGTCTCGCCGGACGGCTACGCGAGCGTCCGCGCGCTGCTCGAGCCGGCGTCAGGACAGCGCGGGGATCACCTGGGACTCGAACAGCTCGACACCTGAGAGGTCGTAGGCCATCTCGGGGATGTAGTGGATGGCGTAGTCGAGGCCGCGCTCCCGCATGTCCTGGAGGCGCTCGATGATCTGCTGCGGCGTGCCCACGAGCGCCTCGCGGCTGCGATAGGGGCCCATCGTACGCTCCAGGCGGTCGCCGAGGTGGGGGGCGAGACGGGCCTCGAGCCTGTCGAGGCGGGCCGTGACATCCGCCTCGCTCTCGCCGATCACCGTGTTGAAGTTCGCCGACAGCACGATCTCCGAGGCGTCGCGCCCGATCGCGTCGCAGTGCTCGGCGAGGACGGTCCGCTTGCGGCTGAACTCCTCGGGCTGGGAGGCCCAGTTCGCATAGTCGGCATACTTCGCCACCGTGCGCAGCGTCTTCTTCTCACCGCCGCCGGCGACCCACAGCGGGATGCCGCCAGGCTGCAGGGGCTGCGGCGCGACGATCGCGCCGTCGACCTGGAAGTGCTTTCCCTCGAGCGTGGCGCGGCCGGTGCACCACGCCTGCGTCATGATCTCCACGCCTTCGTCGAGTGCGCGCAGGCGCTCGCTGACCGGGGGGAACCCGTAGCCGTAGGCGCGCCACTCGTGCTCGTACCAGCCGCCGCCGATGCCCATCTCCAGCCGGCCGCCCGAGATGATGTCGACGGTTGCGGCGACCTTTGCGAGGTAGGCGGGGTTGCGGTACCCCATGCACGTGCACATCTGCCCGATGCGGATGCGGTCGGTCGACGCGGCGAACGCCGCCATGAGGGTCCACGCCTCGTGCGTGGCCTCGTCGCTGGGCACCGGCGTCGTGTGGAAGTGGTCGTACACCCACAGCGACTCCCACGGTCCGGCGTCTGCGCGCTGGGCGAGCCCGCACATCACGCGCCAGTGGTCGCCGGGGTCGATGCCGACGAGGTCGAAGCGCCAGCCCTGGGGGATGAAGGTTCCGAATCGCATGCTCTTCACCCTAGGCGCCGCCGAGATGGTGCCTCGGCCGCAAGAGCGGGGGATAGCGTGTGGGCATGGAGTGGGCGACCTGGGCGTGGTCGGGCGAGGGCGCGGGCCCGGATGCCTGGGCCCGCCGCGCGGCCGAGCGCAGCGTGACACAGGTCTTCGTCGGAGTGCCGTGGCACGGGCCGGCATCGGAAACCACGCGCCTGGTCGCGGCGTTCCGCCGCCGCGGCATCCGCTGCACGGCTCTCGGCGGCGACCCCGTCTGGGCGCAGGACCCCTCGCTCGCCGCGCAATGGGCCGGCCGCGCGCGCGGCGGCTTGGACGGGATCCACTTCGACGTCGAGCCGTGGACGTTCGCCGGGTGGCCGGACGACGCAGCGCGGCTGCTGACCGGGCTGGCGATCATCGTCGAGGCGGCGGCCGAGACATCCTCCGTCGACATCGACCTTCCCGGGTGGCTGGCGCGCGAGCATCCGGACGCGTTCCGTCGCATCGCGCTGGCCGCCGATGTCGTGACGATCCTCGCCTACCGCGATCGCGCCGGCGCGATCCTGCACGAGGCCCATGCCGCGCGAGCACTCTCAGGGCGGTACCGGATCGCCGTCGACACGCTGCCGTCCGCTGCCCCCGAAACGACGTTTCACGGCGAGCCGGCGGAGGTGCTGCGTCGGGAGACGGAGACCGTGGCCGCCGCCGCGGCGGCCGACCCCCGCTTCCTGGGGATCGGGGTGCACGACCTGGCCGGCTGGTGCGCCCTGCCCTGACGGCGCTGCCGCTCTGAGGGCGCTGCCGCTCTGAGGGCGCTGCCGGTCTGAGGGTGCTGCCGGTCTGAGGGTGCTGCCGGTCTGAGGGCGCTGCCGGTCTCAGCGCACGACGGTCGCGTGCGGCATCCGGCGACGCATGACGTCGATCGCCTCGGGGTTGACGTCCACCAGCACGGCCTCGCGGCCCAGGGCCGAGGCCACCGCACCGGTCGTGCCGCTGCCGGCGAAGAAGTCGAGCACGCGATCGCCGGGCCGCGACGACGCCTGCACGATGCGACGGAGGATTCCCTCGGGCTTCTGGGTCGGGTAGCCGGTCTTCTCGCGTCCGGTGGTGGGCACGATGGTGTGCCACCAGACATCCGTCGGGAGCTTCCCGCGGGCCGCCTTCTCGGGCGGCACGAGGCCGGGCGCCATGTACGGCTCGCGGTCGACCGTGGCCGAGTCGAAGAAGTAGCGCGTGGGATCCTTCACGTACACGAGGATCGTGTCGTGCTTGGTCGGCCAGCGCTTCTGCGTCTTGCCGCCGTAGTCGTAGGCCCAGATCAGCTCGTTGAGGAACCGGTCGCGCCCGAACATCGCGTCCAGCAGCACCTTCGCGTAGTGCGCCTCGCGGTAGTCCAGGTGCAGGTACAGGGTGCCGTCGTCGGCCAGCAGTCGCCAGGCCTCTGCCAGCCGCGGTTCGAGGAACCCCCAGTAGTCGTCGAACCGGTCGTCGTACGCGCGCAGGTCGCCGCGCAGCCGCTCGTACTCGCGCCCGTGGAACCCCCGCCGCACGACGATCTCACCGGTGCCGACGCCGGCGTCTGCAGAACTCCTTCGATCCGGCGCAGAGTCGGCCGATTCCGCAGTTGCAGCCGCGACTTCGGGTCGGATCGGAGGAGTTGTGCTGCGCGCGGTCTCGACGGCACGCGTCTGCGGCCGACCGGTGTTGAACGGCGGGTCGAGATAGATCAGGGTGAACGAGGCGTCGTCGAAGCCCGCGATCACGTCGAGGTTGTCGCCCTCGTGGATCGTGACCGGTCCCGGCCCGGGCACCGAAGGCCCCCCCGCGGTCATGGGATGCGGTGCAGCCACGCGTCGGTGGCGAACTTGTCGCGCACGAGCGCCTCGGCCTCGGCGTATTCCTCGGCGGTGATATGCCCTTCGACGGCGCCGTAGAGGTTCGCGAAAGTCTCCTTGAGCCGTGTGATGATCTCCTCGCGCGACAGCCCGGTCTGGCTGCGCAGCGGGTCCACGCGCTTGGCGGCCGAGGTCGTCCCCTTGTCGCTGAGCTTCTCGCGGCCGATGCGCAGCACCTCGGTGAGCACCTGGCCGTCCATGTCGTAGCTCAGGGTCGCATGGTGCAGCACGCCGCCGCCCGCGAGCCGCTTCTGCGCCGCGCCGCCGATCTTGCCCTGCGGTGACGCGATGTCGTTGAGCGGCTGGTAGATCGCCTCGATCCCCAGCGAGCGCAGCGCCTGCAGCACCCAGTCGTCGAGGAACGCGTACGAGTCGGCGAAGGTCATGCCCGCGACCAGGGATGCCGGCACGTACAGCGAGTACGTGATGATCTGCCCGGCGGCCATGAGCATCGCGCCCCCGCCCGAGATGCGGCGGACGATGTCGAACCCGTGCTTCGCGGCGCTCTCGGGATCGACCTCGTTGCGGAACGACTGGAACGACCCGATGACGACCGCCGACTCGTCCCACTCCCACAGTCGCAGGGTCGGGTTGCGCACGCCCGCACCCACGCGCGTGGTGAGCACCTCGTCGAGGGCGAGGTTCATGCGCGGCGAGACCGCCCGGTCGTGCACGATCTCCCAGTCGAAGTCGGCGAAGCCCGGGGCCGTCACGAGCGCGCGGCGCACCGCGGTGCCGACGGACTCGGGTGTGAAGCCGAGCAGCTGAGCGCCCTCCGGCAGCGCCGACCGCACGGCGGCGGCGATGCCGGCGGCATCCGTCTCCACCGGCAGTCCGTTCACCGCGGCGTCGATCGCCTCCAGGGCCTCGTCCGGTTCGAGGAAGAAGTCGCCCGCGAGATGGAAGTCCGCGATGCGGCCGTCGCGCTCCTCGAAGTCGACGACCACGAGCTTGCCCCCGGGAACCTTGAACTCGCCGTGCATGACCTCAGCCTAGGACGCCCGCTGTTCGGGGGTGCCGTCGTCGAACCAGGGGATCCTCGTCGAACCCCAGGTCGTGCAGCTCGAGTTCGACGAGATCGCCCGGGTTCGATGAGGGAAGGGGATGCCTCGGGAGACGCAGGGCGTCAGCGCGGCGTTCACAGCCGACCCCCGGCGCGGCCTGCTAGTGTGATGGGGCGGCATTCGCCGCTGCGTCGTCGATACGCTTCCCGGCCGGTTCCGATTCCGGAGCCGCGCTGCGTCTCTCTCGAACGGCGAACCGATGCGGGCTCCCCCGCCGTCGCCACCTCTTCGCGTGTCCATCTCTGTGCGCGCGCAAACCCGAAAGCACCCATGTCTTCCTTCCTCTCTCTCGGTGTGCCCGAGAACCTCGCCTCCGTCCTCGCCGCCGACGGCAAGACCGAGGCCTTCCCCATCCAGCGCGACACGCTGCCCGACTCGCTCGCCGGGCGCGATGTGCTCGGCCGCGGCCGCACCGGCAGCGGCAAGACCATCGCGTTCGCCCTGCCCATGGTCGCCCGGCTGTCCGGCGCCTCCGCGGCCCGTCGCACCCCGGGCCGTCCCCGCGGCCTCGTGCTCGCCCCCACGCGCGAGCTCGCGACCCAGATCGCGGCGGTCTTCACGCCGCTGGCCGCTGCGGCGGGCCTGCGTGTCACGACCGTCTTCGGCGGCGTCAGCCAGCGCCCGCAGGAGCAGGCGCTGCGCGCCGGCGTCGACATCGTCGTGGCCTGCCCCGGGCGGCTCGAAGACCTCATGAAGCAGAAGGTGATCGACCTCAGCGCGATCGAGATCACCGTGCTCGACGAGGCCGATCACATGGCCGACCTCGGCTTCCTCCCGGGTGTAACCCGCATCCTCACGGCCACGCCGCAGGGCGGGCAGCGGATGCTCTTCAGCGCCACCCTCGACCGCGGAGTCGACACCCTCGTGCGCCGGTTCCTGCGCGACGAGATCCGTCACTCCGTCGACGAGGCCAGCGTGCCGCAGGGCGTCATGACCCACCGTGTCTTCGTCGTCCCCGGCACCGATGAGAAGACCGCGCTCGTGCGCCATCTCGCCTCGGGCCGCGGCCGCCGCATCCTCTTCACCCGCACCAAGCACCAGGCCAAGAAGCTCGCGAAGCAGCTGACGGCAGCCGGCATCCCGTCCGTCGACCTGCACGGCAACCTGTCGCAGAACGCTCGCGAGCGCAACCTCGCGGCCTTCGGCGCCCGGCCCGACGCCGGCGGCGTGCGCGTGCTCGTCGCCACTGACGTCGCCGCCCGCGGCGTGCACGTCGACGATGTCGAGCTCGTCGTGCACGTCGACCCGCCCGTCGAGCACAAGGCGTACCTGCATCGCTCCGGCCGCACCGCGCGCGCCGGTGCCGAGGGCATCGTCGTCACGGTCGCCCTCGACGCCCAGCGCGGCGAGGTCAAGGACCTGCTGCGCAAGGCCAAGGTCACCGCCGCACTCGAGCCCGTGCAGGCGCAAGGCGCCGAGGTGTCGGCGCTCGTGGGCGAGCCCGCTCCCCACGTCACTCCGGCGCCCGCGCAGCCGCAGCAGCACCGCGCGAAGAAGTCGGCGGGCGGCGGTCAGCGTTCGCGGGACAAGCAGGATGCCACCGGCTCGCGCTCGCGCCCCCGCGGCGGCCAGCACCCGGCCAAGGCCGGCCAGGCCGGCGCCAAGGCGGGCCAGCACCCGGCCAGGGTCGGCGGACATCAGCCGAAGCAGCCGCAGCGCGGTACCACGGCCTCCGGCCGCCCGACGATGGGCGCGACCGTCGCGGACATCCGCGCCCACAGCGGGCGCCCCCACGGCCCGCGTCGCGCGCGCGGCTGAACCGCGTCGAACTCAGTCCGACCGAACGGGAAACCGGCGCGCGTCAGTCCCGCGCCGGGAAGTGCGCGTCAAGCCAGGCCAGCAGGTCGGCGCGCACCTCGGCCTGCGACACGTCGTTGAAGATCTCATGGCGGGCGTCCGGATACACGAGCGTGGTGACATCGGTCAGGCCCGAGCGGCTGCGGTAGGCGTCGGCGAGCTTGTGCACGCTGCGCGGTCCGCCCACCGTGTCGTCGCGGCCCACCATGAGCAGGATCGGGATGTCGCGATCGACGTTCTTCCCAGGCCTGCCCATCATGCGCAGCTGACCGTGCAGTCCGAACAGCTCGCGCATCGGGGTCGAGGTGGTGAGCGGGTCGGCGATGAACGCCGCCCCGACGCGCGGATCACTGGCGAGCCATTCCAGTCCCGTCGCATCCGGACCCGACCAGGGCTCATTGAGGTCGCCGAGGTTGCCCCATCCGAACTGGCGGTAGATCGTGCCGCTGAGCACCATCCCGTCGTATGCCTCGGGGTGCCGATCGACCAGCATCTGCGACATGAACGAGCCCCAGGAGTGTCCGAGCAGCACGAGCGGCAGTCCGGGGTCCTCCGCCCGGATGATCTCCGTGAACTGCCACAGTGCCGCAACGGCGGCCGGGACTCCCCCTGGGCCGAGCCGGCCGAGCTTGGAGACATCGCCGTTCCACTGCTTCATTCCTGTGCGCCCGTGCCCGCGATGATCATCGGCGTACACGATGAAGCCCTGCGCGGTCAGCGCGTCGATGAGCGCGCCATAGCGGCCCGCGTGCTCCCCCACGCCGTGCAGCAGCTGCACCACCCCGCGGGGGGTTCCGGATGCCGGATGCACGTCGTAGACGATCGCCACGCCGTGCCCGTCGGTGTACTCGCGCTCCGTCTCCGCCATGGCGTGAAGTCTATGGGGCCGTGCCCGCGCGCCATCGGAGCGGGTGCACGTTTCCTAGGGTGCGACCCTAGGGACACCAGCACGGGCGCCGCCGCAGAATCGAGATCGATACGTCGAGGGGGCAGACGCAGATGATGAGGACGATCACGGCACGGACGATCGGAGCCGTGACCGGCGCCGCTGTCGCACTGGCACTGCTGGCCGGATGCACGGGATCGGGAGGGCCGTCTCCCACGCCATCCGACGAGGCGGCGGCGAACGGTCCGCTCGTGGGCGACGCGTCGCTGATCGCCGACGAGCAGGCCTGTACGCAGGACACTCCGAACGCACCCTGGTACCAGGCGATGGCGACCTTCGAGGTGCACGACTCGGATCGCACGCACCTGTACGGATGTGCGTCGTTCCCGGGAAGCGCGAAGGGCGGGAACGAGGTGTTCGCGTACTCGTCGACCGACATGTACGCGACGCCGTACAACATCGTCGACCGCGGTCCCGACGAGCTCTATATCTACGGCGGCGGCTACGGCGACAACCCCACCGCCTCCGGCTCGTTCGTCGCCCGGGTCGAGCCGGGGAGCCTGCGCGAGGTGTGGCGGCGCGTGCTGATCAACACCAACGAAACCGACGAGTGGAACTATCCCGGTGTGCTGAATGTGCTCGCCGACGGGTCGCTTCTCGTCGGCTACGGCTACCGCATGGCCCGGCTCGACCCCGAGACCGGTGAGATCCTCGCCGAGGCGACGCTGCCCACCGGCGACTCTCTCGCGCGGGACACCGCCTACAACGGATACGACGCCTTTCCGGACGGGACGATCATCGCCAAGACCGTGAACCGCGAGCCCGGCTGCGAGGAGGAGGGCTTCTCGGCGTTCCTCCAGTGCCCCGACCCGGCGTCGGCGCCGGCATCCGTGCTCGTCGCGATCGACCCCGAGACGCTGCAGCTCATCGACCAGGTGACCCTCCCCGAGATGATGGGCGGGCGCGTGACCACCACCGTCTACGACGGCGAAAACGTCATCTACCTGCCCGGCGCGACCAAGCTCTACCGCTACACGTTCCAGGACGGCACGCTCAGCGCCGATCCGGACTGGGGACCGGTCTCGTATCTCAAGGACGGCCAGACCGCGGCATCCGCCATGGCCGTCATCGGCGACCAGGTGGTCGGGATGACCAACGGCGGTGCGCCCACATCGACGCCGATGAGCGTCTTCTCGGTGAGCCAGGCCGACTCGTCGAAGCTGGCGAACCTGCAGCCGTTCGCCGATTCGGACGCGAAGAACAGCTTCATCCCTTCGATGGTCTCCGTCGACCCGCAGAACAATCGCGTGTACGTCATGGACGCAGGAGCCGGGATGCTGGGGGGAGTGGATGTCGGCGAGGGCACCCTGTCGACCGCATGGACGCAGACTCAGCGCACCCTGAGCTTCACGACACTGATCGGCCCGGCTGACAGCCGGGTGCTCATCGGCACGGACATCCCCGTCAAGAACTTCAATCAGCTCAAGAGCTACACGCAAGAGGAGGTCGTCTGGCGCGACGCCGCGACCGGCAGGGAGCTCGCTCGCTCAAGCACGCTGCCGAAGATGAACTCGGGCATCCTCGTCACGCCCGGTTACGGCGGCCTGCAGTACTTCCTCACCGCGGACGGGCACATCATCTCGCTGCAGGTGACGCCGACGCCCACGCCGGAGCCCACGCCGACCGCAACGGGCTGATCCCGCATCGAGCCGCCAGGCCCCCGGCCCCCCAGGGGCCTGGTCCATGGCGGGCATTCCCTCGCCGGGAGCCCGCCCCCTAGACTGATCCCCCGAGTCCTACCCGAGGGAGCCGGTGCGTGCAGTCGTCCGCGGCCTTTGTGGGGCGGACCGCCGCACTCGCGATGCTGCGACAGGCGTGGACGGATGCCGCGGCGGCACGCCCCCGCGTGGTGTGCCTGACCGGCCCCGCCGGCATGGGCAAGACGACGCTCGCCGCACGCTTCGTCGCGGAGCACGCCGGCGAACGGCTGTGCTGGATCGGCGTGGACGAGGATGCGACGCCGCGGCCTCTCGCGCTCCTCGCCCGGCTCGTGGACGATCTCGACCCGGATTCCACCGATGCCGTGGCCGACGGCGTCGATGAGTTCGAGGCGGGCGCCGCGCTGCTGGACGCACTCGGAGCTCAGAGCCGACCGCGAGCGGTCGTCGTCGACGACCTGCAGTGGGCTGACGCCGCCTCTCTGACGGCACTGCGCTTCGCACTGCGCCGCCTGGAGGCGGAGCCGGTGCTGGTGATCCTCTCCCTGCGCTCCGACGCGCCGACGTTCCCGGACGATGCGATGCGACGCTTCCTCGCCGAGCCCCGGATCGGCGTCTGCGCCCTCGACGGGCTCTCGC
>DASSYC010000174.1:0-15381 GCA_035703465.1 Microbacterium sp. | reverse complement strand
CGGAACTGTGCACCATCACCCTCAGCGACCATCGCACCTGAGAGGCACACTCTCACCCGGTTCAACGCACGGTGTCGTCCCGCTCATCCAGTGGCGGGTACGCGGCGACCAGTTCGGTGTCGACCCCTGTCGGGCCGGCCTTCGCCGCACCGCCCGGCGAGCCGAGCGGCTGCGCCGCACCAGGCAGCGGCTCGGCGAAGAACCGGGCGTTGTCGGCGAGGAACGGGGCCCACGCCTCCGGCAGGTCGTCCTCGTAGTAGATCGCATCGACCGGGCACACGGGCTCGCAGGCGCCGCAATCAACGCACTCGTCAGGGTGGATGTAGAGCGACCGCTCGCCTTCGTAGATGCAGTCGACGGGACATTCCTCCACGCAGGCCCGGTCCAGCACATCGATGCACGCCGCCCCGATCACGTAGGTCATTGACCGATCTCCTATTTCAAATGAGTTTTCTCCTTTATATTAGTCATGACCCCGATTCAATGCGAGAGGAAGAAATCATGGCCGTCCGAGTGTGCTCCGAATCCGACCTGCAGCCCGGCGACACCCGCCGAGTGCTGATCGACGGGCGCGCTGTCGCGCTCGTCATGGATGAATCCGGGCACCTCCACGCCGTCGGCGACACCTGCTCGCACGCCGACATCTCGCTCTCTGAGGGCTTCGTCGAAGGCAGCCGTCTGGAGTGCTGGGCGCACGGCGCATCGTTCGATCTCACGACCGGCGCCGCTCTGACGCTGCCGGCCACCGAAGCCATCCCGGTCTACGCGGTGAGCGTCGTCGACGGCGATGTCTACGTCGGATCGTCCGCCGCGGAGGTCGTTCGATGATCACCTCGCTGGCGGCGGACACGCAGAACGAGATCGAAGAGGCGCTGCGCGACGTGATCGACCCGGAGCTGGGCGTCAATGTGGTGGACCTGGGCCTGCTCTACGAGCTCGGCTGGGACGAGGAGAGCGGAAAGCTCATCATCTACATGACCCTCACCACGGCGGAATGCCCCCTGCAGGACGACATCTCGGATCAGGCGGCACAGGCGCTCGCGGGCATGATCGAGTCGCACGAGATCCGGTGGGTGTGGGTTCCCGCGTGGACGCCCGCCCTGATCACCGAGGACGGGCGCGACATGATGCGCGCTCTCGGCTTCAGTGTCTGACCAGCCGTTCGACTACCTGGTTCCACGCATCCACGGCGCGCTGACACAGGTCATCGATCCGGAGCTGCGCCGCCCCATCACGGAGCTCGGAATGGTCGCCGGGATCGAGATCGATGACGAGGCGCTCGCCACCGTTCACATCCGGCTCACCATCGCCACCTGCCCGCATTCCTCCCAGATCAGCGCGGACGTCGAACGGGCCACCCGCGCGGTGCGCGGCGTGCGGGGCGCGGCGGTGCGGGTCGAGGCCATGAGTGCGGGCGAGCGGAAGGCGCTGATCGAGCGTGTGCGCGGCGACGCGGCCACCCGCGGCATCCCCTTCGGACCCGACTCGGGCACTCACGTGATCGCCGTCACCAGCGGCAAGGGCGGGGTGGGCAAGTCGAGCGTGACGGCGAACCTCGCAGTCACGCTCGCCCAGCGCGGCCTGGCCGTGGGTCTCATCGACGCGGACGTGTTCGGCTTCTCCATTCCGGGGCTGCTCGGACTGGTCAGCGAAGATCCGGCGGGAACGCGGACGGCGGTGGGCCCGACCCGCATCGACGGGATGATCCTTCCGCCCGTCGCCCACGGTGTGCAGACCATCTCCATCGGGATGTTCCTGGAGAACATGTCGGCAGCGGTCGCCTGGCGCGGGCCGATGCTGCACCGCACGGTCAAGCAGTTCCTCACGGATGTCCACTTCGGCGAGCTGGACGTGCTGCTGCTGGATCTGCCGCCAGGGACGGGGGATGTCGCGATCTCCGTCGCCCAGCTGCTGCCGGCCGCGGAGATCCTCGTGGTGACGACACCGCAGCCGGCCGCCGCAGATATCGCTGAACGCAGCGGCACGCTCGCCCGCCAGACCGGGCACCGGATCGTCGGGGTGGTCGAGAACATGGCCGGCTGGGCTCAGCCGGACGGCAGCGTGGTCGAGCTGTTCGGCGCGGGCGGCGGAGCCGAGCTGGCACACAGGCTGTCCGCCGGCCAGGATGCCCCCGTGCCGCTGCTCGCCTCGGTGCCGCTGTCGCTCGCGCTGCGCGAAGGCGGAGATGCCGGACTCCCAGTCGTGCTCTCGAACCCTGCTGACCCCGCTGCGGTCGCCATCGAGACACTGGGCGACGCCCTGGCCCGTCAATTCATGACGGGGTCGAATGCGGGGTAGCCGATCACGCGGGCCACCGACTTCATCACCTCATCGTGCGTCACGATCGTGCAGTCGAGTCCGCTGCGGATCACGGATGCCAGGTGGATCGCGTCGAGCGTCTTGACGTGCGGTACGATCGCCTCCGCCTCAGTGAGCACACCTGCGTCCAAGGGCATGAGCTCGAGATAGTCGAGCACCGCCTCACGTCGGCCGACGTCCTGCCCGTCCCGCCGAAGAACGCGCGTGATCTCGGTGCGGAGCAGTCGCGACGAGAACACGGTGACGTCCTCATCGCCGGTGGCGTGGTCGAACCATTCGGCGGCTGTCCTGGAGTGTCCGTAGAGGATGTGCAGCGCCACCGACGAGTCGAGATAGTGATACTGCGTCACCACTCACCTCTCATCTCGTTGATGAGTTCGTCGAGTGATTCCGCCGTCTGCACCTCCAGCGGCGCGAGACTGCTCGTTCGCGCGGGGCCGCGCTTCTTCGCCGGAATGAGTTCGGACCCTGACGCAGAAGGAATGATCCGCCCCACCTCGCGATTGTGACGTGTGATGCGGTAGGTCGCGCCCGCCTCGACCTCAGTGAGCATCTGCGTCGGGTTCTGCCGCAGCTGACCGACCGTGATGGACTTCATACGGTCATGATACCGGCGATTGTCTACTTGTATCTACACGTCCGGGACCGCGACGTCGCCGACGAGGACGCCCAGGCCCGCCGACCCCGAACCAGGGGAATCGCGGCGAACCCTGTGTCGCCGACCTCGGGTTCGGCGAGAATCCTCGGGTTCGCCGAACACACCGCGCCGGGGCTCAGCCCTCGTCGCCGGCGTCCTCCCGCAGCGGCCGCCACACGACGATGTCGGTGGAGCGGCGCATACGGCGACCGGAGGTCAGGCGCACGACGGCGCCGGTCGCGCCGGCGGCGAACACGCGCCCGCCGGGCCGGTACTCCGATTCGGTCTCGACCCGGCGCTCGAGCTCGGCCACCTTGCGGCGAAGCCGACGCACGGTCTCCTCGAGTTCGAGGATGCGGGCGATGGCGGGCAGGCTCATGCCGTCCGCCGACAGGCGGGCGACCTCCCGCAGCTGCTCGACGTTGCGCGTGGAGTAGCGGCGTGAGCCGCCGGGCGTGCGGCCGGGCACGACGAGGCCCAGGCGGTCGTACTGGCGGAGGGTCTGCGGATGCATGCCGGCGAGCTCGGCCGCGAGCGCGATCGCGAACAGCGGCATGTCCTCCTCGGCGGTGGCCATCGGCATCCCTCCTCTCGGTCACATCAGCGCGCGCCGGCGGCCTTGGCCATCAGGTCGGCGCGCGGGTTCTCCTTGGGTTCCAGGTCGCGGAACCTCTCCAGCGCAGCCCTGGCCGCGTCGTCCAGGTGGGCGGGCACCGCGACCTGGACCTCGGCGAGCAGGTCGCCGGTGCCCTTCGCGCTCTTGATGCCGCGGCCTTTGACACGCAGGGTCCGGCCGGACGGCGTGCCCGGTGCGACGCGGAGCTTGACGACGTCGCCGTCGAGCGTGGGCACCTCGATGGTGGCGCCGAGGGCAGCCTCGACGAAGGTGACCGGGACGGTCACGCGGAGGTTCAGGCCGTCGCGTTCGAAGACGGGATGCCTGCGCACACTGACCTGCACGACGATGTCGCCGCGCTCGCCGCCGTCCGGCGACGGGCGACCGCGTCCGCGCAGGCGGATCTTCTGGCCGTCGGCGACACCGGCGGGGATCTTCACCTTGAACGGCTTGCCGTCATCGCCCTGCAGCGTGATCGTCTCGCCCTTGGCTGCGGTGATGAAGTCCAGGGTCGTCCGGGCGGTGAGGTCGGCGCCTTTCGTCGGGCCGCCGTATCCGCGGAATCCGCCGGTCGTCTGGCCGAACCGGCCCGATCCGAACCCGCCCGGGTCGCCGCCCTGGCCGAACATCGAGAAGATGTCCTCGAAGTCGCCCGGAGCCTGGGTCCGCGTGCCGCCCCGGCCCTGATTGAACATCGAGAAGACATCCTCGAAGCCGCCGCCGGCACCCTGACCGCCCGAGGTGAAGCGGGCGCCCGAGCCCATCGCGCGGATCTGGTCGTACTCCTCACGCTGCTCGGCGTCGGAGAGCACCGAGTAGGCCTCGCTGATCTCCTTGAACGTCGATTCGGCCTTCGTGTCACCGGGGTTGGAGTCGGGGTGGTACTTCCGTGCCAGCTTGCGGTACGTCTTCTTCAGGTCTGACGCGCTGACGTCCTTGGAGACCCCGAGGACCTTGTAGAAGTCCTTGTCGAACCAATCCTGGCTCGCCATGTGTTCCGCCTCCCTGGTCTACGCCGCAGGTACGGCGACGACGACCTTCGCGGGCCGCAGCTCGGTCTCGCCCAGGCGATAGCCGATCTCGACGACCTCGAGGATCGTCGGCTCGGACACATCGGGTGCGGGCTGCTGGAAGATCGCCTCGTGATGCTGGGGATCGAAGACCTCGCCCGCCGCGCCGTAGGTGACCATGCCGAGACGCTCGGCGACGCCGCGGATCTTCTCTGCGATCACCGCGAAGGCGCTCCCGTCCCCGAGGTCGCCATGCTGCTCGGCGCGATCGAGGTCGTCGAGCACCGGCAGCAGGCCCGCAGCGACAGACCCCTTCGCCCGCTCGACGTCGCGATCGCGCTGCTCCTCGGTGCGACGCCGGTAGTTCGCGTACTCGGCCTGCAGTCGCTTGAGGTCGTTGAGCAGCGTCGACTCCAGATCGGCGAGCCGGGCGTCCTCCTCGACGGCGTCCGCATTCTGCGCGGCGCCGAGGATGTCATCGACGGTCAGCTCGGGCTCGGGTGTCTGGTCCGAGGCATCCGCCTCTTCCTGCGAGTCGGGGCCGGCAGACTCCTCCGCCGACCCCTCCTCGTCAGGACGAAACTCGTCGTCCTTGTGCGTCATGGCTACTTCTGCTCCTCATCGTCCTCGACGACCTCGGCGTCGATGACGTCCTCCTCGGGGTTCGGAACCTCGCCGCCCCCGGGCTCGTTCGCCGCCGGGTCGGGGTTCTCGCCGGCCGCCTGGCTCGAGGCGTAGATCGCCTCGCCCAGCTGCTGCTGGCTCTGGCTGAGCTTGTCGAAGGCGGTCTTGACCGCATCGTCGTCGTCACCGGCGAGCGCGGTCTTGAGCGCATCGACATCGCCCTGCACGGACTCCTTCACCTCGGCCGGGAGCTTGTCCTCGTTGTCCTTGATCAGCTTCTCGATCGAGTACGAGAGGGTCTCGGCCTGGTTGCGCGTCTCGGCGGACTCGCGGCGCTTCTTGTCCTCGGCAGCGTGCTCCTCGGCCTCGCGAACCATGCGCTCGATGTCGTCCTTCGGCAGGCTCGAGCCGCCGGTGATGGTCATCGACTGCTCCTTGCCCGTGCCCTTGTCCTTGGCGGACACGTGTACAATGCCGTTCGCATCGATGTCGAAGGTGACCTCGATCTGCGGCAGGCCGCGCGGAGCGGGGGCGATTCCGGTCAGCTCGAACGTGCCGAGCGGCTTGTTGTCGCGGGTGAACTCGCGCTCGCCCTGGAAGACCTGGATCGCCACCGACGGCTGGTTGTCGTCCGCGGTGGTGAAGGTCTCGCTGCGCTTGGTCGGGATGGCGGTGTTGCGCTCGATGAGCTTGGTCATGATGCCGCCCTTGGTCTCGATGCCGAGACTCAGCGGGGTGACGTCGATGAGCAGCACGTCCTTGCGCTCGCCCTTGAGGACTCCGGCCTGCAGGGCGGCGCCCACGGCGACGACCTCATCCGGGTTGACGCCCTTGTTGGCCTCCTTGCCGGCCTCCTTCATGACCAGGTCGCTGACTGCGGGCATGCGGGTCGACCCGCCGACGAGCACGACGTGGTCGATGTCGGCCACCTTGATGCCGGCCTCGCGGACGACGTCTTCGAAGGGCTTCCTGGTGCGGTCGAGCAGATCCTTGGTGAGGTCTTCGAACTTCGCGCGCGTGAGCGTCTCAGACAGCGACACGGGGCCGCTCTCGGTCAGCGACAGGTAGGGCAGGTTGATGCTCGTGGATGCCGAGCTCGACAGCTCCTTCTTCGCCTGCTCAGCGGCCTCCTTGAGGCGCTGCAGTGCGATCTTGTCGCCCGAGACGTCCACACCGGTGGTGTCCTTGAACTGCTTGATCAGATACTCGACGACCCGCTGATCCCAGTCGTCGCCGCCGAGCCGGTTGTCACCGGAGGTGGCGCGAACCTGAATCGTGGAGAAGTCGTCGTCCTTTCCGACCTCCAGCAGCGACACGTCGAATGTTCCCCCGCCGAGGTCGAAGACGAGGATGAGCTCGTCCTCCTTGCCCTTGTCGAGACCGTATGCGAGCGCGGCCGCGGTGGGCTCGTTGATGATGCGCAGCACGTTCAGGCCCGCGATCTCACCGGCTTCCTTCGTGGCCTGGCGCTCGGCGTCGTTGAAATATGCCGGCACGGTGATGACCGCGTCTGTGACCGCGTCGCCGAGGTACTGCTCGGCATCGTGCTTGAGCTTCTGCAGGATGCGCGCCGAGATCTCCTGCGGCGTGTACTGCTTGCCGTCGATGGGCTGGGTCTTCCAGTCGGTGCCCATGTGGCGCTTGACGGAGCTGATGGTGCGGTCGACGTTCGTGACGGCCTGGCGCTTGGCGGTCTCGCCGACCAGCACCTCGCCGTCCTTGGTGAACGCGACGACCGACGGGGTCGTGCGGAAGCCCTCGGCGTTCGCGATGACCTTGGGCTCGCCGCCCTCGAGCACGCTCACGACGGAGTTCGTCGTGCCGAGGTCGATTCCAACTGCACGTGCCATGTGCTTTCCCTCTCGTTGTGGTTGTGAAGTCTTCTCGCGGCCCTGGACAGAAAGGTTCAGCATGAAGGTTGAGCCGCAATGACTCAACACTAACGCGGCGCCGTGCGCGTGTCAAATGAACTTGATATGAACAGGCTCAAGTTTGACGCGCGCGATCGGACGGTGTGACCGATGGCGCAGTGCGGCGCCGATCACCCGCCGTGGCGACGCCGGCGCGCGACGACCAGCGCGGTGCCCGACAGCAGCAGCAGCAGTGCAACGCCGAGGACGATGGGAGGGATGCCGCCACCGCCGGTCATGGAAAGGGCCCCGCCCCCGGCCGCGGCGGGCGCGTCCGACGGCGCGGCCGTGGGTGCCTCCGACGGCGGCGGTTGCGTCGGGCTGGGTTCGGGCGAACGCTCGGGCGCCTCCGCGACATCCAGCTCGAACGTCTCCGTCTCGAACCCGTGCGCCTCGTCGAACGCGAACACCGTAAGGGTGTGCCGCCCGGCGCGGTCGGGGGTGAAGGTGAAGTTCGCCCAGCCGTCGTCGACGAGCGACACCCCCCGCGCGGTGGTCATCGCGATCAGGCGACCGTCTTCAGGATTCCCGTCGAACACCTGAACCGGCACCCGGTAGCCGGTGTGCTCGTCGGTGGTCAGTCGCAGGCTCATCGCGGCATGCTCGCCCACGCGCAGGGTCGGTGCCTCGGCACCGCCCACGGGGATCCCGTAGACCTGCAGATCGGCGATCGAGACGGCGTCCTCGCCGGGGGCCCCGGCCTCCGGCGTGACGCTCTCCGCATCGCCCCCGGTCGACGACACCCTGGGCGGCATCGGTGTGGTGACGACCACCACACCGAATCCCTGGTTGTTCTGGCCGCAGCCGTTGGTGTCCTTCTCCCCGGTCATCGGATCGATCAGCTCACCGTCGATGAACCAGGTCGGCGACGCCAGCGGGTCGATCGACTCCTCCGGGCACGACGCGCCGTGCAGCGGATGCACCTCGGGGGCCTGACCGTCGGGGTTGAGCACGGCGAAGATCCGCCACTTCTGCGACGCGCCAGGCTCTGTGGCGCCTTGCGCGTTCCAGACCGGGCTCTTGACGAGCATCGTTCCCTGCGGCGCGATCGACGTGACCTTGACCGGGCCGCCGATCGCCACCGGGTCGCCGGTCGTCATCAGGTTGTTGTCGTCCACCGGCACGGCGTGGAACTGCACCGACACGTTCTGCGCGCCCACAAGGCTGTAGTTGTGCACGGGCACCTCGAACACCACGTCCTCGCCGCGCAGCGGAGTGCGGGCGTACGGCTGCCCGGACAGCAGCGGGTCGTCACTCGGCGCCCGCAGCACCTGGAACCCGCGGATGGTCTGGCGGTTCGGCCCCGCCTCCCAGAACGGCTCGACGTTCTTGACCTTCTCGTCCCGCATGGTGATCGCCCACGGCAGGTTCAGTGCGGGGTCGGCGACGCGTCCGTAGTTCGCCCGCCACCAGCCGGCGCCGGAAGCGGATGCGGTCAGGTCGACGCCGTGGACCACGCGCGAGCCGCCGTCGACGCCGTAGTAATAGGTGGTCGCGATCCCGTACCCCTGCGCCGAGGGGATCGCCGGTACGTTCAGCTGGAACGTCCGCGCGGTCGTGGTCTCCGAGCTGCCAGTGGTGAGGTCGGTGGAGATGTTCTCCGAGCCATCCGCCTGTTTCAGGCTGAACTCCTCCTTGATTCCGGATGCCTCCTCGGAGCCGGCCTGGATGTGGCCGGACACCGTGGTGTCCTGGTCCACCGCGTACGTGCGCTGGGTCTCGCGCACATTGCCGGATTCCTTGGTCTCCTTCGTCTGCAGTCTCACCGTGCTCTCCGTGCCGCCCAGCAGCACGGACTGATTCAGCAGCGGCGCCGTCTCGGTGATGTCCTGACCATCGGCGTTCTTGTGCGTATGTGCACCGAGCCGATCGGCGGGGATGCTGACGAGCCCTTGGGAATTCACCCGCGGGTACGACAGTGCGTTGCCGTTCTGCCACGTGGGCCCGTACCAGTCCAGGCCGAGTCCCGGGCCCAGTCGCGCGCCGCTCGTGGTCTGAGGGAACGAGATGTCGATGAAGGAGAAGCACCCTGCCGCAGGGCATACGTCCTTGCCACCGGCGTCTTTGAGGTTTGCCCGCCACCCCACCACCGGGTACCGGAAGACCACGGCGGAGGATACCTCGAAGATGACAGCGTCGTCGAAGCCGGTGCTCGAGGTGATCTCCTGGCTCACAGACATCCGGTAGTTCTCGTACTTCTTCTGCACAGATGCCAGCTTCTCCTTCACCGCCGACCGACCGGCCACGCCCGCACCGACTTGGAAGAGGTCCTTCGCGCCGATCGTGCCGTGCACGCCCCAATCGAAATCGCTGTCATGCGTCGTCGTCACGTCGACCGTGTGCTCGGACTCGTAGCTGAGGGTCTTGTCCGTGCCCTGGCCGAGTTCCACGTTGAAGCGCGCCTCGCGCGACACGTTGAACCATCGCCCGTCGAGCCAATCCACGTGTTTGGGCGGTTCGGCGGCGAGCGCGTCGATGCGCGTGATGTTCGAGACGTCCATCCGCGTCGGCGTGCCCAGCCGCCACGACTTGCCGGTGCGGTCGTAGGGTGTCAGCACCCACGTGCGCAGTCCGGGTTCGCCACCTTCGTGCACCACTGAGGCGGTGAGCCCGGTTCCCGACGATGTCTCGGAGAACTTCAGGATCTGTCCGATCATGCCGCCGTTTGCGGGCCCCTTCAGACTGGTGGCCATCACCGACCAGGGGGTGGCCGCACCGGTCGTCGGATCGATGATGCCATCGAAGGCGCCCGCAGCCATGGTGTAGGTGAACCGCTGGGACGTGGTGACGGGGTTGTGCCCAACCTGCTTGCCCCACTTCGCCTCCAGCTGCCGCAGGGTGCAGCGCGCCGGCGTGCAGGTGTCGAGGTCGGTCACATTCTCCGGCATCCCCACCGAGAACGTCCCGACGATGACCGCTGCCGGGCCACTCGAGGCTCCCGCGCAGTTCTCGTTCGACGGTGCGTCGAAGACGGCAGCGCTCAAAGCGATCCGAGCGCCGGCGGCAGCCACGAACACCTTCTGTCCCGGGAGCATGCCGCAGTTGGCCATCCATCCTCGCCTGGCCGTCAACGTGTGCATGGCCGCCGCGACTTTGAGCGAACTGGTGAAGGCGACCACGGTGGCCAGCGGTGAGCTCGAACTCGTGCGTCCGAGGACAAGCTGATCGCGACCGACCGCCATGGCGTCGAGGGCCGCTGCGCTGTCGAACTGATCGGACAGCGGGAATCCTGAGGAGTAGGGCACGCCGACGTCGCCGAGTCGGGTGAGGGCGGGTGACGCGCCATCCTTCTGCGAATAGGCGTAGAAGGTGATGCGCGAGTCGCCGGCGACCTCGGTGACGACGGCTATCTGGCGCTTGCCGGAACCATCGAAACTGCCCACGGCCACCTGGAGCGAGCCGGCCGTCTTGACGCCGTCGGCGGCTTTCGTCGTCGTGAGCGCACCAGGCTTCGCGTTGTAGTCGATGACGTGGAGCGACACGCTCCCGGCGCCATCGGTGAACGCCACCACAGCCTCATCGCGCTGGAAGCCGTCGGCCGCACGCGCCTGATCGAGGTCTCCGACGGCCAGCGCGATGGGTGCGCCCACGCCCGCGCCACCGCCGCGAAGCACCGCCCAGGTAGGCAGGGTGCTCGGGAGTTTGCGCGCGACGTCGTATACGCGGAAGGCACCCACCCATCGCGCCACGTCGGGCACCTCGTCCATCGCCGTGATCGTGCCTTCAGGAATCTCAGGTATGCCCGGTCCCGCTCGCACCATCAGCCGCTCCTGCGGAGGACCCGCCTGGCTGCGGTCGGGCATGGAGAATTGGATGTCGTTGCCGACTTGATGCGCACTCCAGGCCTGCTGCGGTGCGCCTGGCCGACAGACATCCGTCCCCACATGTGAGCCGAACTGATCGGGCAGAGTGAGGCAGAGACCATCGGCCAGGCTCACCAGCGCGAAGGTGCCTGCGGGCCCGCCGCCGTCGACGACGCTCCAGACCTGGTGGGCGCCGGGGTTGACGAACCGCCCGCCTGCCGTCGCCGGTGTTCCCAGCGGCTGCGCGGCGTCACCGAGCGCACGGACATAGTCGTGGAGTGCTGACACGGGGGTGATGGCCACCGTCCTTCCGGGCACGATGTCCGCAGCCTTCAGAGGCGGGCCGGTGAGGTTGGGATCGGCGCCGGGCACACCCGACCAGGAACTGCCGGTGAGCTGCACCAGCGTCTGATCGCCTGCGCGCGTCTGTGCGAGCGTGAGCACGCGGTCTGTCTCACCGTCCACGAACCGTCCTGCCGCAGTGACGAACGGCTGTGCGTTGAGGGCGATATCGTCACGATAGGCACGAGATGCGACCGCCACGTACTCGGTCTTGGTCTTACCGTCCCAATACGATGCCTCTCGAGACGCGCCGACCTCATCCTCGCCGGGGCCGACTCGGCTGATGTGCAGGTCATGCGCAGCAGCGAAGACGGTCCCGGACGCCAGTGGATCGCTCGGCGGCGCGGGCAGGTCCTGCGCGCCTGCCGGCGGGTCCGCCGCCTGGGCAGGGCTTGCACCGAGGTGTGGGGAAACGAGGCCCACCAGCCCGAGGACCATGGCCGAGGCCGCGACCAGCGCCGTCCGGCGCAGCGTTGCGCGTGACATCCTGCACTCCTTCGCCTGTCGACCCGCGGGTCTCACTCCCCCTGCGGGTACAGCTGCTCGATGAGGATCTTCGCCATCGTGGCCGCCGGGTCGCGCCCGTCGGGGAGCGGCGCCAGGTTCGCCCACAGGACGAGCACGACCTCGTTCTCGGGATCGGACCCGACGAACGTGTTGTAGCCGGGCAGCTCCCCGGTGTGGCCGTACAGCGAGCCGAACGTCGCGATGGCGTTGCCGTACAGGGGTGCCGCCGGCTGATCGCTGGTCGCGCCCAGGTTCGTGAGCCGATGCGCCTGGTGCTCGGGGTCGAGCAGACTGCCGTCCGTGAGCGCTTCGCCCCACAGCATGAGGTCCGCCGCGGTCGAGATCCCGGCGCCGGCCGCCCAGCCCCACGACGGGTTGAGGTCCGTCTGATCCATCGGCTTCAGCGTGCCGGCCAGCCATCCGTCCTGAACCGTCTGTGACAGCTCGTTGCTCTCGACGGTCTCGACGTTGGTGCCGAAGGCGTATCCGCGGGCGAACGGCTCGGGCATCGTGCCGTCGGTGATGGCGGGGAACGACGTGTCGTCCATGCCGAGCGGCTCGAAGAGGCGCTCCGTCAGGATCTCGGCCAGCGGTCTGCCCTCCA
Organism: Microbacterium sp.; assembly: GCA_035703465.1. Taxonomy (GTDB): domain Bacteria; phylum Actinomycetota; class Actinomycetes; order Actinomycetales; family Microbacteriaceae; genus Microbacterium. The sequence goes on along the minus strand of DASSYC010000174.1, from coordinate 3,009 downwards.
GCTTCTCGGCGACCAGCCCGAGCAGCGCGGTGTTGGTGTTCGAGTACTCCCACTGGGCACCGGGCGCGAACGAAACGGGGTGGCCGAGGCCGATGGCGACGAGTTCCTCGGGCTCCCATGCCGTCTGCGGGGCCTCATCCATCGTGCGCGACAGCTCCAGGTCGAGCACGTAGTTGTACAGCCCGCTGCGCATGCTCAGCAGCTGCTCGATCGTGATCTCTTCGCCACCGGGGACATCGGGCCGGTAGTCCGAGATCGGATCGTCGAGGCCGAGCTTCCCTTCCTGCACCAGCTGCAGGATGACGGTTCCCACCATCGTCTTGGTGACCGAGCCGATGCGAATGTGGTCGTCCAGGCTCGGTGCTCGGTCGCCGTCCAGCTCGGTCGCGCCGTACGATTCGACGAGCTCGCCCTGAGGGGTGCGCACCACGAGCATCGCGCCGGGCACGCGCATGTCCTCTGCAGCCTGCTGGAAGGTGGATGCCAGGGCATCGGCGTCGAACGCAATGACCGGCTCCGCTGTCGGCTCCGACGGCGCGGGGGATTGAACGCTCTGGCATGCGGTCACCGCGAACACGAGCGCAAAGGCCCCTGCTGCGGTGGCCGCGCGGTGGTGGCGCTGGAGACTGTCGTTCATTGTCCGATGTCCTCTCGAGTGGGGGGCAGGTCCTCGGGCGCGATCTCGGCGACGATGTCGCGGAAGACGTCGGTGGCGCTGGACGGCGACGCGGAATTCTCGAACGCCGCCTCGCGGAACGTGGTCACGACGGCGATCGTGAGGTCCTTTCCCAGCAGATGCGCGCCGATCGCCGACGTTCCGCTGAATACCGGGTTCTGGAGCACCCAGTCGCCCATCATGACCACGCCGATGCCGTAGGTGTACACCTCGCTGTGCGGGAAGCACGCCGGGCATCCATCCACGAGCGATGCGATCTGGCGCGATCCGGTGTCCAGCTGCGCGCGGTGCGACTCCGCGGAGAGCAGTTCGCCGGTTGCGACACCGCGAGCGCCGCGAGCGAGGTCGGCGATGTCGGTGTTCTGGATGGCGCCCCGCGCGATCGTCCAGGACGGATTCCAGTACGTCGACTCCTCGTAGAACGGGATGCCGGCCGGGATGCCAAGATGCTCCCGACGTTCGGACGTGTACACGTGCAGTGCCGGCTCCTGAACGGCAGGAGTGCCCGGGTCCGTCGTCTGCTCCAGCCCGAGCGGTTCGAGCACCTTCTCGCTCAGCAGCTCGTTCAGCGGCATCCCCGTGATCTTCTCCAGGGCCAGCCCCAGCAGCACGTACGAGGTGTGCGAGTAGTTCCAGTTGGTTCCGGGTTCGTAGACGAGGGGCTGCTCCGTGCCGATCGTGTAGAGCTCCTCCGGCGTCCACTGCCGCAACGGGTCGGTGTCGAGCGCGGCGAGGAACTCCGCGTCCCACATGTAGTCGGCATAGCCGGATGTCATGCGCGCCAGCTCGCCGAGGGTCACCTCGCCGCTGTGCGCCACGTCCGGCAGCCACATGGCGAGCGGGTCGTCGAGCGACACCTTGCCCTCGTCCACGAGGACCAGCAGTGCCGTCGCCAGGTAGGAGATCGCGACAGCGCCGTTTCGGAAGTGCATGTCCGCGGTGACCGGGACACCGGGCAGCGACTCCCCCGAAGCGACTGTGACGATCGCCTCACCGCCCCTGTCGACCCGAACGATGGCCGCACGCAGGTCATATTCGCTCATGGCCCGCTCAACGATTGCGAGGACGGCGGCCTGCTGATCGGATGCCCCGACAGGTGATGGGGTCGTGACCGGGGCTGTGCATCCTGCCGCGAGCGCCGTGCACCCTGCGATCAGCGCCACACCGAGCGCGAATCGGATGGCTGCAAGCATGTCGCTGACCTCCGTCCCTGCGCAGAACCCTGCCGTCACCGGCTCCTGCGGACAAGGGACACAGGTCCCCTCTGCTCGTCCTTGACAGCGCTTTAGGCTGGTGCCGTGGCACAGCGGGGCAGGCGGTCGGCGATGTCGCGCTCCCTTCGATCAGCGCTCATGCTGATCGGAGTCATGAGCGTGCTGCTCGCCGCCGTGCAGTGGTCGATGGTGAGTGCGGCCACTCCGCCGGCGACCATCGCGCTGTTCTTGACCTCCGTGTGGATCTTCATCGCCGCGGGCCTGCTCGCGTGGTGGCGTCGTCCCGGCAACGGCATGGGCATGCTCATCGTGCTCGGGGGGCTGGCCCTGTGGCTCGGCTCGCTCGCGAGCACCGGCTACGCGCCCCTCAACGTGGTGGGGCTCGTGTTCGAGACATCGGTCCTCGCCGTGCTCGTGCACCTGCTGCACGCCTTTCCCTCAGGACGCCTGCGCGGCGGGTTCTCCACCGGCGTGGTCATCGCAGGGTACGTCGTCGCAATCGGGGGTCAGGTTCCGCTCTACCTGCTGTCGCCGAGTCCGATCTCCACCCTGCAGAGTCCGTCGTGGTTCGGCATCGCGGTCCTCGCCCAGCAGATCAGCGGTGCGCTCGTCATGGTCCTCACCTCGATCGTGCTCGCCGACCGGCTGCGTCGCGCAGACCCGGCCCACCGCCGCAGGCTGCTGCCGCTGTATGCGTACGGAATCATCGCGATCCTGTTCATCCCGCTCAGCTCCGTGCTGTTTCGTCTCGCCCCTGTTCCAGATCTGCTCCGAGGCATGGCGCAGATCGCCGTGGTCACCGGGGTTCCCATCGCATTCTCCATCGCCGTGATCCGGGGCGGTTTCGCGCGCACCGGCGTGATCGAAGAGCTCGCAGCGCGGCTGGGCACCGTCGGCCCCGATCGGTTCGGCGTAACGGCCGCGCTTGCCGAGGCGCTGGGAGATCCGTCGGTGCACGTCGTGTATCGCTCGGCCGCTCCAGAGGGCTACACCGATGAAGACGGTCACATCCTTCCGGCACCGACGACCACCGCTGATCGCGCGGTTGCCCAGATCGAACTCGATGGCCGCGTCGTGGGCGCCATCGTCTATGACTCGCGGATGATCGCCGACGCGAGC
>DASSYC010000208.1:0-7955 GCA_035703465.1 Microbacterium sp. | reverse complement strand
CGCGAACTCGCCCAGCAGGTCGCGCGACGGCCGAGCGGGCAGTCCGCGGTCTGGCCGGTCGTGGAGACCGTGCAGCGCGACGGCGTGTGCGCCGAGGTGCTCGCGCCGGCGCCGGGGGCGAGCGAGAGGCTCATCGAGGTGGCGGCGCGGATCGGCGTGGGCATCGCCGAAGGCCTGGATGTCACCGGCGTGCTGGCCGTCGAGCTGTTCGAGACCACAGACGAGCGGCTGCTGGTCAACGAGCTGGCCATGCGCCCGCACAACAGCGGGCACTGGACGCAGGACGGCGCGGTGACCGGCCAGTTCGAGCAGCACCTGCGCGCAGTGCTCGACCTGCCGCTGGGCGACCCGTCGCCGCAGGTCGAGTGGTCGATGATGGTGAACATCCTCGGCGGTCCGGCAGACGGCACCCTGCAGGACCGCCTGCCGGCCGCCCTCGCCGCGCACCCGTGGGCGAAGGTGCACCTGTACGGGAAGACGCCGCGCCCCGGCCGCAAGGTCGGCCATGTCACCGTGACCGGCGACGACCTCGACGACGTCGCGTACCAGGCGCGGGCCGCGGCATCCTTCTTCCTCGATTGACCTCCCCCGTCCTCCTTGGGGGGGTTTGGGGCGCGTCTGCTCCGTCGGGGCGCAAGCCGTGCGCCCCAACGGAGCGATCGCGCCCCGAACCAGGGAGGGTCTGGAAGGGGATGCCCGGGCGCGCCGTTGCGGTGTTCTCGCAGGTGCGCGCCCTAGCCTGGACGGGTGACCCGGTCGCTGCACTCCTCCGACGCGCCCCTGGTCGGGGTCGTCATGGGCTCTGATTCCGACTGGCGCGTCATGAGCGACGCCTCCCAGGTGCTCAGCGACTTCGGCGTCCCGCACGAGGTCGAGGTCGTCTCGGCGCATCGCACGCCCGACAAGCTCATCGCCTACGGGCGGGAGGCGCGCGCCCGCGGCCTGCAGGCGATCATCGCCGGCGCCGGGGGAGCAGCGCACCTGCCCGGCATGCTCGCGTCGGTGACGCCCCTGCCGGTGATCGGCGTCCCCGTGCCACTGGCCCACCTCGAGGGCATGGACTCCCTGCTGAGCATCGTGCAGATGCCGGCGGGCATCCCGGTCGCGACGGTGTCGATCGGCGGCGCGAAGAATGCCGGCCTGCTGGCGGTGCGCATCCTGGGCGCGTCCGACGAGCGCATGGCCGATCGCCTCGAGCAGTACGCGCGCGAACTGGAGCGGCAGGTCGACGAGAAGAGCACCCGGCTGAAGGGTTCGCTGTGACCGTGCTCAGCGCGCCGCGACAGCCGGCGGCGCAGCGGCCCCCGGCATCCCTTCTCGAATCCCGTCCCCTGCGCAATCCCGATGCGTCCTCGCCCGCGGTGATGACCCGCCGCGCCTGGTGGCTCGTGGTGCTGAACGTGCTCGTCCCCGGCTCCGCCCAGGTGCTGGCCGGCAGCCGCAGGCTCGGCCGCTTCGGGCTCGGTGCGACGCTCACGCTCTGGGTTCTCGTGGTGCTCGGCATCGCCGCCGCGGTGCTGTGGCGCCCGTTCGTGCTCACACTCGCGACGAACTGGTTCGCCCTGCTGATCGCCCAGGTCCTCCTCCTCGCGTATGCCGTGCTGTGGGTGATCCTCACGCTGGACACGCTGCGGCTGGTACGGCTGGTCAAGGTCCGTCCGCTCGCCCGCGTCGGCGTGGCGATGCTCGCGGTCGCGCTCCTGGTGCTCACCGGCGGCGGCGCTGTCTATGCGGCGCAGCTGGTCAACGTGACCCGCGACACCCTGGGCGCGATCTTCGGCCAGAGCGGCCCCAGCGTGGCGCCCACCGACGGGTACTACAACATCCTGCTGCTGGGTGCCGACCCCGACAAGGGCCGCGACTCGATGCGGCCCGACAGCATCTCGGTGGTCTCGGTGAACGCCGAGACCGGCGCGATGACGATCACCGGGCTCCCGCGTGACACGCTGGGCGTCCCGTTCGCCGCCGGGCCCATGCAGGAGCTGTTCCCCGACGGCTACGGCGGCCACAACTGCAAGACCGCGCACTGCGGGCTCAACGAGATCTTCACCGAGGTCGGCGTGCTCCGCGACGGCGCAGCGCTGTACCCCGAGGCCGAGGCGAACGGGTCGACGCCCGGGATCGAGGCGGTGAAGGATGCCGCGGAGGGCTACCTCGGCATCGCCATCCCGTACTACGTGCTCATCGACATGCACGGCTTCGCGGCCCTGATCGACGCGCTCGGCGGTGTCGAGATCACAGTGACCGAGCGTCTGCCCACCGGCGCGCTGAGCAAGAGCCCCGACGGCGAGCTGAAGGGCGTGAAGGGCTGGATCGAACCCGGCAAGCAGCTGATGGACGGCGACACCGCGCAGTGGTATGCACGTTCGCGCTACACCACGAACGACTGGGACCGCATGAAGCGCCAGCGCCAGCTGCAGGAGGCGATCCTCAAGCAGTTCACACCGGCCAACGTGCTCACCCGCTTCCAGGAGGTCGCGGCCGCCGGCACCCACGTCGTGGAGACCGACATCCCGCAGTCGATGATCGGCTACTTCGCCGAGCTGGCGCTGAAGTCGAAGGAGCACCCGGTCACGACGATCGAGCTCACCCCCGAAGACGGGGTCGACCCCGAAGCGCCCGACTTCGCCTACGTGCGCGAACTCGTCAACACCGCGCTGCACCCGCCGACCCCGACGCCCGTGCCCACGGGCTGACTCAGCCCGCGAGCGAGGTCTGCGCCAGGAGATCCTGGTCGGCCTCGTGCGCGCTCCACACGCGGATGCCGCTTCGGTCGGCGGCGTCGATGAGAGCCGAGAACAGGGATGCCGGCTGCACGCTGCCGTCGGCGAGGCGGCCGAACACGGCGGCGACGCCGGTGCCGTCCTCCTCGGTGAGCCCGGCGATCTCGACGAGCGCAGGAAGGAGCTGCGCGTCGACCGCGACGACGCCGTCGATGGTCGTGCGGTGCGCCGCCGCCCAGGCCTCGGCCGTGGCCTGCGCGGCTTCCGGGAAGGCGGTGTCTGCGAGGGGCTGGACCGCCTGATCGGCCGCCAGCAGCGAGAACGTGCCGTCGGCGACACGGATCACCGCCGCGGTGGGCGCGGCGTCCGCCTCACCCGCCACGACCAGGAGATACGTGCGCGTGCCGTCGGCGGCCAGCATCGTCGGCAGCAGGTCGGCTGCACCGGCAAGCATCGCCGACCCCCGCGCGAGTGTGGTGAGCTCGTCGACGAGGTCGTCCACGGCGGCCGCCACGGGCGGAATCGCCCCCGACGTCCGGATGCCGGCCAGCCGCGCCTCAAGCGGGGCGAACACCTTCGCCGCGCGGGAGAGCTCGGGCGCGATGCGGGCCAGCTGAACGGTGTCGAGGTGGTCGCCCGAGAGCTCGACGACGCCCAGGCGCGCCTCGGAGGCGGCATCCAGCAGCGGCCCTCGCGCCCGATCGGCGATCTCATCGGCGATCTCCGCCGTCTCGCGCACCGCGCGCAGGTCCGTGCCGATCCAGGGGACCAGCTCCGCCGCGCGCCACACGGGATCGGAGGTCAGCGAGCGGGCGTTCTCCGCCTGGGCCGACGCGCGCGACGCGAGTCGTGAGACGTCGGTGACGTTGTCGTCCGCCACCAGCGCGCGGATCTCGTTGACGTTGTGCGCCGCCTGCGACAGCGCTGTCGTCGCCCCGATCCCGCGGATGCCGACCCAGCCCACCGCAAGGACCAGCAGCACGACCACGACGCCGATGGTCCAGCCGACCCACCGGCGGCGTCGGGGTCTGGGGGCGTCGTCGGTCACCTCAGCATCCTCGCATGCGGTGCGCTGCGGAGGCGGCGGCCGGGCCGGGGATAGGGTCGATCGCATGACGGTCGCGCTGCGGATGGTGCTGGATCAGCTGGTGAGCCCGACCGACGCCGATCTGGCGGCCGCATCGCGCTGCCTGGCGCGCGAGCTCGTCGCGGCGGCACCCGAAGGCTGCGAGGTCGCGGCGATCGTGCCGGCCGCCTCGGGGCAGCAGCTCGAGACGCTGAACGCCGAGGTCTCGGGGCTGGCGGGGTTGCATCGCGCCATGCTCGGCCGACGTGAGCTCGCGGGCGCGTGGCAGATCGGGGCGGTCAGCGGCATCGGGGGCGGGATGATCCACTCGCCCACCCTGTTCGCTCCGCTGGTGCGGCACGACCGCGTGCACGACCACGATCAGACCGTCGTCACCCTGTGGGACCTGGACGCCTGGGAGGTGCCGGGCGAGCTCTCACGCAGCACGGTGGGGTGGCATCGCGCGATGCTCAAGCGCGCCGCGAAGCACGCGGACGCCGTCGTCGTCCCCACCCACGCGATGGCGGCGCGACTGGGCGAGCTCGCCCGGCTCACCGGCCGCGTGCGCGTCATCGCCGGGGCGCCGCCGATCAGCTTCACCGCGCCGACGGATGCGGCGGGGCGCCTGCGCGAGCTCACGATCCCGCCCCTGTTCGTGGTCCTCACCGCATCGGACGGGCTTGCGGCAGGGCTCACCGCCGCTGCGGAGGCGCTGGCCGCCGACTCCGACCTGCACGCCGTCGTGATCGGTGCGGCAGAGGGTGCGGAGCCGGCGATCGCGGATGCCGCTGCGGCCGCCGGCATCCCGGAGCGCCGTGTCCACGTGCGTGGCGTCCTGGAAGCGCGCGATCGGGCCGCCGTGATCGGCTCTGCCCGGGCGATCGTGGCGGCATCGCGGCGATCGGCATTCCCCTGGCGCGTGCTGGAGGCGCTGCAGCTGGGCACGCCGGTCGTCGCGGCGGCATCGCCCGTGCACGCCGAGGTGATCCTCGACGGCGGACTGGTCGTCGGCGACCCCCAGGGGGAGCTGGATGCCGGAGAGCTCGCCGCTGCGCTTGTGCGGACGGTGACCGACGACGACGCCGTGAAGCGCCTGCGAGTGATGGCCACCGACCGCGCCCGGGCCTTCTCGTGGCGCGCGGCCGCCGACCGCGTGTGGCAGCTGCATGCCGACCTGTGACCTGTGGCCGCGTCAGCCTGCTCCCAGCCGCACGTCCACTAAACTGACCCGTGGCCTGCGCAGTCGGGGCCACCATGACCCGAGAAAGACCCCGCCCGAGTGACCACTGTTCCCTTCGATCGCAGCGATTTCGATGTGCCCGGCCGCGGTCTGGGCATGCTCGATGTCTTCCGCAATCCGTACCTGCTGAAGGTCCTGGTGCAGAAGAGCACCTCGCTGCGGTACCGCAACTCCGTGCTCGGGTGGCTGTGGTCGTATGTGCGCCCGACGGTGCAGTTCTTCGTCTACTTCTTCGTCATCGGGCACGTGATGGGCCAGAGCCACCGCGTCGACGCGTTCCCCCTGTACCTGTTCAGCGGCATCGTCGTCGTGAACCTGTTCAACGAGTCCTTCGGCAACGCCACGAAGTCGATCGTCATCAACAAGGCGCTGGTGCGGAAGATCTACCTGCCGCGTGAGCTGTTCCCCATCTCTGCGGTCATCTCGTCGTTCATCAACGTGCTCCCGCAGCTGGCGGTGCTGCTGGTCGTCGCCCTGTTCTTCGGGTGGCTGCCCACCTGGTCGTCGGTGCTGCTGATCCTGGCGGCGATGCTCCTGATCCTCCTGTTCAGCACCGGCATCGGCCTGATGGCCTCGGCCGTCAACGTGCGCTTCCGCGATGCGCAGAACTTCGTCGAGATCGTGCGCATGATCGCGACGTGGACCGCCCCGGTGCTCTACACCTGGGTGATGATCGGCGACCTGCTGCCGGGCTGGCTGTTCGGCATCTGGGCATCGAATCCGCTCACGGTCTGCGTCGAGCTGTTTCACCAGGCGGTGTGGGCCGTCGCTGTCGGGGCGGACGCCAACATCGGGCTCCCGCCGGGCTTCGGGCTGTTCCTGGGCATCGCGATCACGATCACGGTCGTGTGCCTGCTGCTGGGCCAGTACATCTTCCGCCGCCTCGAGCGCACGTTCGCCCAGGACCTGTGATGACCACCACCCAGGCCAGGCCGCGCATCATCGTCGAGAACGTGACGAAGGAGTTCCGCAAGCGCGCGACGCGCTCCTTCAAGGACACCTTCATCGCCCTCGTCACCCGCAAGGAGACGAAGGGTGCGCGCTTCCGCGCCCTTGAGGACATCAGCTTCATGATCGGCGAAGGCGAGTCGGTCGCCGTCATGGGGTTGAACGGCTCGGGCAAGTCGACCACCCTCAAGCTCGTCTCGGGAGTGCTCGAGCCCGATGCGGGCACGGTGCTCACCCGAGGGCGGGTCGCCGGCCTCATCGAGGTGGGTGCCGGGTTCCACCCGGACCTGACCGGCCGGGAGAATGTCTTCCTCAATGCTGCGATCCTCGGCATGAGCGAGAAGGAGACGAAGGAGCAGTTCGACGAGATCGTCGCGTTCAGCGAGATCGGCGAGTTCATCGACCAGGAGGTCAAGCACTACTCCTCGGGCATGTTCATGCGGCTGGCGTTCTCGGTGGCGATCCACGTCAAGCTGGACGTGCTGCTCGTGGACGAGGTGCTCGCCGTCGGCGACGCGCCGTTCCGGGCCAAGTGCGCCGTGAAGCTGCGCGAGATGGCCGACTCAGGCGTGACGATGATGGTCGTCAGCCACAGCAAGTCGCAGGTCAAGGAGCTCTGCACGCGCGGGATCATCCTGCGCAAGGGACGGATGGTGTTCGACGGCCCGATCGACGAGGCACTGGATCTGCTCGACGACTGATGCCGTCACTCGTCGGCGTCGGCCCGGCCCTCGTGGATGAGACGCGCAGTGCCCAGATCCTGTGGTGTGGTGATCTTGATGTTGTGGTCGTGGCCGGGGAGGATCCGGGCCGGCACTCCGCAGTACTCGGCGACCAGGTCGGCGTCATCGCTGACTCGCGCATAGCCGTCTTGCAGGGCTCGGTCGTAAGCGTGCTCCAGGTGCTCGCGGCGGAATGCCTGCGGCGTCTGCCCGAGCCATGAACGCGCGCGGTCGAGTGAGCCCTCGATGAAGCCGTCGTCGCTGACGAGTTTGACCTGCACTGTGCTGGGCATGCCGAGCATCGCGGCACCGTGCTGTTCGGCCGCCTCAACGACCGACTCGATGAGGTCTGCGGTCACGAATGGCCGCACGCCGTCGTGCACGACGACGATGTCGCCCGAGGTCGCCGACAGCCCGCGGTGCGCGGAGATGTGGCGCTCGGCGCCGCCGACCACGAGGGTCACGGGGAGGCCGGCATCCTCGATGAGAATGCGCCGGTAGAGATCGACGTTGTCCTCGCTGACGGTCACGACGACCTCGTCCACGATCGGCGCGCACATCGCCCGCACGGTCCGCTCGAGCACCGTGCGGCTGCCCAGGGTCACGAGCAGCTTGTTGCCGCCGAAGCGGGTGCCCCTGCCGGCGCAGTTGACGATCGCCGAGACGCGCAGTCCGTTGTGCATGCTCGCCTCTCAGGCTTTCGCCTCGGCCGCGAAGCCGCGCAGCCCGGCGAGCTCGTGGGCGCGGTCGCCGATGTACGGACCGTCCCACCCGAACAGGCTCGCGTGTGCCGTGGTCATGTTGCGTGTGTACATCCGGGCGAAGGGCGAGGGCGTGCCCGGCGGAACCTGGTCGCGGATGTCGCGGCCGAACACCTCGGCAGCGAGGGTGGCGTTATCGAGCGGTGGCGTGGCGATGTTCAGAGCGGGGATGCCGGCGGCCAGCGCCGTGCCGATGTCGGCCCACAGCTGCCGGGTGTCGTAGTGCTGGAAGTGCATGGCGGGGTCGATGTGCTCGACGCGGTAGTCGTTGGCCAGGTCGTAGACCACGCCCTTGCGCAGCCGTGCGCCGTACAGCTGCGGGAGGCGGACCGGCAGGGTGTCGAACGCCGCGGCGAGCCGCTGCTCCTGGTGCAGCCGGTTGGCGCCGTAGGGGGTCAGACCCTCTGCCGAAAGCGGCGTGTCCTCATCGGGGGCGCCGCCCCACGGGTACACGCACACGGTGGAGATCAATACGAGCTTGCCGATGCGGGCTGT
>DASSYC010000168.1:0-3201 GCA_035703465.1 Microbacterium sp. | reverse complement strand
CCCATGCGGTCCACGGTAAGCGACCGGAGGCGCCGGGCCGTGGCATCCCTGCGCGTGTCGCAGTCTCGACCTCGACTCGAAGGTGAGGGTCCTCCCCCGGGCCAAAAGTCGGGTCCGTAACGTGACACACCGAGGAAGGGGTCATCGTGCCCGGCGTTTCACGTCACCGGCCCGACTTTCGGTCCGGGGGAGGAGAGGGAGAGGTCCGGGGAAGGAGAGGTCCGAGGGAGGGAGAGGTCCGGGGAAGGAGAGGTCCGGGGAGGGAGAGGTCCGGGGGAAGGAGACAGCCAGTCAGGCGGGCATGCGGTCGGACGGGGGCACCGTCGCCGCGTCCTGCGGTGCACGGCCCGACACCCAGCGGCGGAGCACGCCGTTCGGAACGTCCTCGCGCACGAGCGCGAAGGCGTAGTGGTCGCGCCAGCCGCCGTCGATGTGGATGTAGCGGCGGCGCAGCCCCTCGTAGCGGAACCCGAGCTTCTCCACCACGCGCAGACTGGCACGGTTCTCGGGGCGGATGCAGATCTCCATGCGGTGCAGGTGCAGCTCAGTGAAGCAGATGTCCGTGGCCAGCGCGACGCTCGTGGGAGTGATGCCGTTGCCGGCGAACCGCTCGCTCACCCAGTACCCGATCGTCGCCGACGACAGTGAGCCGCGGGCGATGCCCCACACGTTGAGCTGTCCGGCGACCGAGCCGTTGTACTCCATCACGTACGGCACGCCGTTCCCGTCGCGGTGCTGCTGCAGCAGCCGCCGCACCCCGGCGCGCATGTCGAACGAGACCGGCCCGTCGGGACTGGTCGCCTCCCACGGTCGCAGCCAGGAGCGGTTCGACAGCAGCTCGTTCTGCAGCGTGCGCGCGTCGCGCTGGCGCACCAGGCGGATCGACACGGGACCGTAGGCGTGCGGGGCGGTCGTCTCCACTCGCCCTCCCGTCGCTCGGCGGCTAGAGGTTCGCCGCGAACTCCTTGATCCACGGCCGCAGCTCGGGGCCGAGATCATCGCGGTCTGCCGCCAGCTGCACGATGGCCTTGATGTAGTCCAGCCTATCGCCGGTGTCGTAGCGGCGACCACGGAAGACGACACCGTACACGCCGGGCCCCGCGGGGTCGGCGGCCAGCTCCTGCAGCGCGTCGGTGAGCTGGATCTCCCCGCCCTTGCCCGGCTCGGTGCGCTCGAGGATGTCGAACACCTCGGGGGTGAGCACGTAGCGGCCGATGATCGCGAGATTCGACGGCGCCTCCTCGGTGGCCGGCTTCTCCACGAGCCCGGTGACGCGCACCACGTCCGCCGTGTCGGTGGGCTCGACGGCGGCGGCGCCGTACAGGTGAATCTGCTCCGGGTCCACCTCCATGAGTGCGATCACGGTGGCGCCGCGCCGCTCATGCTGGTCGATCATGGTCGTCAGCAGCGCGTCGCGCTCGTCGATGAGGTCGTCGCCGAGCATCACCGCGAACGGCGACGCGCCCACGTGTGCACGCGAGCGCAGCACCGCGTGGCCGAGCCCCCTGGGCTCGCCCTGGCGAACGAAGTGGATGTCGGCGAGGTCGCTGGACTGCTGCACCCTGGCGAGCCGCTCGGTGTCGCCCTTCTCGCGCAGGTTCTGCTCGAGCTCGGGGACCGCGTCGAAGTGGTTCGACAGGTTGTTCTTGTTCCGGCCGATGATGATGAGGACGTCTTCGATGCCGGCCCGGGCAGCCTCTTCGACGACGTACTGGATCGCGGGCTTGTCGACGACCGGCAGCATCTCCTTCGGCATCGCCTTGGTGGCGGGAAGGAATCTCGTGCCGAGTCCGGCGGCGGGGATGACGGCCTTCATCTTCTGCGGCATGGCGTCCAGCCTATCGAGCCTAGAATCGGAGACATGCCGCCCGACGTCGACAATGCCAAGCGCGCGATGCGCGCCGAGCTGCGCGAGCGCCGGCAGCTGCTCTCCGATGCACAGCGCGCGGATGCCGCCGAGGGCATCACCGCGCAGCTGGACGCACTCGTGGCCGCACGCGGTGCCCGGTCGGTCTCGTGCTTCCTGTCGATGGCGACCGAGCCCGGGACGCGGGCGTTCATCCGGGGTGCGATGGAGCGCGGCATCCGGGTTCTGCTCCCGATCATGCGCGCCGACGGCCTCCTGGACTGGGTCGCCTCGGATCCCGAGCAGGAGCTCGTCGAGGCGGCGCTGGGCGTGCCCGAGCCCGTCGCGGAGGTCCTCGGGCCGATCGCGGTCGGCGATGTCGATCTCATGATCATCCCCGGTGCCGCCGTCGATGCGACCGGCATGCGCCTGGGCTGGGGCCGGGGCTACTACGACAAGACCCTCGGCTCGATGGAGCGGCGACCGCCCGTCTACGCGGTGGTGTTCGACTCGGAGTTCGTCGACGAGGTGCCCTCCGATGCGCACGACGAGCGCGTGGACGGCGTCATCACCCCGACCCGGACAATCGACATCGCGCACGAGGCGCGCTGACACACCCCGAGAGGCCCCGATGCCCACGTACGCCTACGCCTGCAAGCAGTGCGGGCACCGCTTCGACGCGGTGCAGTCCTTCAGCGAGCCCGCGCTGACCGAGTGCCCGGTGTGCGGCGGTGAGCTGCGCAAGGAGTACGGCTCGATCGGCGTCACCTTCAACGGCTCGGGGTTCTACCGCACCGACTCGCGCGCGGAATCGCGTGCCGGGTCCGCCGACAAGAAGGGTTCCGCAGAGAAGAAGAGCGCGGATGCCGGCGCCACCGGCGGCGGGGATGGCGCATCGGGCTCCGGTTCGGCAGGATCGAAACCCGAGGCGAAGACCTCGCCCGCATCGTCGGGGAACTGACCGGCACACGCCGGAGACCGGAGGGGATCACATGATCAAGGGCTTCAGAGAATTCATCATGCGCGGCAATGTCATCGACCTTGCCGTCGCCGTCGTCATCGGCGCGGCATTCACGCTGGTGGTCAACGCGTTCGTGGAAGGCATCATCAACCCGGCGATCGGGCTGTTCTTCCAGGCCGACTCGTTGAACGACCTGAAGATCGGCGTGTTCGCGATCGGGGCCGTCATCGGCGCGATCATCAACTTCCTCGCCGTGGCGCTCGTCGTCTATTTCGTCTTCGTGTTCCCCATGAACAAGCTGAAGGAGCGCCAGGCGGCCAAGGCCGGCGTCGCCGATGAGGCCGAGCTGCCCAGCGAGCAGCAGCTGCTGGTGCAGATCCGCGACCTGCTGGAG
>DASSYC010000114.1:0-4020 GCA_035703465.1 Microbacterium sp. | reverse complement strand
GCTCATCGCGTCGATGAAGGCCGACCGGGCCCTGCAGGGTCACCGCATCGGCATCCTCGCTGTCGCGGCCAAGGCCGTGTGCCTGGCGCTGAAGGCGAACCCGGAGCTGAATTCGCACTGGGACGAGCCGGCCGGCGAGATTGTCGAGTACGGCTACGTGAACCTCGGAATCGCCGCGGCGACCGGTCGCGGGCTCATCGTGCCGAACATCCGCGACGCCGACCGGCTGACCCTCGTGGAGCTCGCCGACGCCATCGGCGAGCTCGCCGAGACCGCACGCTCGGGCCGGACGTCGCCGGCGGAGATGATGGGGGGCACGTTCTCGATCACCAACGTCGGAGTCTTCGGCGTCGACACGGGCACCCCGATCATCAATCCGGGAGAGGCCGGCATCTTCGCCGTCGGCGCGGTGCGCCGCCAGCCGTGGGAGCACCGCGGCGAGATCGCCTTGCGCGATGTGATGACCCTGAGCGTCTCCTTCGATCACCGGCTGGTGGACGGCGCGCAGGGGTCGCAGTTCCTCAAGGACGTCGCCGACGTGCTGCGCGAGCCCGGACGGGCGATGCTGCTGGGCTGACTCAGGCGCGCAGGCTCGCCAGCGCCATGGCGGTGAGGGTGGTCCGCACGTCATCCGCAGCAGGAGCCGGCTGCAGCGCCCGCACGCTGTGCGGCGTGGAGTTGATGAGGCCGAACGCGGCATGCGCGCGCACGCGCAGGACCTCCTCGGACAGATCCGGGTGCAGCCGTGCGAGCACACCGACCCACAGCTCGACGTATTCGCGCTGCAGGCGCCGCACAGTGTGCCGGTCCTCGTCGGACAGACTTGGCAGATCGCGGTCCTGGACGCGGATGACGTCCGCGCCGCCGAGGGCGAAGTCGACGTGGAAGGCGACGAGCCGTTCGAGGAGGTCGTCGGCGGGCGCGTCGTCGGCGACGACCGTGAGGCCTCCGTCGCGCAGGTTGCGACTCACATCGGTGAGCACGGCGCCCAGCACGGCCTGCTTGTTCGCGAAATGGCGGTAGATCGCCGGACCGCTGATGCCGACGGCGGTGCCGAGATCCTCCAGGCTCACGCCGTTGAAGCCGTGCGCGGCGAACAGGCGCGCGGCCTCGCGCAGCAGAGCGGCCTGCCGGCTCGCCTTCGCGCGTTCACGCTCCGTGGTGCCCGTTGCCAATTCAGTTAATCCTCGCTAACCTGTTTGCACTCGGTTAAGGAACACTAACCGAGGCATCGCGGGCCGACAACGGACGTGATGGGATTGTGACTCTGAGCTCGCATTGGAGAACCCATGGGCAGCGCAGCCCCGCTCACCTACGACCTGTCCGAGGACGAACGCGAACTCGCCGGTCTCGTCCGCGAGTTCGCTGAGACCGTGGTGGCGCCCCAGTCCTACGAGTCCGATCGCACCCACACGCTCCCGCTCGATGTCGTCGGACAGATGGGAGAGCTGGGCCTGTTCGGCCTGCCCTTCCCCGAGGATGTCGGCGGCCAGGGCGGTGACTACTTCGCACTGTGCCTGGCCATCGAGGCTCTCGGCCGGGTCGACCAGTCGATCGCGATCACGCTCGAGGCTGGTGTGAGCCTGGGTGCGATGCCGGTGTTCCGCTTCGGCACCGACGAGCAGAAGGCCGAGCTGCTGCCGGACCTGCTCGCGGGCAGGGCGCTGGCGGGCTTCGGACTCACCGAGCCCGAGGCAGGGTCGGATGCCGGGGCCACCCGCACCACGGCGCGGCTGGACGGCGGCGAGTGGGTCATCAACGGCGCCAAGCAGTTCATCACCAACTCGGGCACTGCGATCACGCGCTTCGTCACCGTCACCGCGGTGACGGGGGAGACCGACGGCCGCAAGGAGATCTCGACGATCATCGTGCCCAACGGGACCCCGGGGTTCACGGTGGAGCTTGCCTACGACAAGGTCGGGTGGAACGCCTCGGACACGCATCCCCTCACCTTCGCCGACGCCCGCGTGCCCGAGGGCAGCCTCCTGGGCGAACGCGGCCGCGGGTTCGCGAACTTCCTGCATATCCTCGACGAGGGCCGCATCGCGATCGCCGCGCTGTCGGCCGGTGCCGCCGAGGGCTGCGTCGAGGCGGCGATCGACTACGCCAAGCAGCGCACGGTGTTCGGCACGGCGCTGGCGACGCGGCAGAACGTGCAGTTCACGATCGCCCGCATGCAGGCTCGCGTGCACAACGCGCGCCTGGCATGGCATCACGCGGCGCGCCTGCGCGACGCCGGCAAGCCCTTCAAGGTCGAGGCGGCGATCGCGAAGATCACGGCGTCGGATGCCGCGATGGACAATGCTCGCGACGCCACCCAGATCTTCGGGGGCAACGGCTTCATGAACGAATTCCCCGTAGCACGCCACTACCGCGACTCGAAGATCCTCGAGATCGGCGAGGGCACCACCGAGGTGCAGCTGCTGGTGATCTCGCGGGCGCTCGGCCTGGAAGGGTAGCGTGGCGGGGTGAGCGAGCGGATTCAGCGGGGCCTGTTCTACGATGAGCTCGACCTCGGAGCCCGCTTCCTGCACCGCCCCGGGCGCACCGTCACCGAGTCGGACAACACCCTGTTCTCCGCGCTCACGATGAACGCCCAGGCGCTGCACGTCGACGCGGCGTACGCCGCCACGCAGCCCTTCGGCCGGCCGCTCATGAATTCGATGTGGACGCTGGCGACCCTTGTGGGCCTGTCGGTGGCACAGCTCACCCAGGGCACTCTCGTCGCGCAGCTGGGGCTGTCGGACATCTCGTTCCCGCACCCGCTGTTCGCGGGCGACACGCTGTACGCCGAGACCGAGATCACCGCCAAGCGGCTGTCGAAGTCACGGCCCGGCCAGGGGCTTGTCACGATGGCGCACACCGGTCGCAACCAGGACGGCACCGTCGTGGCCACGGCGATCCGCGTCGCCCTGATGTGGCAGAACGAGCAGGTGACGCGATGAGCGCGTTCGACCTGGGCCCCGCGCTGCTGTTCTGCCCCGCCGACCGGCCGGAGCGCTATGCCAAAGCGCTCGAACGCGCCGACGCGGCGATCGTCGATCTCGAGGACGCGGTGGCCCCCGACGCCAAGACGGCCGCGCGGGGCGCCGTGATCGAGTCCGAGCTCGATCCGGACCGCGTCATCGTGCGCGTGAACCCGCCGGGCACCGCTGACTTCGAGGCGGATGTCGCCACCCTGTCGCAGACCGACTACCGCACCGTCATGGTCGCGAAGTCCGAGTCGGTCAAGCGACTGCGGAAGTTCGATCCGCGCTTCCGCCTGGTCGCGTTGTGCGAGACCGCCCGCGGCGTGGTCAACGCCGATCGGATCGCCGAGCTCGAGAACGTCGTCGCCCTGATGTGGGGCGCCGAAGACCTCGTCGCCTCGCTGGGCGGAACCTCCAGCCGCAAGGCCAGCGGCCGCTACCGCGACGTGGCCCGCGCGGCCCGAGCCCGAGTGCTGCTGGCGGCGGGCGCACGCGGGAAGGCCGCGATCGATGCGGTGCACCTGGACATCGCCGACGTGCGGGGACTGCGCCGCGAGGCGGTGGATGCCGCGGCATCCGGCTTCACGGCGACCGCCTGCATCCATCCTTCCCAGGTCGACGTCATCCGCGAGGCCTACCGTCCCGACCCGAAGCAGGTCGCCTGGGCGCGCGCCGTGCTGGCCGCGGCTGACGGCCGGCGCGGGGTGTTCACGTTCCAGGGGAAAATGGTCGACGAGCCGGTCCTCCGGCACGCCCGCGCGATTCTCCACCGGGCCTGAAGACCCCGGGCCCACCGCTCCACCCCGGACCAAGAGTCGGGTCGGTGACGACGACACCCCGTGTACGACGGTCGTCGTCCGGTGTGTCGGGTGACCGACCCGACTTTTGGTCTCACCGGTCGGTCCCAACGGGTCGGTCCC
Organism: Microbacterium sp.; assembly: GCA_035703465.1. Taxonomy (GTDB): domain Bacteria; phylum Actinomycetota; class Actinomycetes; order Actinomycetales; family Microbacteriaceae; genus Microbacterium. The sequence continues at coordinate 131 of DASSYC010000114.1, read as the reverse complement.
ATCGGGTCGGTCCCGCGGGGTTCGGTGTCACGGGGAACGCAGGGCGGCGGCCAGGGCCGCCAGCACCTCGCTCGTGCCCGCGTCGATCTTGATCGTCGCCCGGGCGTCGGAGCGGGTATCGCCGCGATTGA
>DASSYC010000082.1:0-27235 GCA_035703465.1 Microbacterium sp. | reverse complement strand
GCTTCTTCAATCCCGGAGTCGACAGGGTGTATCTGGCGACTGGTGCGACGTTCCCCGATGCATTGACCGGGACGCCCGCTGCCGGAATCGCAGGTTCTCCGATATTGCTTGTCGGTCCGGCCGGCATCACCCCTCAGCTTCGCGCCGAGATTCAGAGGCTGTCACCCGGCCACATCTTCATCCTGGGTGGCCCCGGTTCGGTGAGTGCGACTGTCGAGACCGGCCTGGCCGAGTTCGCGCCCGCCCCGCTGAGCGCACCGACGGATCGCGTGGAGTTCATGGCCGGCACGGGCGCGTACGCGAACGTCGGCGGCAAGACCGTCACCGGTCTCGAGGACGTCGACTTCTGGGTCGGCGGGCTCGCAGAGAGGATCAACACCTTCGGTGGAATGCTCGGATCCACCTTCACGTACGTGTTCGAGAAGCAGCTCGAGGACCTGCAGTTCGGCGACCGGTTCTACTACCTGTTCCGCAACGAGGGCGAGCAGCTGTTCGCGGCGCTAGAGGGCAACACGTTCTCGGACATCATCCAGCGCAACACCGAGGCCTCGCATCTGCCGGCCGACATCTTCGCGTTGCAGGACCCGGTCATCGACATCGCCGAGCAGGCCGCGCTTCCCGAAGGCGAGCGCGAAGCCGGTCTGTCGCTGCTGCCGAACGGCATGTGGTCGTGGAGCGGCGACGAGCACGTCGAAATGCACGGCACGCCGGGTGACGACAACCTGCGCGGCGATGAAGGCGACGACGCCATCTGGGGCTACGACGGTGACGACAAGATCGAAGGCGGCGCCGGCGTCGACTCGCTCGTTGGCGGCCGCGGCGACGACATCATCACCGATTCGCACGGCGACGACAACATCAAGGGCATGCAGGGCAATGACTACATCCACTCGGGGCCCGGCCTCGACCTCGTGCTCGGCGGCCTGGGCGATGACTTCATGGTCAACGGCGCCGACGAGGGCAACGTCTTCTTCGCCGGCATGGGCGACGACATCGTGCTCGGCACGACGGGTCGCTTCCAGGCGGTCATCGGCGGGGAGCACGACGACTGGATCGAGGGCGGACCGCATGCCGACCTGCTGCAGGGCGACAACGCCGACCAGTTCCAGAACGACGTGCTCGGCGGGCACGATGTGGTCGCAGGCCGGCTCGGCAACGACGACGTGGAGGGTGAGGGCGGCGATGACGTCCTGATCGGCCACCTCGGAGGCACCGACCGCAACCACGGCGGTCTTGGCTGGGACTGGCTGACCTACTACGGGCAGACTCAGGGTGTCACCTCGGACTGGGCGTTCAACCGCTTCTTCGAGCCGAACAACCCGCTGCCGTCGCGGTTCGACATGCTGGAGGCACTCTCCGGCGGTGCGGGCAACGACGTCCTGCGTGGACCGCTCACAGAAGCCGACGACATGTCGCCGAGCGACATCGAGGTGAGCAAGGCGACCGAGGCGTCGCTGCAGCGCATCGACGGGCTCGTCGAGATGCTGCGGCCGGTGGTCGAGGTCAACGGGACGTCGTACCCGCTTGGTGACTTCTCGCTGCCGTTCCTGCGCGGCGCGCCGGAGTCCGACTCCGACGGTGTTCACATGATAATCATCGGGGGTCCTGGCGGCGACACGATCGAAGGACGAGGCGGCAACGACTACCTCGACGGCGATGCGATGCTGAGCGTCCAGCTCGAGGCAGGTGGCGTGCGCTACGACTCGGCGCTGCAGCTGATGCCGAGGGTGGCGTCCGGCGAGATCAACCCCGGTGACATCGACATCGTGCGCGAGATCGTGTACGACGACGACCCGGACTCAGTCGACACAGCGGAGTACAACAACCCGTTCGCGGCGTACACGATCACGCCGCTGGGTCCGCTCGGCTCCGGCTACTGGCGCGTCGAGCACACTCAGGTGCAGGAGGCGGAGGAAAGCGACGGCGTCGACATCATCCGGGGCTTCGAGCGGCTGCAGTTCAGCGATGGCTGCGCTCAGCTCGCTGAGGACGGGATGAGCTGGGAGTCGTGCCTGCCGACGGCGGAGGTCACGATGGACCCGACCGCGCCGATCGAAGATGGGATCGTCACCGCTCGCCTGTGGGAGCCGGGAGAGGTCGACACCACGCCGTTCGACTCCTCGGACGTCACCAACCTGCGCTACACCTGGTGGTCGGGCGAGGGCGACAGCCCGGACAACATCGGGGAGTGGGAGGAGCTGCTCAACCCGCTTGGGTCGGCATCGGCGACGTACCTGCCCACGCAGGAGTCCGTCGGGCAGTACCTGATGGTCACGGCCAGCTACACCGACAGCGACGGATTCTTCCGTACGGCAACCTCGGCGGTGTCCGAACAGCCGGTCGCTGATGTCCAGCATCAGGGAGCGCTGGCGCCGCTGGTGCACCTCATTCCGCTCGAGCCGGGTTCGCCGATCGCCGCTGGTGTGCCGACCGACGCGGACGGCGGCATCCAGGAGGACAGCGCCCTCGTGTACAAGTGGTCGTACAGCGCTGCCGTCGAGGCACCCGATGTCAACGATGGTGCGGCCTGGACGGACTATCCGTCGGACAGGGTCGTGGCGCCGGGTTCCAGCTTCGCAGCGAGGGCTGACGATGTCGGGCGCTGGATCCGCGTCACCATCACCTACACCGATGGAGGAGGAACGACGGGGACCGTCTCTGCAAGGACCACTCTGATGGTGACTGCGCCTGCCGAGGCTGCTCCGTAGCCGCCGCCGACCCCCCAGCGGCCGCGGCAATGAAAGAGCCTGGCTCCCGCACATCGTGTGGGAGCCAGGCTCTGTCGTGGATGGGGTTCAGCCGAACGGCACGGCGGAGACGATCGTGATCTCCTGCGCACCCGAGGGCGCGGTGTACGAGACGGTGTCCCCGACGTAGCGTCCGGTGATGGCCGCACCCAGCGGCGATGTCGGCGAGTACAGATCCATTTCAAGGTCGGGGTCGAGCGCGGCGAGATCGCGGCTGCCGAGCAGGAACGTCGTCTCGGACTCATCCGCCGCGAACCGCACCGTCACGACCATGCCCGGCTCGACGAGCCCGTCGTCGGGCATGCGCCCCACCTGTGCGCTGCGCAGCAGCGTGCGCAGCTGGAGCGCCCGAGCGGCACCGGTCTGCTCGCCGGCTGCGGCACGCCGCTCCAGCTCTGCGACTTCGTCCTCGAGTCGCGCGCGAGCAGCTTCTGTCATCCACACTGCGTCCGTCGCCATCACAGCAACCTTCCCTTCAACCCCGCATCCTTCTGCGGATGCGGGAACAACCACCTTAGCCCGCGGGGGGCCACTCCACGAGGACGAGCCCCTGCTTCGTATCCGCGAAGCTCACCCATCCGTCGCCGAACAGGTACGTCCAGCCGTAGCCGTCTTCATCGGTTGCCGCAGCGGTGTCGGGGTCCTCGGTGATGTAAGTGCCGGCGGAACCATCCTCGCTGAGCCACCCCTCCTGCACGAGTGCGCTCTGGAACTGCGTGGACTGGCTGGCGTCCAGCGGTGCCCAGCCGAACATCTGGACGTGGTCGCTGGCCACCGACATGTCGCCCCAGGTGCAGGTGATGCCGTCGGGGACCTCGGTGGCCCCCACGCGGAAGACCTCCTCCCGGAAGGACCAGTTCGCGTCTTCGAACGACTCGACGACATCCGCCGGGATGATCGTCTCGCAGGTAGGGTCCGCCTGCGGCTCCGGTGTCTGCTCCGGGGTCTGCTCGGGCGCGGGCGTGGAGGGCGCCGTCGTGGGAGTCTGCGAGGTCGGCTCGGCCTCGGGCTCGCCGCCCGAGCAGCCAGCGAGTGCGGTGGCCGCGCCGAGGGCGATGGCGATGCCGGCGAGCGTGCGGGGGAGGCGGCGGGGGGTCATCGGGTCCCTTCCAGGGCGTCGCCGTGAGCGGCGGGGTCGGAGTGCAGGAGGTCGAGGAAGGCCTGGTGGAGGATGCCGTTGGTCGCCAGCGCAGAGCGCTCCGCGATGGCCGCCTCGCCATCGAACGAGGTGAGACGCCCGCCGGCCTCGGCGATGATCGGCACGTGGGCGGCGATGTCGTACTCCTGGACGCCGAACTCGGCGACGAGTTCGAGGCGTCCTTCGGCCAGCAGCATGTACGGCCACGCGTCGCCGTAGCCCCGGTCGCGCCAGACGCTGCGGGTGAGGCGGACCAGAGCGTCCAGGCGGCCTGCGTCGTCCCACTGGGAGATGCTCTGGAAGCTGACGCTCGCCCGCTCCAGGGCGTCGACCTCCGACACGCGGATCGCGCGCGCACCGGAGGAGTCGTTCGTCCACGCTCCGAGCCCGGTGGCGCCCCACCAGCGCCTGCCGATCGCCGGCTGACTCACGACGCCGACCTGCGGGACGCCCTCGACGGCGAGCGCGATCAGCGTCGCCCACATGGGGATGCCCCTGAGGTAGTTGTGCGTGCCGTCGATGGGATCGATGATCCACTGGCGTCGTGTGTCGCCCGAGCTGCCATACTCCTCACCGAGGATCCCATCCTGTGGGCGCTCCGCGACGAGGATGTCGCGGATCGCGCGCTCGGTGGCCAGATCCGCTTCGGTGACGAAGGTCGCGTCCGGCTTGGCGCTGACATCGAGGTCGGCCGCATCGAACCTCGCCATGGACGCCGTGTCCGCCGCATCGGCCAGGCGCAGGGCGAGGGTCAGATCGCCCCTCGGATCGCTGGGCACAGGCGCGCCGGAGGCACCGGTGGACGAGCGGGAGTTCACCCGTTCAGGATAGCCGTCGGCACCCCCGCCGGATTGGCGATGGGCAGGACCGTGATGCTATCGTTGACCCTCGGTCCGCTCCCACGCGGGCCCATGCGCCTCTAGCTCAATCGGCAGAGCAACTGACTCTTAATCAGTGGGTTCCGGGTTCGAGTCCCGGGGGGCGCACACCATCTCCTCCGCGGCATCGCCGATCCGCGCTGCGGCGCCTCCTCCGACACGGTGCCTGTGGCGACGACTTGACGTGCGGCATCCGGTTTCCTACTGTTGCAATACCTGAATCAGATTTCAGGTTTCTGCACCATCCAGTCCTTCGAAGGTGAAAGGCACGCACATGCGGGTTACGAAGAAGTTGCTCATGGGATCCGTGGTCGCCACGGCTGCCCTCGTACTGGCGGCGTGCGCGCCGTCGACGACCGGTGGAGGCGAAGGAACGCCGACCGGCACGACCGAGATCACCGTCGGCGTCGTCACCAGCGAGTCCGGCGCCCTGGCCGGCTACGGCAAGCAGTACCTCGAGGGCTTCAAGGCCGGCCTCGAGTACGCCACCGACGGCACCAACGAGGTCGACGGCTTCAAGATCGACGTCGTCTACAAGGACGACGGCGGCGACCCCGACAAGGCCGTCACCGCCGTCAAGGAGCTCATCGGCGACGGCGTGAACATCCTCGCCGGCACCGCATCGTCCGGCGTGGCGCTCGCAGTCGCCGAGCAGGCCGCGCAGAACAAGGTTCTCTACATCTCCGGCCCGGCAGCCGCTGACGCCATCACCGGCATCAACGACTACACGTTCCGCTCAGGCCGCCAGAGCGCGCAGGACGTCGCGACGGCCGGTACGTTCCTCGACGACCTCAACGGCAAGAAGGTCACCGTGTTCGCACAGAACACCGCCTTCGGCCAGGGCAACGAGGCCGCCGTCAAGGCGATCCTCGGCGCCAAGGGCGCGACGGTCGACTCGATCCTGGTGGCCGAGGACGTGAAGGAGTTCACGCCGTTCGCGACGCAGCTGCTCGACGGCGACCCCGACCTCGTGTTCGTCGCATGGGCGGGCGAGACCTCGGGCGCGATGTGGCAAGCGCTCCTGCAGCAGAAGGTGCTCGACACGATCCCCGTGGTCACCGGCCTCGGCGACTCGGCGACGTTCGGAGCGTACGGTGAGGCATCCGAGAAGATCCAGTTCCTGAACCACTACTTCCCGGGCGCCAACGACTACGACGTCAACAAGAAGATGATCGACATCGTCACCTCCGACGGCGGCACGCCCGACCTGTTCACCCCCGACGGCTTCAACGCCGCGCTCATGATCGTGCACGCGATCCAGGAGGGCAAGGGCGGCGACGTCGACGCGATGATCGGGGCGCTGGAGGGCTACAGCTTCGACGGCCCGAAGGGCAAGACGACTGTCCGCGCGAGCGACCACGCCCTCATCCAGGAGATGTACCAGGCCAAGCTCGTCAAGGACGGCGAGACCTATGTGCCCGAGCTGATCGCGGCGGTCCCCGCCGAAGAGGTCGCGCCGGCCGAGGCCGAGTAGGAAGGCCGGCAATCCTTCGATGAACGCCTCAGTCCCGCCTGCGCTGGCCGTGCACGGTCTCGGCCTGCAGATCGGCGGCGTCACCATCCTCAAAGACGTGGACCTGACGGTCGCATCCGGCTCCATGGTCGGTGTGATCGGGCCCAACGGCGCCGGAAAGACCACGCTGTTCAACGTGATCTCCGGTGTCATGAAGCCCACCGCAGGCCGCGTCGAGCTGGAAGGCGCTGACATCACCGGCCTGTCGGTGCCGCGGCGCACGCGGACGGGACTGGGGCGCACTTTCCAGACATCCAATCTGTTCCCGAAGCTCACGGTGCTCGAGAACGTCCGCCTCGCGGCGCAGTCCACCCGCGGCGGCAGCTACTCGCTGCTGCGGTTCCCGCGACGCAGCGATGCGGCGACCGAGCTGGCCGTCGAGAAGCTCGCCGAGGTGGGCCTGGACCATCGCCTCGACGCCCTCGCCGGCGACATCTCGCACGGCGACAAGCGCAAGCTCGAGATCGCGGTGCTGCTGGCAAGCGATGCCGAGGTGCTGCTGCTCGACGAGCCCATGGCGGGCGTCGCCTCGGGCGATGTGCCGGGCCTGGTCGAGATCATCCGGCGCATGCACAGCGAGAAGCGCCGCACGGTGCTGATGGTGGAACACCACATGGAGGTGCTGATGGGCCTCGTGGAGGAGGTCGCGGTCATGCACTTCGGAACGATCATCGCGTTCGACACACCGGCGGTCATCATGGCCGACCCGGTCGTGCAGAGCGCCTACCTGGGGACCGCCGCATGAGCGACAGCCCGATCCTCACCGTCGAGCAGCTGCGCTGCTCCATCGCGGGCCAGCAGGTCGTCGAGGAAGTCAGTTTCAGCGTGCCGGCGACCGGCATCACCGCGGTGCTCGGCCGCAACGGCGTCGGCAAGACCTCGACGCTGCGCGGCATCCTGGGCCTGATCCAGCGCAAGGGTGCGGTGACCCTCGCCGGCGAGCGCATCGACGGCCTTCCCACCCACAAGGTCGTGCAGCGCGGCATCGGGTACGTGCCCGAAGACCGTGAGGTGTTCGCACGGCTCACCGTGGCCGAGAACCTGGCGCTCGCCGAGCGGCAGCGCACCCCGCGCCGCGACCTCGTCGCAGAGCTCTTCCCCGACCTCGTCGCACGACGCGACCAGCTCGCGGGCACGCTTTCGGGCGGGCAGCAGCAGATGGTCTCGGTGGCCCGAGCCCTGCTCAACGAAAACAAGGTGCTGCTGGTCGACGAGCCGACCAAGGGCCTTGCGCCCAAGATCGTGGCCGAGGTCGCCGACGCCCTCACCGCGGCGGCCAAGACCGTGCCGATCGTGCTCGTCGAGCAGAACCTGGACGTGGTGCGACAGCTCGCGGGAGATGCAGTCGTCATCGCAGGAGGCCGTGTCGTCCACACCGGCCGTGCGCTGGACATCCTCGACGACGCCGAGCTCACCCAGCGACTGCTCGGCGTGCACGTCGAAGGAGATGCGGATGCCGCAGCCTCGGCCGACATCGAAGGGACCCGCGCATGAGCGGCATCGTCCTGGTCCTGGTGACCGGCGTGGGCCTGGGCGCCCTCTACTTCCTCGTGGCTTCTGGCCTCAGTCTGATCTATGGCCTCATGCACGTGCTGAACTTCGCACATGGCGTGTTCCTCACCCTCGCGGCATTCGTCGGGTGGGAGTTCGCCCAGCGCATCGGCGTCGGCACCTGGGGCGGCTTCGCGCTGTCGGTGATCGTGGGCGGCGTCGTCGGCGCCCTGTTCGCCACCGTCACAGAACTCGTGCTCATCCGGCCGCTGTACGAGCGGCACATCGAACAGGTGCTGGTCACCGTCGGCCTCTCGCTCGCCGCTGTCGCCCTCTTCCAAGGCGTGTGGGGCACCGATGCGATCACTGTTGCCGGACCTGCGTGGCTCAAGGGCACGACGAACGTGCTGGGCGCCAACATCCCGAACATCTACTGGCTGCTCATGCTGTGCGCGCTCCTCGTGCTCGGTGCGATCGTGCTCTTCCTGCGCAAGACGCGCTACGGCATGATCATCCGCGCCGGCGTCGAGAATCGCGCAATGGTCACCGCCCTGGGCATCGACGTGCGTCGCTCGTTCACCCTCGTCTTCGCGATCGGCGGGGCCGCCGCGGGCATCGGGGGTGTGCTGGCGATGCACTGGTACACGTTCGTCTCGGCCCACATGGGCGGCACGCTGCTGATCTTCGCGTTCATCGTGACCATCATCGGCGGACTCGGATCGCTCACCGGCGCCGCGATCGCCTCGGTGCTGGTTGCCGTGCTGCAGCAGTTCGCGAACACCTATCTGGGCGGCACCGGTGACCTCATCGTCGTCGTGCTGCTGGCGGTCGTGCTGCTGGTGCGCCCGCGTGGCCTCATGGGGAGGACGCTATGACCCGCGCCACCGCTGCGCGCCCCACGTGGCGCGCCTTCGTGCCCGCCGCCGTCGGGGTCGTCCTCGTCGTCGTGATGGCGATGCTGCCGCTGCTGAACCTCACGCTGCCGGGAATCCTGCCCGGCCCGACATACTCTCCGGGCAGTCTCGCGCTGCTGAGCCTGTGCATGGTGTTCGCCGCACTCGCGCTCTCGTACAACATGCTGCTCGGCTCGGGCGGGATGCTGTCGTTCGGGCACGCGCTCTATTTCGGCGCGGGTGCCTACGGGCTCGGCATCATCCTCGAGTTCTCGGGCGTGCCGCTGTGGCCAGGCGTGTTCCTGGCGCTCATCGGGGGTCTCGTGATCGCGCTGGCCACCGGTGCCGTCTCGATGCGGGTCTCGGGCATCCCGTTCGCGATGGTGACGCTCGCGTTCGCCCAGGCCGGCTCGCTGCTGGTGACGCGCAACGCGCAGATCACCGGCGGGGAAGAGGGCCTGAGCATCCACACCGCCAACGTCCCCGACTTGCTGATCGGCGTGATCAACACGCGCAACCTGTACTGGCTGTGCCTGGCGGTGCTGGTCATCGTGTACCTCGTCGCCCTGTGGGTCGACCGCTCGTCGCTCGGCCACGTCGCCCACGCGGCCGCGCAGAACGACCTGCGCGTGCGGGTGCTGGGGCTGCGGCCGTACGTGGCCAAGCTCATCCTCTTCGTCATCGCGGGCGGCATGGCGTGCTTGGCCGGAATGGCGTACTTCCTGCTGCAGTCGGGGACTGTGCCGCGTGCGGTGTCGGCCGATCTCACGATCACCGTGCTCGTGATGGTGGTCCTCGGTGGCGTCGGGTTCCGCTGGGGTGCGATTGTGGGTGGCATGGTGTACACCCTGCTCGACCAGCGCCTCACCGTGCTCGCCGGATCAGAGGCGATCGCGGGGCTGCCCGACTTCCTGCGCATCCCGCTGTCGCAGCCGCTGTTCCTTCTCGGGGCGCTCTTCATCCTCGTGGTCATGTTCCTCCCCGGCGGCATCGCCGGCACCGTCGACAGCTGGTGGCGACGCCGGCAGGGGCGGCGCAGCCGGTCGCTGCTGGCCGATCTCGGCACGTTTGACGACGCCACCGAGGCGGAGGGCGTGCGGGAGGAGGTCCGCGCATGACGGCGGATGTCGCGGGCGACCCGCGGTGGGAGCTGCCCGGCGAACCCGTGGCCGACGGACCGCACACGGTGGGCCGCTGGCTGACGGATCGGGCCGCGGCGACGCCTGCCCGCATCGCGATCGACGACCGCGGCGTGGTGATCACGTACCGCGACCTCGAGACCCGCGCCCACGAGCTGTCGCTGGGTCTGCGGCGCGCCGGCTACGGCCCGGGCGCGCGCATCGCCACGCTGTCGGGCAACTCGATCGACCACGTCGTCGCGTTCTTCGCCTGCGCGAAGGCCGGCGTGGCGTTCGTGCCGCTGTCATGGCGGCTCACCGCCCGCGAGCTCGCGCAGACCCTGGTGCGTGCAGAGCCCGCGCTGGTGCTCGTCGAAGACGAGTACACCGGTGTCGCCGCCGATGCGAGCAGGCGCCTGCCCGACGCGCCGCCGCTGGCGGAGCTCGGCACCACCGGCATCGAGGCGGGGGTCCCGATTCGCTCGGGTGCAGCCTCGCCGCACCGCGGGGTGCGCGACGACGACGCGCTGCTGGTGATCTTCACCTCGGGTTCGGAGTCGGCACCGAAAGGTGTCGTGCTCACCCACGCCAACTGCTTCTGGAACAACCTCGCCCTCGCCGGCGCGATGCAGCTGACCCCGGATGACGTCGTGCTCGCCATGCTGCCGCAGTTCCATGTCGCCGCGTGGAACGTGCAGCCCCTGCTCGCGTGGTGGGTCGGTGCCACGGTCGTGCTCGAGCGGTCGTTCCAGCCCACCCGTGCGCTGCAGCTGCTGCAGGAGCGCGGCGTCACCGCCATGATGGGCGTGCCGACGCAGTACCGCCTGCTCGCCGACGATCCGCGCTTCGCGCAGACAGACCTGTCACGGCTGCGCATCGCGCTCGTGGGCGGCGCGACGATGCTGCCCAGCTTGTCGGACGAATGGGCCGCGCGGGGTGTCGCGCTCACTCAGGGATACGGCCTGACCGAGGCCGCCCCGAATGTTCTGGTCCTTCCTCCGGAGGAGGCGCCCGCCCACCAGGGCGCCGTCGGGCGCCCCTACCCGCACGTCGACGTGTGTCTGGCCGACCCCGAGACCGGGCTCGTCCTGGAAGGGCCCGCCACCGGCGAGCTGTGGGTGCGCGGCCCGAGCGTGTTCGCCGGGTACCTCGGCGATGCCGAGGCGACCGCCCGGGCGATGGCGGGGGAGTGGCTGCGCTCGGGGGATCTCGCGGCGCGTGACGACGGCGGCGTCTACCGCATCGTCGACCGACTCAAGGACATCTACATCTCGGGTGGCGAGAACGTGGCGCCCGCCGAGGTCGAGGCGGCGCTGTGCCTGCACGCGCTCGTGCGCGAGGCGGCCGTGGTCGCGGTGCCGGATCGGGTCTGGGGTGAGCGGGGCGTCGCATTCGTGGCGCCGGCGGAGGGCGCGGTGCTGTCCGAAGACGAGGTGATCGCGCACGCGCGCACCGTGCTGGCCGCATTCAAGGTGCCGGTGCGCGTCGTCGTCGTCGACGAGCTGCCACGGTCGGCCATCGCCAAGCTCGCACGACGGAGCCTGCGCGAGCGGGCGATGCAACTGGTGGAGGGGGAGCCGGTATGAGCACGGCAGGAATGAGCACAGGCGAGCGGGCGGCGGGGGAACCGCTGGATCAGCAGCCGTCGATCTCGCCGCAGACAGGACGGCCGCTGACCAAGCGGGGCGAGGCGACGCGGCACAAGCTGCTGGAGGCGGCGGAGCAGGTCTTCGCCGACCAGGGCTACCACGAGGCATCCATCGTAAAGATCACCGAGCGCGCCGGAATCGGCCTCGGCACCTTCTACCTCTATTTCGACAGCAAGCAGGCCATCTTCGAAGCGCTTGTCATCGACCTCAACCGCAGGGTGCGCCACGCCATGGCCGAAGAGATGGCGGGCGCCACCAATCGGCTCGAGGCCGAGCGGGCCGGCTTCGCCGGATTCTTCCGCTTCACCGCCGAGCATCCCGCGCTCTACCGCGTCGTACGCGAGGCGGAGTTCGTCTCGCCCGAGATGCTGCGCCTGCACTACACCCGCATCGTCGAGGGCTATGAGGCGGGCCTGCGCGACGCCCAGCAGGCGGGCGACGTCGACGACGCGCTCGATCCTGCGGTCAGCGCGTGGGCGCTCATGGGCATGGGCGAGCTCATCGGCATGCGGTTCCTCTTGTGGGAGCGGGATGCCGCGGGTGCGCCGCCGGCGCAGATGCCGCCGCAGATCTTCGACGCGATGATGCGCTTCATCGACAACGCACTGGCCGTGCGGCCGGAGAGGAACGGATGATGGCCGATCAGGATCTGCGCGGGAAGCGCGCACTGGTCACCGGGGGCGGCAGCGGCATCGGGCTCGCCTGCGTGCGCGAGTTCGCCGGGCGCGGCGCCCACGTGATCGTGGCGGACATCTCGCAGGAGGCCGCCGAGTCGGTCGCCGCCGAGGTGGGCGGCGAGGCCTGGGTCGTCGATCTGTCCGATACCGCGGCGCTCGACGACCTGCACCTGGACGTCGACATCCTGGTGAACAACGCCGGCATCCAGCGGGTCTCACCGATCCCGGAGTTCGATCCCGAGGTCTTCCGCTTCATGCAGCGACTCATGGTCGAGTCGCCCTTTCTGCTCATCCGCGCGGCGCTGCCGGGCATGTATGAGAAGGGCTGGGGGCGGATCGTCAACATCTCCAGCGTCCACGGACTGCGCGCCAGCGCCTTCAAGGTGGCCTATGTCACGGCAAAGCACGCGATGGAGGGGCTCTCGAAGGTCACGGCACTCGAGGGCGGGCCGCACGGCGTGACCAGCAACTGCATCAACCCGGGCTACGTGCGCACGCCACTGGTGGAGAAGCAGATCGCCGATCAGGCGAAGGCACACGGCATCCCCGAGAGCGACGTCGTCGAGAAGGTCATGCTCACCGAGTCGGTCATCAAGCGCCTCACCGAGGCCGGCGAGGTCGCGTCGCTTGCCGGCTGGCTGGTCTCGGACAAGGCGGGCATGGTCACGGGCACCTCGTACGTCATGGACGGCGGATGGACGGCGCGGTGACCCTGACATCGAGGCGGCACACGGTCGCGGTCCCGGTCGCCGGGGGCGACCTGCAGGTGGGCGTGTGGGAGGGCGGCCCGGGTGCGCCCGCCGTGCTGCTCGTGCACGGGGTCACCTCGTCGCACCTGGCGTGGCAGCAGGTGGCCGCGGCGCTGCCGGGAGTTCGCCTGATCGCGCCCGACCTGCGCGGCCGAGGCGGCAGTCGCGGCATCGAGGGTTCGGCAGGCCTCGCCGCACATGCCGCCGATCTCACCGCCGTGCTCGATCACTTCGAACTCGATCGCGTGCTCCTGGTGGGGCATTCGATGGGCGCATTCGTGGCGGTGGCGTTCGCGCACCTGCATCCGGAGCGCGTCCGACGGCTGGTGCTCATCGATGGCGGGCTTCCGCTCGACGTGCCCGCCGGGCTCGACCCCGACACCATGGTCCAGTACATCCTGGGCCCCGCCGCCGAACGGCTCTCGATGCGGTTCGGCGGTCCTGCGGAGTACTTCGGCTTCTGGCACGCACACCCGGCCTTCGCGCGCGACTGGTCGCACGAGCTCGAGGAGTACCTGAGGTACGACCTCGTGCCCGACGGGGCCGGCGCCTATCAGCCGGCGACGACCTACCGCTCGGTGGTCGACGACACGATCGACATGAACACGACCACGACAGTGGTCGACGCGCTCGACGCCCTCGCCGTGCCGACCCGTCTGATCACCGTGCCGCGGGGGCTGCAGGACGAAGAGCCGGGGCTGTACAGCGCCGAGCGCATCCCGGCACTGCTCGCGCAGCATCCCGCAATCGCGCACGAGCGGATGGACGGCTTCAACCACTACACCATCGTGATGTCGGATGCCGGTGCCCGCCGCATCGCTTCGGTCATCGACGAGGAGCTCGCCGCGGGCTAATGGGCCGCAGCGACGCGGGTGGTCAGCTGGTGCGCGTGCGCGAGCAGGATGCGTCCGAGCTCGGCCTGCCGGTCGGGCCCGAAGCGGAACTCGACGCCGGTCAGGCTCAGCGCCCACTGCGGCTGACCCTGCCGGTCGAACACCGCGGCGCCCATCCCGTAGCTGCCGGCGACGATGAGCCCGGGGTTGACCGAGTAGCCGCGCGAGGTCGTCTCGGCCAGCCGCAGCCGGAGCCGACGCTCGCCATGCGCGGAACCCCACCGCTCCGGCAGCTCAGGATGCCGCTCCAAGTATGCGTCCACATCGTGAGGCTGCTGAAAGGCGAGGATCGCGAGGCCCGCCGACGCCACACCGAGGGGGAAGCGCACGCCCTCGGCGAGCACGAACGAGCGGATCGGAAACGAGCCCTCCTCGCGCAGCAGGCACACCGTCTCATCGCCGCGCCGCACCGAGAAGAAGGCACTCTCCTCGGTGCGCACCGCAAGCGAGCGGACGATGTCACGGGCCTGCGCCGTGACGTCATAGCGGGCGGCGGCGACGCTTCCCATGAGAAACAGCTCGGGCCCGGGCATCCAGCGTCCGGTCGTCTCCTCCTGGTCGACGAGACCCTCATGGCGCAGGGCGTTCAGCAGACGGTGGGCGGTGGGGCGCGTGAGGTCGGCACGCCGGGCGAGCTCGGCGACGGTCGCGCCCTGCTCACCGGCGCCGGTCACCAGGCGCAGCAGATGTGCGGCACGGGCGACCGCCTGCGTGCCCGGCACGGCCTGGTGCGGCGAGGTGTCCACGATATGGACGGTAGCCGCCCGACGCTCCACATCGCAAGCGATCGCGTGCGCGATGCACGTCGCAGGCGCAGGATGGATATGAGTGAACCACACGCGAAGGAGTGGAAGTGATCGACAAGACCTACGGTTCTGCCGCAGAGGCCGTCGCCGACATTCCCGACGGCGCGAGTCTCGCCGTCGGCGGGTTCGGGCTGTCGGGCAATCCGATGAAGCTCATCGAGGCTCTGCACGCGCAGGGGACGCGCGATCTGTCGATCGTGTCGAACAACTGCGGCGTGGACGACTGGGGCCTGGGGATCCTGCTGAACGACAAGCACATCCGCAAGATGACCTCGTCGTACGTGGGCGAGAACAAGGAGTTCGAGAGGCAGTTCCTCTCCGGCGAGCTCGAGCTCGAGCTGACGCCGCAGGGCACGCTCGCCGAGAAGCTGCGCGCCGGGGGCGCGGGCATCGCGGCCTTCTACACGCAGACCGGCGTCGGCACGCAGGTGGCCGAGGGTGGCCTGCCGCGCAGGTACGACGGCTCAGGCGGTGTCGCCGTGGCCTCGCCGGTCAAGGATGTGCGCTCCTTCGCCCCGGGCGGCGTCGAGCACGACTACGTGCTGGAGGAGTCGATCGTCACCGATTACGCCCTCGTGCACGCCAAGAAGGCGGATCGGCACGGGAACCTCGTGTTCAACAAGGCCGCCCGCAACTTCAACCCGCTGGCCGCCATGGCGGGGCGCGTCTGCATCGTGCAGGTCGAAGAGCTCGTCGAGCCCGGTGAGATCGAGCCGGACGCCGTGCACCTGCCAGGCGTGTACGTGCATCGCATCGTGCTCGTGGGGCCGGACATCGAAAAGCGCATCGAACGCCGCACGGTCCAGACTGCAGGAGGCAACTGACATGGGACTCACCCGCAACGAGATGGCCGCCCGGGCGGCCAGGGAGCTCGCCGACGGCGCGTACGTCAACCTCGGCATCGGCCTGCCGACGCTGGTTCCGAACTACGTGCCCGAGGGCGTGACGGTGGTGCTGCAGTCCGAGAACGGAATCCTCGGCGTCGGCCCGTACCCCACGGAGGAGAACGTCGACCCCGACCTGATCAACGCCGGCAAGGAGACCGTCACGACGCTCCCCGGCACCGCGTTCTTCGACTCGGCGACGAGCTTCGGCATGATCCGCGGGGGCAAGATCGACGCGGCGATCCTCGGCGCGATGCAGGTGTCGGTGAGCGGCGATCTGGCGAACTGGATGATCCCGGGGAAGATGGTCAAGGGGCCCGGCGGCGCCATGGATCTCGTGCACGGCGCCGGCCGGCTCATCGTCCTCATGGAGCACGTGGCCAAAGACGGCTCCGCGAAGATCGTGAACGAATGCTCGCTGCCGCTGACCGGCAGAGGCGTCGTGGACCGCATCATCACCGATCTCGCCGTGATCGATGTGACCGACGAGGGTCTGGTGCTCACAGAGCTCGCCCCCGGGGTCACCGTCGACGAGGTCATCGCCGCAACCGAACCCGAGCTCATCGTCTCGGACTCCCTCAAGGAGGTCGCATGAACACCGACGACATCGTCATCGTCGCCGCCGCCCGCACCCCGCAGGGCCGGCTGAAGGGCCAGCTCGCGTCGCTGACCTCCGTGCAGCTGGGAAGCGCCGCCATCAAGGGCGCGCTCGAGCAGGGGTCGATCCCCGCCGACGCGGTGCAGTCGGTGTTCGTGGGCCAGGTGCTCGCCGCCGGTGCCGGGCAGAACGCCGCCCGCCAGGCGGCGATCGGCGCAGGGCTCGGGTGGAACGTGCACTCGGCGTCGGTGAACAAGGTCTGCCTGTCAGGCCTTGCCGCCGTGATCGACGCAGCGCGGATGATCCGCGTCGGCGACGCGACGGTCGTGGTCGCGGCGGGAATGGAGTCGATGACCCGCGCGCCGCACCTGCTCATGGGCTCACGGGAGGGCTGGTCCTACGGCACGGTCGAGGTGCTCGATCACATGGCGTATGACGGTCTCACCGACGCGTACGACGCCGAGAGCATGGGCCTGTCCACCGAGCGCCACAACGAGCGCTTCGAGGTGACCCGCGAGGATCAGGATGCCGTGGCCGCCCGCTCGCACCAGCGTGCCGCCGCCGCGTGGGATGCCGGGGTGTTCGACGCCGAGATCGTGGCGATCGAGATCCCGCAGCGGCGCGGCGAGCCGGTCGTCGTCACCCGTGACGAGGGGATCCGCCCTGAGACCACGGTCGACACGCTCGCGAAGCTGCGTCCGGCGTTCTCCGAGGGCGGGTCGATCACCGCCGGCAACTCGTCGCAGATCTCCGACGGCGCCTCGGCGGTCGTGCTCACCACCCGCTCCCACGCGGACGAGCAGGGCTGGCCCGTGCTGGCGGTCGTCGGCGCGTCGGGTCAGGTGGCAGGACCGGACAACTCGCTGCAGGCCCAGCCGGCACAGGCGATCGCGAAGGCGCTCGAGAAGCAGGGCATCGCGGCATCCGATCTCGATCTCGTCGAGATCAACGAGGCGTTCGGCGCGGTCGTGGCCCGCTCGCAGCGCGAGCTCGGCCTGTCTGACGACGTGGTCAACCCGCACGGCGGCGGCATCGCGATCGGCCACCCGATCGGAGCTTCGGGCAACCGGCTCGTCGTCCACGCCGTGCACGAGCTGGTGCGCCGCGGCGGCGGCACGGCGGCGGTCGCCCTGTGCGGCGGCGGCGGCCAGGGCGAGGCACTGATCCTCACGCGATAGCGCACGACTCCTCACGCGATAGCGCACGACGCGGGTACGGTCGGGGGATGACCACGATCCATTCGCTGACCGAGGCAGATCGCGACGAGTGGCTGCCGCTGTGGCAGGCCTACCTGGAGTTCTACGAATCCGAGCTGGAAGACGACGTCACCGACGTGGTCTTCCCGCGGCTCGCCGCCGGCGACGGCGTGCACGGCGCGCTCGCGCGCGACGGCGAGGGCCGGGCCATCGGCTTCGTGCACTGGCTGCTGCACCCGTCGACGTGGAGCATCGGACCGTACTGCTACCTGGAGGATCTCTTCGTCGCTCCCGACGTGCGCGCGGGCGGCACCGGACGGGCTCTCATCGCGCACGTCAGGGATGCCGCGGGTGCCGCCGGCGCGAGCAAGCTGTACTGGCTGACGCAGTCGACGAACACGGTCGCGCGCGGCCTCTACGACCGGGTCGCGGTCGACACCGGCTTCGTGCACTACGAGGTCGCACTGTAGCCGTCGACGTCCACAGTCGCCGGCCCTCCAGCCGGCGGTGCTCAGTCGTGCAGTCGCCTCTTGAGCAGCTTTGTCTCCTTGCCGAAGACGGGAGAATCTGCCGGTGCAAGATGGCCGGTCGAGGCGCGGCGCGTGTCGACGATGGCCCCGATGGCGAGCACCAGCGTGATGCCCCAGCTCAGCCACGCCAGTCCGGTGCGCCAGGTGAAGCGCTCGCCCTCCCGCATACCGCGCAGCAAGGTCAGACCGCCCGTGACGGCGCCGATGATTCCCGTGCCGAAGAGGTACTTGCGCATTCCCTCACGCTACCCGGTGAGATGCTCGGACGGCGACCGGACCGGCCCGGGGCGCGATAGCCTGAAGGCGCCGTGTCCCGGTCCCGTGAGGAGTTCTGCGTGTCTCGAGCCGATCTGGTGATCGTGGCGAACCGGCTTCCGGTGGACCGGGGCGAGGACGGCGGCTGGCGCACCTCGCCCGGCGGGCTGGTCACCGCCCTCGAGCCGGTCGTGCGGCGCACGCACGGGGCGTGGGTCGGCTGGCCCGGGCGCGCCGACGTCGAGCTCGAGCCGTTCACCGTCGACGGCATCGAGCTGGTGCCGGTCTCCCTGTCCGCCCAGGAGGTCTCGCGCTACTACGAGGGCTTCTCGAACGCGACCATCTGGCCCCTGTACCACGACGTCATCTCCACGCCGCGGTACCGGCGCGCCTGGTGGGACGCGTACGTTCGGGTCAATCGCCGGTTCGCCGAGGCGGCTGCCGCGGCTGCGGCCGAGGGCGGCACGGTGTGGGTGCACGATTACCAGCTGCAGCTCGTGCCCGCACTCCTGCGCGAAGCTCGCCCCGATCTGACCATCGGGTACTTCCACCACATTCCGTTCCCGGCATACGGCCTGTACTCGCAGCTGCCGTGGCGGCGCCAGATGCTGGAGGGGCTGCTCGGCGCCGACGTCATCGGCTTCCAGCGGGTGGCGGACGCCGGCAACTTCGCGGCGTGCGTGCGTCGGCTCCTGCACTACGAGACGAAGGCCTCCGGCATCCGCGTGCCCTCCTCCGACGGGGGCTCGCGCACTGCGCTCGCCCGCGCCTTCCCCATCTCCATCGACGCCGCCGAGTACATCGCGCTCGCCGAGCGCCCCGAGGTCCAGGCGCGCGCGCGAGAGATCCGCGAGAGCATGGGCAGCCCGCGCACGGTGCTGCTCGGTGTCGACCGCCTCGACTACACGAAGGGCATCCGGCACCGGCTCAAGGCGTACGGCGAGCTGCTGAGCGACGGGCGGCTGAGCGTGGAGGACGTGACGCTCGTCCAGGTGGCCAGCCCCAGCCGGGAGCGGGTGGAGGCCTATGTGCAGCTGCGCGATGAGATCGAGCAGACCGTCTCGCGCATCAACGGGGACTTCGACACGCTCGGGCACACCGCCATCCGGTACCTGCACCAGACGCATCCTCGTGAGGAGATGGTCGCGCTGTTCCTGGCCGCCGACGTCATGCTGGTCACGGCGCTTCGCGACGGGATGAACCTCGTGGCCAAGGAGTACGTCGCCAGCCGCGTCGACAACCGCGGCGTGCTCATCCTCAGCGAGTTCGCCGGTGCCGCTGACGAGCTCGGCATGGCGCTGCGGATCAATCCGCACGACATCGACGCGCTCAAGCAGGCTCTCATGCGCGCGATCGAGATGCCCGGGGCCGAGCAGGGCCGGCGCATGCGCGCGCTGCGGCGACGGGTCATCGACAGCGACATCGAGCTGTGGTCGCGGACGTTCCTGGATGCGCTGACCGCGGCCAAGCAGCGGAAGCACGCGCAATGACGCTGTCGACCGCCGGAGAGATCACCGCGCAGCTGCGCCGCATCGCCGGCGCCGACCGGCTGCTGGTCGCCAGCGACTTCGACGGAACTCTCGCGCCGCTGGGGGCGGACCCGATGGCGGTGCGGATGCTGCCTGCCGCGCGTGCCGCCGTCGACGAGCTCACGCCGCTGCCCGGTGCCTGGGTGGCTCTGGTGTCCGGCCGCAGCCTCGTCGATCTGGAGGTCATCGCCGAGCATCGCGCGGACTCGCCGCTGCTGATGGCCGGCTCGCACGGCGCCGAGTACTGGTTCCCGGGCGAAGGTGCGATCGAGCCGGTCGAATCCGACGCGGAGACGGCGCTGCGCGACCGCCTGCGCGCGGAGGCGGTCCAGGCCACCGCAGAGCTTGAGGGGGTGTGGATCGAGCCGAAGACCTTCGGCTTCGGCGTCCACACGCGCCGCGCCGGTGCCGAGGACGCCGCGGCGGCCAACCGGATCGTCGACGCGATCGTGCGCGTCCAGGCGCCGGCCTGGCGCCGGCGCACCGGGCACAGCATCGTCGAGTATTCCTTCCGCCACGAGGGGAAGGACACCGCCGTCGCAAGACTGCGTGAACGAGTGGATGCCTCGTGCGTCCTGTTCGCGGGAGACGATGTCACCGACGAAGACGCCCTGCGCAGCCTCGGCCCCGAGGACCTCGGCGTGCGCATCGGCGATCAGCCCACTGCGGCGACGCTGCGGCTCCCCGACATCCCCGCCTTCGCCGCGCTGCTGCGCGAGCTGGCGCACCTTCGCGCGGCCGCGACCGCTGCCCGCGCCGCTGCACGCACGGCCTCCGGCGGCACCGTCCGCGAATAGACTTCGAGAATGCCCGAGACGCCCCTCCCACCCGATACCGCCGTCGACATCAAGCCCCGCAGCCGTGTCGTCACCGACGGCATCGAGGCGACCACCTCACGGGGCATGCTCCGCGGCGTCGGGATGGGCGATGCCGACTGGGACAAGCCGCAGATCGGCATCGCGTCGAGCTGGAACGAGATCACCCCCTGCAACCTGAGCCTGGACCGCCTCGCCCAGGGTGCGAAGGAGGGCGTCCACGCCGGCGGCGGGTACCCTCTGCAGTTCGGCACGATCTCCGTCTCGGACGGCATCTCGATGGGTCACGAGGGCATGCACTTCTCCCTCGTGAGCCGTGAGGTCATCGCCGACTCGGTCGAGACCGTCGTCATGGCCGAGCGACTCGACGGCACGGTGCTGCTGGCCGGCTGCGACAAGTCGATCCCGGGCATGCTGATGGCCTCGGCGCGACTCGACCTGTCCAGTGTCTTCCTCTACGCCGGCTCGATCGCCCCCGGCTGGGTCAAGCTCTCCGACGGCAGCGAGAAGGAGATCACGATCATCGACTCCTTCGAGGGTGTCGGAGCATGCCTGGCAGGGCGCATGACCGAAGCAGACCTCAAGCGGATCGAGTGCTCCTTCGCACCGGGCGAGGGCGCGTGCGGCGGCATGTACACGGCCAACACCATGGCCTCCGTGGCCGAGGCGCTGGGGCTGAGCCTGCCAGGTTCTGCGGCGCCGCCGTCGGCCGACCGTCGTCGGGACTACTTCGCCCACCGCTCCGGCGAGGCCGTCGTGAACCTGCTTCGTCAGGGCATCACCACCCGCGACATCCTCACCCCCCAGGCGTTCGAGAACGCGATCGCGCTCGCGATGGCGCTCGGGGGATCGACGAACGTGGTGCTGCACCTGCTCGCCATCGCGAACGAGGCGGAGGTCGAGCTGGGCCTGCACGACTTCAACCGGATCGGCGACCGCGTGCCGCACATCGGCGACATGAAGCCGTTCGGCAAGTACGTCATGAACGACGTCGACCGCCACGGAGGCATCCCGGTGATCATGAAGGGGATGCTGGATGCCGGACTGCTGCACGGCGATGCTCTGACCGTCACGGGCAGGACGCTCGCCGAGAACCTCGAGGAGCTGAAACCCGACCCGATCGACGGCGAGGTCATCCGCCGCATCGACGACCCGATCCACCAGACCGGCGGCATCACCGTCCTGATCGGGTCGATGGCGCCCGAGGGCGCGGTGGTCAAGTCCGCAGGATTCGACGCGGACGTCTTCGAGGGACCGGCCCGCGTCTTCGAGCGCGAGCGCGCCGCGATGGATGCACTCGAGGCCGGAGAGATCAACGCCGGCGACGTGATCGTCATCCGCTACGAGGGCCCGAAGGGCGGCCCCGGAATGCGTGAGATGCTCGCGATCACAGCGGCCATCAAGGGCGCTGGGCTCGGAAAAGATGTACTACTCTTGACGGACGGTCGATTCTCCGGCGGCACAACCGGCCTGTGCATCGGCCATATAGCACCCGAAGCGGTGGACGCAGGTCCCATCGCATTCGTGCGCGATGGTGATCTGATACGGGTCGATATCGCAGCTCGCACTCTCGATCTACTCGTCGACGAGGCAGAGCTGAGCTCCCGCCGCTCCGGGTGGGAGCCCCTTCCCCCGCGCTATACCCGTGGCGTCCTTGCCAAGTACTCCAAGCTCGTGCGCTCCGCTGCGGAGGGCGCGGTCACGGGGTAGTCCGGCATCCGCATCAGTCCGTCACCGACACGAGGAATCAACATGTCCGTCGATACCGCCCAGGCCGTGCCCCGGCCGCCTGCTCGCACCGCGTCCGCGCCCGTGCTCTCCGGAGCCCAGGCGGTCGTCCGCTCGCTCGAGCTGCTCGGCGTCACGGATGTCTTCGGGCTCCCCGGCGGAGCCATCCTCCCGGTGTACGACCCGCTCATGGACACCTCTGAGATCCGCCACATCCTGGTACGGCACGAGCAGGGCGCCGGCCATGCCGCAGAGGGCTACGCCTCGGCATCCGGTCGCACCGGCGTGGCCATCGCCACCTCCGGCCCGGGCGCGACCAACCTCGTCACCGCCATCGCCGATGCCTACATGGACTCGGTTCCGATCGTGTGCATCACCGGTCAGGTCTTCTCGAACCTCATGGGAACGGACGCCTTCCAGGAAGCCGACATCGTCGGCATCACGATGCCGATCACGAAGCACTCCTTCCTGGTCAAGCGCGCCGAGGACATCCCCGCCGCGATCGCCTCGGCGTTCGAGATCGCCGGCACCGGTCGACCCGGGCCCGTGCTCGTGGACATCACCAAGGACGCACAGCAGGCGGAGGCGCCGTTCGTGTGGCCGCCCAGGCTCGACCTGCCCGGCTACCGCCCGGTGACCAAGGCACACGGCAAGCAGATCCAGGCCGCCGCGCAGCTGCTCGCACACGCCAAGAAGCCGGTGCTCTATGTGGGCGGCGGTGTCATCCGCGCCCAGGCGTCTGCCGAGCTTCGGACGCTCGCCGAGACCACGGGTGCGCCGGTGGTCACGACGCTCATGGCACGCGGCGCCTTCCCGGACTCGCACGCCCAGCATCTCGGCATGCCCGGCATGCACGGCACGGTTCCCGCCGTGCTCGCGCTGCAGGAGGCCGACGTCCTCGTGTCGCTGGGCGCCCGCTTCGATGACCGGGTCACGGGCAAGGCGGTGCTGTTCGCCCCGCACGCCAAGGTCATCCACGTCGACATCGACCCCGCCGAGATCTCCAAGATCCGCGTCGCCGACGTGCCCATCGTGGGCGACCTGCGCGATGTGCTGGTCGAGCTGGAGACCGCGTTCCGCGGTGCCGCCGACGACGTCGCACCCGACCTGAGCGAGTGGTGGTCCTTCCTCGATGGGCTGCGCGAGGAGTTCCCGCTCGGGTACGCGCCCACCTCCGACGGCCTGCTGGCGCCGCAGTACGTGATCCAGCGCATCGGCGAGCTCACGGGCCCTGAGGCCGTGTACGCAGCCGGTGTGGGCCAGCACCAGATGTGGGCCGCGCAGTTCATCAAGTACGAGCGCCCCAATGCATGGCTCAACTCCGGAGGCGCGGGAACGATGGGCTACGCGGTGCCTGCTGCGATGGGCGCTCAGGTCGCCGAACCCGACCGGGTGGTGTGGGCGATCGACGGCGACGGATGCTTCCAGATGACCAATCAGGAGCTCGCCACCTGCGCGATCAACGGCATCCCGATCAAGGTCGCGATCATCAACAACTCGTCGCTGGGCATGGTGCGGCAGTGGCAGACGCTGATCTACGACGGCCGGTACTCGCACACCGACCTGAACACCGGCGCCGGAACCGTCCGCATCCCCGACTTCGTCAAGCTCGCCGAGGCGTACGGATGCCTCGCGCTGCGGGTGGAGAAGGAGGAGGACGTGGATGCGGCGATCAAGACCGCGCTGGAGACGAACGACCGCCCCGTGGTCATCGACTTCGTTGTGAGCGCCGATGCCATGGTGTGGCCGATGGTTCAGCAGGGCAAGAGCAACAGCCTCATCCAGTACGCGCGCGACCATGCGCCCGCCTTCGAGGAGGACGACTGATGCCGCGTCATGTGCTGAGCCTCCTGGTGGAGAACAAGCCGGGTCTGCTGACCCGCGTCGCCGGCCTGTTCGCCCGGCGCGGCTTCAACATCGAATCCCTCGCGGTGGGCGTGACCGAGGTGCCCGGCCTGTCACGCATCACGGTCGTCGTCGATGTCGAGGCGCTGCCGCTGGAGCAGGTGACCAAACAGCTGAACAAGCTCGTCAACGTCATCAAGATCGTCGAGCTGGAGCCGTCGTCATCGGTCCAGCGCGACCACGTGCTGGTCAAGGTCCGCGCCGACAACAGCAGCCGCAGCAACATCATCGAAGTGGTGAACCTGTTCCGCGCCTCCGTCGTGGACTACGCGCCGGACGCACTCGTGATCGAGGTGACCGGCGACAGCGGAAAGGTGACGGCATTCCTGCGCGCGATCGAGCCGTACGGCGTCAAGGAGCTCGCGCAGTCGGGCATGCTCGCCATCGGCCGCGGCAGCAAGAGCATCACCGAGCGCGTGCTGCGCAACTGAACGACAAGAACCGACTCAAGGAGAAAGCACACATGGCCGAGATCTTCTACGACGACGACGCCGACCTGTCCCTCATCCAGGGCAAGAAGGTCGCGATCGTCGGCTACGGCTCGCAGGGCCACGCACACGCCCAGAACCTGCGCGACTCGGGCGTCGAGGTCGTCGTCGCACTGCGCGACGGCTCCGCCTCGACCGCGAAGGCGCAGGAGGAAGGCTTCGAGGTGAAGTCCGTGGCGGATGCCGCCGAGTGGGCCGACCTCATCATGATCCTCGCTCCCGACCAGCACCAGCGGAAGATCTACGCCGACGAGATCGCGCCGCACCTGACGGCGGGCAAGACGCTCGCCTTCGCTCATGGCTTCAACATCCGCTTCGGGTACATCCAGGCGCCCGACGGCGTCGACGTCATCCTCGTGGCGCCCAAGGCGCCGGGGCACACGGTGCGCCGCGAGTTCGTGGCCGGGCGCGGCATCCCCGACATCATCGCGGTCGAGCAGGATGCCTCGGGCCAGGCGTGGGACGTCGCGAAGGCGTACGCCAAGGCGATCGGCGGAACGCGCGCGGGCGTCATCAAGACGACGTTCACCGAGGAGACCGAGACCGACCTGTTCGGCGAGCAGTCGGTGCTGTGCGGCGGCGTGTCGCAGCTCGTCCAGTACGGATTCGAGACGCTCACCGAGGCCGGCTATCAGCCGCAGATCGCATACTTCGAGGTGCTGCACGAGCTCAAGCTCATCGTCGACCTGATGTGGGAGGGCGGCATCGCCAAGCAGCGCTGGAGCGTGTCCGACACCGCGGAGTACGGCGACTACGTCTCCGGCCCGCGCGTGATCGACCCGCACGTCAAGGAGAACATGCAGGGCGTGCTCGCCGACATCCAGTCCGGGGCGTTCGCCGAGCGGTTCATCGCCGACCAGGACAACGGCGGCAAGGAGTTCTACGAGCTGCGCGAGAAGGCCGCTCAGCACCCGATCGAGGCGGTCGGCAAGGAGCTGCGGGCCCTGTTCGCCTGGAAGCAGCAGGACGAGGACTACGTCGAGGGGTCCGCCGCCCGCTGACGCACCCCCGCGGCGGGACCGTTGCTGAGAACTTCCTCATGCGCGGCTCTTGATGCCGACGGCGTGGGCGTGGTGTGATCCTGGGCATGGAAGACAGCGCCTGCCGTGTACAACGCGCAGGTCGCCATTCGCGAGGCGATCGTCGCGTACGCGACGGCGACGGGCGTCATCGACCCCGCGGACTTCTTCGTCGAGAGCTGGCGCCTGGTGCGCTCGGGGAATCCGGTCTTCCCCTGACCTTCGCCAGCACGAGCACGACACCGCAGAGGAGGCCCACCGCGAAGCCGACGCCGTGCAGGTCGCCGGTGACCAGCAGGGCGGCGCCGGCGACGAGACCGGCGATGCTGATGGTGCGGACGATGCCGTTCGCGCGGACCGCGAGCGTGATCAGGCCCAGTGCGGTCACGCCGGCGATCGCCACGGAGTTGCCGGCGTACCCCTGTCCCGGGAGCAGGGTGTACGCGGCGACTTCGCTGACGAGCCCCGACAGCAGGTAGACGACGATGAGCACCCACCCGCTGTAGAGCGCTTCAGCGAGGGTGCCCGCGATGAGCAGTGCGACGAGGTTGACGATGGTGCCGAGCGATCCGCCGTCCTGAACGAGGAGGGGGCTCGCGATCCGCCACCACTGGCCGTCCAGCAGAAGATCGCGGTTGCGGTCCAGAGCGCCCAACAGCCCGGCATTGAGGTTTCCGGCCACACTGACCGCGGTCGTCACGGCGGCGATCGTCACCGTCGTCCACGGGAAGGCGAGCGGCTTGCCGCGTGAGAGAAGGTAGCGCACACCTGCAGCGGCGAGGGCGATGAGGGCGACACTGGTCAGAACCATGACCGCGTCACTCTAGGCGCACGATCTGAAAGGTGGGCGAGAAGCACGATCGACTGCTCACCGACCGGACCAAGGCGTTCCTGGATGCGGCTGTCGCGATCGCGATGACACTGCTGATCCTCCCGCTGACGGAGAGCCTTGCCGAGATGGGCTCCGCCGACGAATCGGCTGCGCAGTGGTTCGGTCAGCACCTGCAGCAGCTGAGCGGGTTCGTGCCGATGACCCGCTGGTGAGGGTCGTCTGCATCGGCAGCTCGTGACGTGCAGGTCGGCATCTGCGAGGAGGTGCTGGTCGGCGACCGCTTCGTGGCGAAGTGACGGCTACGCTGAATGCGTGCCACCGGAACGCGACGAGGCTCTCAGCTGGGAGGGCGACGACGATCCGACGCTCGCAGACAGCGCCGCGAGGGCGGAAGCGGAGACGGATGCCTCGGCAGAGCGCGAAGCATCCGTCTCCTCTCCTGTGGCACTGCCTGAAGGGTTCACCGCCGTCGGCAGAGGATCCGAAGATGTCGGTCGCATCGAGCCGGACGGCACAGTCGTCACACCGGGGGAGCGGCAGCCGATGGGCAACGCCGCGCTCATCGGCTTCGGCGTGCTGGGCGGCGTCTACCTCCTGTTCACGATCGGATGGATCGTCGGAGGGCTGCGGCTCGCGGGGGTCGCGCAGTTCCTGGTGAGCCCCGTGATCTACCAGTTCGCACTGTGGCTCGCCGTGCTCGCGGCGCCGCTCTGGTTTGCCACGGCGCACCTGCTCACCCGAGACTCGAAGACCTGGGTGCGGATCGTGTGGCTGCTCGCGGGCGCGGCCCTCCTGGTTCCTTGGCCGTTCGTGATGACCGGGGCGGTGGGACAGTGACCGACACGACGCCGGATGCCGCGGCATCCCTGTCCGCGCGGCGCCGGATGCCGACGTGGGCGACCGT
>DASSYC010000036.1:0-14683 GCA_035703465.1 Microbacterium sp. | reverse complement strand
GGGATTCCTCGGCATGGCGGTGCCCGTGTGGCTGGCCATCCAGCTCGCCTACCGGCTGCGTCCCGTCTACGCGCGACTCAGCTCGCAGCTGGACCGCTACCAGGAGGTCGTCGCACCGCTGCGCCGGCTGGCCATGTGGGGCATCCCGGTCTTCTTCGGATTCTTCGCCGGCTTCGCCGCTTCCGCGCAGTGGGAGACCACATGGCTGTGGATCGACGGCGTCAAGACCTCCGAGACCGACCCGCAGTTCGGCATGGACACCGGGTTCTACCTGTTCGGCATGCCCTTCTACAGCGCGCTGCTGGGCTTCATCTCTGCGGCTCTGCTGATCAGCCTGCTCATGACGGCGCTGGTGGCGTACCTGTACGGCTCGGTGCGGATCGGCCAGCGCGAGCTGCGCATCTCGAAGGCCGCGCGCATCCAGCTCGCGGTGATCGCGGGCCTCTACCTGCTCGTGCAGGCGGCCAGCATCTGGCTGGACCGCTACAAGACGATGGTCGAGTCGGGAGACATGATCACCGGTCCCGGCTTCACCGGCGTCAACGCCGTCATCCCGGGCCAGACGATCCTCGCGATCGCCGCCGCCATCGTGGCGATCCTGTTCTTCATCACCGCGTTCATCGGCCGCTGGCGCTACCCGCTGATCGCGACCGGACTGCTGGTGGTGTCCGCGATCGTGCTCGGGGCGGTGTACCCGTGGATCATCAACACCGTCGAGGTCAAGCCCAACGAGCTGAACCTCGAGCGCACCTACTACCAGCGCAACATCGACGCGACCAAGATCGCGTACGGCATCGACGGCCTGGAGAAGACCGACTTCACCGCCAAGACGGATGCCGAGGCCGGCCAGCTGCGGCAGGACGCGCAGACCACGGCGTCCATCCGCATCATGGACCCCGCGATCATCTCGCCGGCGATCAAGCAGCTCGAGCAGTATCGCTCGTACTACCAGTTCCAGGACCCGCTGGACGTCGACCGCTACGAGATCGACGGGGAGTCGCAGGACACCGTGGTCTCGGTGCGCGAGCTGAACCTCGCCGAGCTCGGGGCCTCGGCGACGTGGCAGAACACGAGCGTCGTCTACACGCACGGCTACGGAATCGTGGCAGCCAAGGGCAATGCACGCACGGCGGACGGCGAGCCCGTCTTCATCGAGCGCGGCATCCCCGCCGACGGCGTGCTCTCGGACAAGGAGTTCGAGCCGCGCGTGTACTTCGGCGAGCACTCGCCGGCCTACTCGATCGTCGGGGCGCCGGCGGGTGCGGCGCCGGTCGAGCTCGACTATCCGCGCGGCACCGAAGGCGCCAGCGAGACGAAGTACACGTTCACCGGCGACGGCGGGCCGCGCATCGGCGACTTCTTCACCAAGCTCATCTACGCCCTGAAGTTCCAGTCCGAGCAGATCCTGTTCTCCGACTATGTCAACCCGCAGTCGCAGATCCTCTACGACCGCGACCCGCTCACCCGCGTGAAGAAGGTCGCCCCGTACCTCGAGCTGGACAGCGACCCGTATCCGAGCGTCGTGGACGGACGCATCGTGTGGATCATCGACGGCTACACCATCGCCTCCACCTACCCGTACTCGACGACAGTGAGCCTCGATCAGGCGATCACCGACTCGAACAACACGCAGCCGCGGTTCGCGATCGACAACATCAACTACATCCGCAACTCCGTGAAGGCCACCGTCGACGCGTACTCGGGCGAGGTGACCCTGTACGCCTGGGACACCGCCGACCCGGTGCTGCAGACCTGGCAGAAGGTGTACCAGAACACCCTCAAGCCGATCAGCGACATGTCCGGCGACCTGATGAGCCACGTGCGCTACCCGACGGACCTGTTCAAGGTGCAGCGTGCGATGCTCGGGGTCTACCACGTCAACGACGCCGCCTCGTTCTATCAGAGCGACAACCGCTGGGCCACTCCCAACGACCCGCAGGACACCACGCGGTTCCAGCCGCCGTACTACCTGACGATGAAGATGCCGGGTCAGCCGGCGCCGACCTTCTCGATGTTCACCACCTTCATCCCGCAGGCCACCGGCGCAGCCGCGCGCAACGTGCTGATGGGCTACCTCGCCGTCGACGCCGATGCCGGCGCCGAGACGGGCGTGAAGAAGGACGACTACGGGAAGCTGCGGATGCTCGTCATCGACGCGGATACGACGATCCCCGGTCCCGGGCAGGTGCAGAACACGTTCGACGCGAACCCCGAGGTCTCCACGTTCAGCAACCTGCTGAACCAGAACCAGTCGCGGGTGCTCAACGGCAACCTGCTGACCCTCCCGGTCGGCGGCGGCCTGCTCTACGTGCAGCCCGTGTTCGTGCAGTCCTCCGGCGGCACCCAGCTGCCGATCCTGCAGAAGATCCTCGTCTCGTTCGGCAACAAGGTCGCCTTCGAGGACACCCTGAACGAGGGTCTGGACTCGCTGTTCGGCGGCGACTCGGGCGCCGAGGGCGGTGACGCCGGCGTGGAGCCCGCGCCGTCGCCGACGCCCGCCCCCACACCCTCGCCCACCGAGCCCACCGAGCCGACCGAGCCGACCGGCACCGAGTACCAGCAGGCTCTGCAGGCCGCCCAGCAGGCGATGCTCGACCGGCAGGCGGCCCTGGAGGCCGGAGACTGGGCGGCGTACGGCGAGGCCGATCAGCGGCTGACGGACGCCGTCACGACGCTGCTCGAACTGGAGGCGGCCCAGCAGGGCGGTTGAGTGGGTCGCGCCCCGGGCCAGCCGTGCTAGGCTTGATTCTCGTGCCGCGGGGTGGAGCAGCTCGGTAGCTCGCTGGGCTCATAACCCAGAGGTCGTAGGTTCAAATCCTGCCCCCGCAACGAAAAGACGAAGGCCCTCGCGCAAGCGGGGGCCTTCGTCATCGCTTGCCCCGGCTGTCCGTCCCGGGCGAGGATGAGAGCATGGCCGATCCGCGCGACGATGACGACGACGGTCGCGACGAGTCCCCGGCCGAGCGGTACGACCGCAACTGGAACGAGGTGCTGCAGGAGCTGCGGGTGCTGCAGACCGGCACGCAGATCCTCACCGGGTTCCTCCTCGCGCTCGCGTTCCAGCCCGCCTTCGCCGACCTCGACGAGAGCCAGAAGATCTTCTACCTCGTGCTGGTCGTCCTCTCCGCCCTCAGCTCGATCATCGCGCTCTCACCGGTCGCGGTGCACCGGACGCTGTTCCGCCAGCGCGCCAAGCGCACGGTCGTCGCATTCGGGCACATCGCGCTGATCACCGCGCTGGCGACGGTGTCGCTGCTGGTGGCGGGGGTGGTCGCGTTCGTCTTCCTCGTGGTGGTCGACACCGCGGCATCCATCGTCACCGGCGCGATCCTCGGGGCGCTGATCCTGGTCGTGTGGCTCGTGGTCCCGGCGATCATCCGCACCGTCCGCAATCGCGAGAGGGGAATGTCATGACAGCCACCGCGGTCGCCATCGCGCAGTTCGCCCCGACGGCGCGAGCCGAGTCGAACCTGCAGCACATCGAGGAGCTGGTCGACCGCGCGGCCGACCGCGGGGCCGATCTCGTGCTGTTCCCCGAGTACTCCAGCTTCTTCATCGACCCCTTCGACGAGACCCTCGCGCGCAACGCGCAGGACATCGACGGGCCCTTCGTGAGCGGGCTCGTGGGATTGGCGGCAGCCCGCGGCGTGCACGTGGTCGCCGGCCTGCTGGAGCGGGGGCGGGACGGGCGTCGCGTGCGCAACACGGTCGTGGCGGTCGACGGCACCGGCGTGCTCGCGCGCTACCGCAAGCTTCACCTCTACGACGCGTTCGGTCAGCGCGAGTCGGACTGGGTGGAGGCAGGTGAGCCGGAGGCTCCGCAGACGTTCGGGCTGGGCGGGCTCACGTTCGGACTCATGACCTGCTACGACCTGCGCTTCCCCGAGGTGGCGCGGCTGCTGGCCGATGCGGGCGCCGATGTCGCCCTCGTCGCGGCCGAGTGGGTGCGCGGCCCGCTGAAGGAGCACCACTGGCGCACTCTGCTGCACGCCCGGGCGATCGAGAACACGATGTATGTCGCGGCGGCCGATCACCCGCCGCCGCTCGGCATCGGCAACTCCATGGTCGTGGATCCGGCGGGCGTGGAGATCGCCGCGATCGGCACCGCGACCGACGTCGCGGTGGCCTGGCTGGAGAAGGACGCCGTCGAGCGTGTGCGCCGGGTCAATCCGGCGCTGGAGCTGCGGCGCTTCCACGTCGCGGCGAACTGAGCCGGGTCGCGGCCTCTTCGATCACATCGAATCGCTTGCAGGCGGCGAAGCGCACCAGCGTCGCGTACTCGTCGCGCCGCCGGGGCGTGGCGAACGCGGTCAGCGGGATCGCCACGACCCCTGTCGTCTCCGGCAGCGCGCGGCAGAACTGCGCGGCGTCGGTCGCGCCCAGAGGCGCGGCGTCGGCCACGGTGAAGTACGAGCCGGCGGGCGCGGACACCTCGTAGCCTGCTTCGCGCAGCCCTTCCCCCAGCAGATCGGCCTTCGCCTTCATCGTGGCGGCGATCCCGCGGAAGAACGCGTCCGGCAGGCGCAGCCCGACGGCGATGGCCGGCTGGAAGGGCGCGCCGTTGACGTAGGTGAGGAACTGCTTGACCGTGAGCACGGCGGTGATCAGGTCGGCCGGACCGGTGATCCAGCCGATCTTCCAGCCGGTGGTGGAGAACGTCTTGCCGGCCGAGGAGACCGTCAGCGTGCGCTCCCACGCACCGGGCAGGGTGGCCGCCGGCGTGTGGGGCACGAACGAGAGGTGCTCGTAGACCTCGTCGGTGAGAATGACGGCGTCGTGCCGGTGGGCGAGCTCGACGATCGTCTCCAGCACCTCTGCCCCGAAGACCGCGCCAGTCGGGTTGTGCGGATTGTTCACCAGGATCACGCGGGTGCGGTCGGTCACCGCCTCCCTCAGCTCATCGAGATCGGGCTGGAAGTCGGGGCGCCGCAGCGGCACCGTGACCAGCGTCGCGCCGGAGAGGGCGACGCAGGCCGCGTACGAGTCGTAGTGCGGCTCGAACATGACGACCTCGTCGCCGGGGCCGTCGACCAGCCCCAGCAGGGCCGCCGCGAGGGCCTCGGTCGCGCCCGCGGTCACGAGGATCTCGCGCTCCGGCTCGGGGGACAGCCCGTAGAACCGGCGCTGGTGCTCGGCGATCGCCTGCAGGAGATCAGGGATGCCGCGGCCCGGCGGATACTGGTTGACGCCGTTCGCGATGGCTTCGCGCGCCGCCTCGAGCACCTCGGCGGGACCGTCCTCGTCCGGGAAGCCCTGGCCCAGATTGATCGCCCCGGTGCGTGCGGCCAGGGCGCTCATCTCTGCGAAGATGGTGGGGGCCACGGCCCCTCCCGGGGAGAGGAGGCCCGCACCCCGTGCGGTGCGGCGCCAAGCGCCGGTCACATCCTGCATCAGGTCAGAGTATCCGCATAGGCACGTCCCATCCGCGCCATAGGAAATCCACAGGGTGACCGCGCACGCTGGAGGAGCTTGGCAGAAGGAGCACCAGACATGAGCGACATCAACGGCGACCGCGCCGAGGACGCCACCCCCACGCAGTCCGCGAACGGCCCGGCCCAGCCGGCGATCCCGCCCCGGCCGGCACCCCCGGTTCAGCCGGCAGCGCCTCCGGCCGCCCCGGCGCAGCCCGCCGCGCCGCCGTACGGAGCTCCCGGCGGCTACGCGGCGAACCCGGCACAGCCGGCCCGGCCGATCTACGGGGAGTACTCCGGTCAGCCGCCCGTGGGCCCCGGCAGCGCCTTCGGCGCCGCCTCGGCCGCGCCGCCGAGCCACCCGACCCAGCCCACCCTGCCTCTGAACGGCGCGAGCGCATCCCACCCGCCCGAGCCGAGGCAGGCGACGACCACCGCGCGCAGGGGCGGCGGCATCATCGCAAGTGCGATCGTCGCAGCGCTCCTGGTCGGCGGAGCCGCGGGGCTCGGCGGCACCTACGTCGGCAGTCAGCTGTGGCCGGCACCGGCCGCGACCGGCCAGGCCGCACCGCAGACCGTCACGGTGAACAACCCGGACAAGGTGAACGCCACCACCGCGATCGCCGCGAAGGTCGTCCCGAGCGTGGTCACCATCTCCGCGTCGTCGGACAGCTCCGGCGGCACGGGCTCGGGCGTCGTCCTCACCGCCGACGGGTACGTCGTGACGAACACGCACGTGGTCACCCTCGACGGTGCCACCGGAGACGCGACGCTGCGCGTCACCACCTCCGGAGGCCACGTGTACGACGCCACCGTCGTCGGCACCGATCCGATCTACGACCTCGCCGTCATCAAGCTCGAGGGTGCGTCCGATCTGACACCGATCGAGTTCGCCGACTCGGCCAAGCTCAACGTCGGCGACCAGACCGTCGCCGTCGGCGCTCCGCTGGGCCTTTCCAACAGCGTCACCACCGGCATCATCAGCGCGCTGAATCGCTCGATCGAGATCGCGTCGTCGGCCGCGCCCGACTCCGGCAGCGACGACCAGGGCGACAACGGGGGCCAGGGAGACAACGGCCAGGGCGGTCCGTTCTTCTTCGACTTCGGACAGGGCCAGCAGCAGCAGCAGTCCGGCGGCGAGTCGATCAAGATCGCCGTGATCCAGACCGACGCGGCCATCAACCCCGGCAACTCCGGCGGCGCGCTGGTGGATTCCGAGGGCAAGCTGATCGGCATCAACGTCGCCATCGCCACCGCGGGCGGGACCGGCGGCGAGGCCGGCAGCATCGGCGTGGGCTTCGCGATCCCCTCGAGCATCGCCGAGCGGGTCGCCAACGAGATCATCGACGACGGTTCGGCCACCCACGGGCTGCTCGGTGCCAGCGTGATGTCCGCGGCGTACGTGAAGGGCTCCACCATCACCGGTGCCTACATCGACTCCGTGGTCGCCGGCGGAGGCGCCGAACAGGGCGGCCTGAAGAAGGGCGACATCGTCACCGCCTTCAACGGCGTGCCGGTCACCGATTCGGTCGACCTCACCGCGCAGGTGCGCGCCGCCGCCGCCGGCAGCAAGGCGACCGTGACCTACGTGCGCGACGGCGACACCTACACGGCCGACGTCACCCTGGGTGAGCTGAAGTAGAGACCCCCGGACGCCACCCCCGAGCCCGCCCCTGGCGATAGGCTCGCGGGGTGGCGTCCTTCTCGTTCGCGGCGGGCAACGCCCACAAGCTCGCACGCATCCCGCTGTACGCACTCGGACGGCTGGTGACGCTCGCGGTGCCCCGCCGGCGGGGTGCGTGGGTCTTCGGCTGCGGCATCGGCGTCGGCGACGGCGCGCTCGCCCTGTGGCAGGTCGCAGCCGGCGACGACGCGGTCTGGCTGACCGGCTCGCGCCGCGAGCAGCGGGATGCCGCGGCCCGAGGCATCCCGACTGTTCCCAAGCACTCCCTCCGCGGATTCTGGGCAACCGCGCGCGCGCAGGTGATCGTGCTGACCCACGGATTCGGCGACGTCAACCGCTACGCGGTCGGCGGCGCCTTCGTCGTGCAGCTGTGGCACGGCATCCCGCTCAAGCGGATCGGGCTCGATTCGCCCGAGACGGTGCGGCTGCCGGCACCTCTGGAGCGGCTGCCCGGGGTGCGCCGGCTGCTCGCGCGCTTCTACCGCCGTGCGGCGCGCGGAATCCGCCTGCTGCCCGCGGCATCGCATCTGGTGCGCGGCCGGCTGGAATCCGCCTTCGGCCTGCCCGACGAGCGGGTGCCGGTCACCGGTGAGCCGCGCGTGGACGTGCTGTCGCAGGGCGACGCCGATCAGCGACGCGCCCGGGCACGCGCCGTCGTCGAGTCCTGCGTCGGCCAGCTCGGGGCGACGCGGCTGTGGCTGTATGCGCCCACCTGGCGCGACGGCGCCATCGACCCTGCGGTCCCCACGCCCGCGCAGTGGAGCACGCTCATCGCCGTGCTCGACGAGGCCGACGCGATCCTGCTCGTGCGCTCGCACCCGCTCGGCGCGGGGGAGTACGCCCCGCCCGCACGCACCGACCGGGTACGCGCGCTGGGCAGCGACATCCTGCTCGATGTCACCCCTGTGCTGCCGGGACTGGATGCGCTCGTCACCGACTACTCGTCGCTCGTCTTCGACGCCGGGCTCGTCCCGCTGCCGGTGGTCTTCCTCGCGCCGGATGTCGACGACTACGTCCGCACCCGCGGCTTCTACGGCACGTATGCGGATGTCGCCGGCGACGATGTCGCGACGAGCTGGGATGAGGCATCCGCACAGCTCGCCGCACTCGCCGACCCAGCGGTGCAGGCAGCGCGACTGGCCCGTTCGCAGGCGCTCAGCGCGCGCGTGCACGCCTTCCGTGACGGTGAGAACACCGCACGGGTGCATCGGGCGATTCTGGCCGCAATCGAGGAGACGACATGACCACAGCGGCCTTCCTCACCGAGCCGGCTCTCGCGCTCGAGCTGCGCGGCACCGGGCCTCGACCTGAGCAGGTGGCGCTGCACGGGGCCCGCGCGAGCGTTGCGGCATCGTCGCTGACCGGGCGCGGGAAGACCTGGCGCGCCGTGCTGCCGCTCGAGGTCTCGCGATGGGGCGGACCGGTGCTGCCGCTGCCGGCAGGGGATTACGAGCTGGCCGGGGCCGCGGCATCCCTTCCGCTGACCCAGCTGGGCGCCCTGCGTGCGTCGCTGGAGGGCACCACGCTGCGCATCGGGCCGCCGATCGACCCTGCCTACGACTCCGGCGAGGCGCAGGATGCACTGGAGCGCCGGTATGCGACCCGCCCAGAGGGGCTGGAAGACGCGGTGTTCTTCGAGAGCTTCTATGGGCGAAACGCCAGCTGCAATCCCCTGGCGATCGATCGGCGACTCGCCGAGGTGCGCCCGGGTCTCACGCGCTACTGGAGCGTCGTCGATCTGTCGGTGCAGGTGCCCGACGGGACGATCCCGGTCGTCGAGGGAAGCCCGGACTGGTGGCGCGCCCGGGGAGCGGCCCGGATGATCGTCGTCAATGACTGGCTGCGCCGCCGATTCGAGCGCAGGCCCGGTCAGCGGGTGCTGCAGACCTGGCACGGCACGCCGCTGAAGCGCCTCGCGCTGCATCGCCCGGGGTTCGATCCGCGGCGCACGCTGGCGGTGCTGCGCGAGGCGCGGCGCTGGAACGTGCTGCTCGCGCAGAACCCGTACGCGGCCGGCATCCTGAAGGGCGCGTACCGCTTCCGCTCGCGCCCCATCTGGGTCGAGGGGTATCCGCGCAACGACGTGCTCGTGACCGGCGACGGGTCGGGCACCCGGGCCGCCCTCGGCATCCGCCCCGGGGAGCGGGTGCTGCTGTATGCGCCGACCTGGCGCGACGATCGAGCCGAGATGGTCGACTTCCTCGATCCGGCCGCGCTCGCGGCGGCGGCCGACGCGGTCGTGCTGGTGCGCGGGCACTCGCGCACGCTGATTCCGGGACGGGATGCCGCGGGCCCCCGTGTCGTCGATGTCACCGCCTTTCCCGATATGGCGCAGCTGCTGCTGGCAGCCGATGCGCTCATCACCGACTACTCGTCGGTGATGTTCGACTTCAGTGTGACCGGCAAGCCGATGTACTTCTTCGTCCCCGACCTCGAGCACTACCGCGGACAGCTGCGCGGCTTCTACTTCGATCTGGCGCAGAGTGCGCCGGGGCCGCTCGTGCGATCGCAGAGCGAGCTCGTCGCAGCACTTGAGGGCGACCACTCGGCGTACGCGCAGCAGTACGCGCGCTGGCAGGCGCGGTTCAACCTGCGCGACGACGGGCACGCGGCAGAGCGGGTGGTGGCGCGGCTGCTCGACCAGCGGATGATCTGATCGGACGACCTCGGAGGGTGGCTTGTTACCCTGGCCGTCCGAACGGGAGGTATGTCATGTCAGACGAGAAGCCCACGCTGCTGTCCGGCGGGAACCCGCAGATCCCGAAGGGCGAGGGGAACGGCCCCGTCCAGGCCTACATCGCGGCGATGCCCGGATTCAAGCAGAAGATCGGCCGCCGCCTCGACGATCTCATCGAGGACGTCGTGCCCTCGGTGCGCAAGGGCGTGAAATGGAATCAGCCCTTCTACGGAGCCGACGACGAGACGTGGTTCCTGTCATACCGCTGCTACACGGATTACGTCCAGGTGCAGTTCTTTAAGGGGACGTCACTGGATCCGATGCCGCCGAAGCCGTCGAAGCACGACGAGGTGCGCTACCTCGACATCCGCGAGGACGACGAGTGGGACGAGGCGCAGCTGCGATCGTGGATCGAGCAGGCCGCCGGCACGCCGGGCGAGCGCATGTGACGCTCACGGGAGGGGCGTGTTGCGCCCGTCGAGCCGCGACGTATCGACCGTGTCATGCGCGCCCTGCAGCACCCCGCGCAGGAACCCGAGGCCCCACGCCAGGTGCATCGTGGGCAGCACCGCGAGCGTCCACAGGCGCTGCGCCCACCCTCGTGCGCCGACCGCCTGGGCGATGACGACGACGGCGTAGGCCAGGAGGGGCAGGTAGACGACGGATGCCGCCACGGCCCACCACCCCGCGAGCACTCCGGTGGCCTGGAGGATCGCGACGACGACGGCCAGCGCGATGATCACGACGAGCGCGGGCGGGGCGAAGAAGCGCAGCGAATTGCGACGGCCGTATCGACGGACGAGCTCGCCGCGCCACGTCCCGGTGGCGAAGAACTGCCGGGCGAGCCGCGACCAGCTCTCGCGCGGCCAGTAGGTGACCGCGAGATCGGGGTCGAACCAGACACGGTATCCGGCACGCCTGATGCGCAGGTTGAGCTCCCAGTCTTCGCCGCGGCGGATGGATTCGTCGAGCAGGCCGACTTCGTCGAGCACCGCGCGCCGCATGACGCCGAGGTACGCGGATTCCGCCGGACCTTCGCGACCGCCGCCGTGGTAGGCGGCGCCGCCCAGGCCGATCGGCGAGTTGTAGGCGCGTGCCACAGCCTGCTGGAAGGCGGTGCGACCGGCCGCGTGCATCACCCCGCCGACATTGGCCGCGCGAGTGCGGTCGAGGGTGGCGAGCGCGCGGCGGGTGTAGCCGGGGGCGAGCTCGGAGTGGGCGTCGACGCGCACGACGGTCGGATACCTCGATGCGCGGATGGCGAGGTTGAGCCCGATCGGGATGTCGGCGCGGGGATTGTCGACGAGCACGATGCGCGGGTCGGCGGCGGCGAGCCGCCCGGCCAGCTCGCTCGTGCCGTCGGTGGAGGGGCCGAGCGACAGCACGAGTTCGGCGGGACCGTCGAGTTCCTGGGCGAGCACCGTCTCGACCGCGCGCTGCAGGTACGGGCGCTCGTTGAGCACCGGCATCACGAACGACACGCCGGCACCCGGCGGGGGCACCGGCGCGTCTCTGCGTCCGGTTCCTTCGACGTGCACCCGTCGATCATCCCACGCGGCGCAGCGGCGGGCGTCTCACGCGAGACGGCCGATGGCGCGAAGCGGGATGGCGACCCACGTCGGCCTGCTGCGGGTCTCGTACAGCGCCTCGTAGACGGCTTTGTCGAGCTCCAGGGCGTCGAGGAGAGCATGGTCGGCCAGTGTCGACCCCGACCCGCGCTCGTACCCCTCGAGGAAGGCGGTACGCGCGGAGAGCGCCCACGCGCGCACCGACTCCGGCGAGCGCTCGGGCTGGTCGAGCCGGATGGATCCGGCGACGTAGTCGAACGAGCGCAGCATGCCCGCGACATCGCGCAGGGCCAGGTCGGGTCGGACCCGCTCTGCCATGGGTCGCATCGGCTCGCCCTCGAAGTCGAGCAGCATCCAGCCGCGGCCGGGCACGCGGATCACCTGCCCCAGGTGGTAGTCGCCGTGGATGCGCTGCAGGTGCGGCCAGGGCGCCTCCGCGGCGCGCGCATAGACCGCCTCGATCGCTCCGCGCCGGTCGGCGAGCTCGGGCACCTCGGCGATCGCCGTGGACAGCCGCCGGTGCCAGCTGTCGACGACGGCGGCACGGTCCGATGCCGCGGGCTCGCGCGTGCGGAACAGCTCGGCGAGCGAGAGGTGCACCTGGGCGGTGGCCCGCCCGAGCTCGCGCGCACTGTCGTCGAAGTCCTCGCCTGCGGCCGCCGCGCGCAGCGCGACCCGCCACGCGTCTTCGACGTCGGGCAGATACTCCTGCGCGAAGGCGAGCGAGCCGGCATCCCGCTGCTGTGAATCCGCAACGTTCGGCCAGGTCCCCTCGACGGAGCCGATCGCACGGGGGACGAACGGCGATCCGCCGGCGGCGAGTGCGGTCTGCAGCTCGATGTCGGGGTTGAGACCGGCGTGCAGCTGCCGGTACACCTTGCAGATCACCGGGGTCGGGGCCCGGTAGATGAGCGAGGTGTTGGACTGCTCTCCGGTCAGGACCGTCGCATCCGCGGGCGAGAACTCGTCGGCCGGCCGGGGCGCGGCCGGGATGCCGCGACCGGTGGCATCCGGGCCCGAGATCTCGCCGCCGACGGTGACAAGTCGCAGCAGAGCGGCCGCATAGGCGGGGTCGTGAACGCCGTCGACGAGCGTCGTCCCGGGCTCGGGGCTGCCGATCAGGTGTGCCGCGGCGGCATCCACGTGCGTGGTCGCCCTGGCCACGATCGGCACCTGGTAGAGCACGGCGGGCACCGCGCCCTCGTCTGCGACGAGCAGGGTGCGCACCTCGAGAAGTCCGTCGGCGGCCCCGGGCTGCGTGCCCCCGGGCGGAAGATCCCATGCCGCTACCAGCCTCAGCGACGGCGTGCCGCCTCTGGCCGCATACCATCGCTGCCGCGGCATCCAGTCCGCGAGGGCGGCGAGGGTGCTGTCCA
Source organism: Microbacterium sp. (assembly GCA_035703465.1). Lineage (GTDB taxonomy): Bacteria > Actinomycetota > Actinomycetes > Actinomycetales > Microbacteriaceae > Microbacterium. The sequence goes on along the minus strand of DASSYC010000036.1, from coordinate 1,967 downwards.
TGTAGCGAGGCTAGGGTGCGCCGCGCGCTCCTGTCGAACCGACATGCAAGCGCTTGCAGGGTCAGCCATGGGTCAGTCGTCGCTCGGCGACTCCTGCGACGAGGTGGTCTCGATCGACGGCGGCACAGGGATCACGATCGACTCGACCGCGCCTCCCTCGCCGAGCAGGCCGATCCCGCCGGCATCGACGGGTGCCCCATCGGCCAGCCGTTCGGCCGCCGACTCGGGCTGGAGCGGTTCACCCGGGAGCGCCGGGAGGTCGTCGTCGAACTGCGGTTTCTGCGTGAACAGGCCCATATGCCCATTCTCGTTGCTCGACGGCGATCTCGCGTCGTCACATCACGAACCGCCACACATACTCCTTGCTGTCCTCCTGTCGGAACCACGCGATGGTGACGGTCGTGTCGTCGGGGTCGGACCCGCACAGGCACACCTCCGCCGACTCGCCCGGCATCATCTGGCCCCAGTGCTCGGTGATGGCCCCCGACTCCGGCGACCAGCTGAACACGCGGACGAAGTCGACGGGCACCGGGCCGGCGTTGGTCACCAGGGGGTGCGACTCGAACAGGCGCTCCACCCTCCATGGGACGCGGTAGGGACGGCGGCGGGGCAGGTCATCGGGCGTGTTGAGCGGTTTCAGCATGCCGGCGACGGTAGGAGCGGCATCCGACCTCGAACCCCGTCGTCGGCCGCTTCCGGGGCCTGACTGTGGACAGCGCGGCGAAGACGGCCGCTGTGGAATCAGCCGCGCAGCCTCATCCCGCCGTGGTGGCCGCGCACAGCACCGCGTAGGCCACCTGTCGGCCCGTCACATCGCTGTGCCCCGAGATGAAGCGGTCGCCGTCGAGCGACGACACCCTTCCGGGTGCGAACGCATACTCGCCGCCGACGTCCAGGAGCGCACCGGCGGGCAGTGAGGCCGGGGTCTTCAGTGCGCCGTTGCGCCCGATGCCGCCGTACTTGTCGTTCGCGTCGCCGATTCCCACCCCGACCTGCCGCGCGATGCGCGAAGCGACGGGGTACGCGAGGCCTACCGCCTTGTCGTTGCGTGTGAAGGTGACGATCACCGGCCCCTCCGTGCGGCCCGGAACCCGGAAGAACGCCCCGCGGGCGCCCGCCCCGTCCCAGTCCTGAGCCATGCCGTAGTGGCTGTACGCGGCCTGCAGCAGGCTGACGGACGACACCGGGGCGGTGGTCTTGTCGGCGGCGGCGGTCACGGCCCGCCCGCCGAACGAGTGGCCGACCAGGTGCAGCCGCGCCTCCGGTGCGGCCTCGTGCAGCCTGTTCAGCAGGGCGGCGATGCCCTTGGTCCCCACGACGCCAGCGCGCTCCTTCATCGTGTAATAGGTCATCGTGTTCACGACGTTGCGCGCCGCATCGAGGATTCCGCCGAACGAGAACCCGGCCGCGCCGCCCTCGCCTTCGTCGAAGGCGCCCATTCCGCCGATGTCTGCCGCACCGCCCACGCCCGCCGTGGCCCCGGTGAGGCTCTGCCCGCCCGCGGCGGCGTCGAAGATGGTCTCGGCGTCTGCGGTGCGCAGCGCCTTCGGCGCGGAGTCGGGGTCGTCGTCGTCGACCGCCCCGGCGGGCAGCTTCGCACGCAGCACCTTGACGAACTCGGCGCGGGCTTCGGGCGAGGTCTCCAGCGCGGGAAGCAGGGCGATGAGCTTGGCCCGGCGCGACGGCTCCTCGACCTGCTGCTCGATGAGCGCTCGCAGCCCCTCGGTCTCGTCGCCGAGCCCCGCACCGCCGCCCTCGCCGTCGTCGGGCGGGGCCCACAGGATCGACGGCCACAGCATGCCGAGCACCACGAAGCGACGCCCTCGCGCGCGGGCGACCTTGCTGCGCACCGCGCCGAACGACGACATGAGCGACTTGTAGAGTGCCCGGGCGGCGGCGGGGTCGTTGTTCCAGCCGTGGGTGAGCACGAGGACATCGGTCGCCTTCTCGTCGGCGATGAGCGCCGC
>DASSYC010000181.1:0-2754 GCA_035703465.1 Microbacterium sp. | reverse complement strand
CAGGTCGACGCGGTGTGGTCGGCCAACGACGCGAACGCCGCGGGTGTCATCAGCATCCTGATGAAGAACAACCTGCGTGACGTGCCGATCTCGGGTCAGGATGCCCAGCTGGGCGCCCTGCAGTACATCCTCACGGGCTGGCAGACCGGCACCGTGTGGAAGCCGGTGAAGATCGAGGCCGAAGCCGCAGTCGAGACCGCGGTCGCCCTGCTCAACGGCGAGACGCCGAAGGCCGACCAGCAGCTCGAGGACGGCACTCCGTACATCGCGGTCACCCCGAACTCGGTCGGACCCGACCAGGTGAAGGATGTCGTCGCCGGCGGCGACGCCGACGCCGCGGAGCTGTGCACCGGGGACGTGGACGGCGCCTCGCTCGCCGATGCGTGCGCGGAACACGGCGTACAGTAGCCCCGTCGACGGGGGCGTCGCGTCCGAGACGCGGCGCCCCCGTCGCACATCCGCCACGCAAGGGAGCCAGGCATGACCGAACCCATCATCGAGCTCGTGGGCGTGAAGAAGTCCTTCGGCCCGGTCAACGTCCTCAAGGGGGTCGATCTCACCGTCCTCCCCGGCAAGGTCACCGCACTGGTCGGCGACAACGGCGCGGGCAAGTCCACCCTCATCAAAGGGCTCGCGGGAGTGCAGCCCTACGACGGCGGCCAGGTGCTCATCGAAGGCACGCACCGCGACCTGCACAATCCGCGCGTCGCAGCCGCACTGGGCATCGAGGTCGTCTACCAGGACCTCGCCCTGTGCGACAACCTCGACATCGTGCAGAACATGTTCCTCGGCCGCGAGGAGATGTCCACCGCCACCTTCGACGAGGGGCGCATGGAGAAAGAGGCGTCCGACACCTTGCGGTCGCTCTCGGTGCGCACCATGAAATCCGTCCGGCAGAAGGTGTCGAGCCTGTCCGGCGGTCAGCGCCAGACCGTCGCCATCGCCCGGGCCGCGCTGAAGAAGGCCCGCGTCGTCATCCTCGACGAGCCCACCGCCGCGCTGGGCGTCGCCCAGACCGAGCAGGTGCTCAACCTGGTGCGCCGGCTCGCCGACTCGGGGGTCGCGGTGATCCTCATCAGCCACAACCTCGTCGACGTGTTCGAGGTGGCCGATGACATCGCCGTGCTGTACCTCGGCCAGATGGTCGCTCAGGTGGCGGCCGCGGACACCACCCGCGATGACGTCGTCGGCTACATCACCGGAACCAAGACGCAGGGGGTCCCTCTCATCGAGACCGCGAACATCAAGACCGGAGGTGCCGCATGAGCATCGACACCCGCACGGAGGCCTCCCCCGACCCGATCGCCGACGAGCTGATCGGCAGCGGCGTCGAAGGCGGCCTGGGCGAGCAGATCCAGGCCTGGTGGCAGCGGGTCCGCGGCGGCGACATGGGCGCGCTCCCGGCCGTCGGCGGACTGGTGGCCCTCAGCATCCTGTTCACGCTGCTCAGCCCCTACTTCCTCACCGAGCGCAACTTCGCCAACCTGTTCAATCAGGCCGCCCCGCTGGTGATGCTGGGGATGGCGCTCGTGTTCGTGCTGCTGCTCGGCGAGATCGACCTGTCCGCCGGCGTCACCGGAGGCGTCGGCATGGCGATCTTCGTGGTGCTCGGCGCGAGCTTCGCCGTGCCGTGGCCGATCGCCCTGCTCGCCGCGTTCGTCTTCGGTATCGCCACCGGCGCGCTGATCGGCTTCTTCGTGGCGCGCATCGGCATCCCCTCCTTCGTCGTCACCCTGGGCCTGTTCCTCGGCTTCCAGGGGCTGGCACTGCTGGTGATCGGCGAGGGCGGCATCTACCGCGTGCAGGTCCCCGAGTTGCTCGCCCTGCAGAACGGCAACCTGCCGCTGTGGGGCGGCTGGGTGATGCTCGCCGTCATGATCGCCGTCTCGGCCGCGACCTCGTTCTGGGACCGCTCGCGGCGCCGGCGGGCGGGCGTGCCCAACCGCGCGCTCTCGCTGGTGTGGATCAAGCTCGCCGTGATCGCCGTGATCGGCGGCGTCGTGGTCTACTTCCTGAACCTCGACCGCAGCTCGTCGGTGAACCCCGTCCAGGGCGTGCCGATCATCGTCCCTGTCACCCTCGTCATCCTGTGGGCGGGCACCTTCGTGCTCGACCGCACGAAGTTCGGCCGGTACCTCTACGCGATCGGCGGAAACGCCGAGGCCGCCCGGCGCGCGGGCATCAAGGTGCGCTGGGTCAAGTGGTGGGCGTTCGTGATCTGCTCGACCCTCGCAGTGGTCTCCGCGCTGTTCAGCGTCACGCGCGTCGCCTCGGTGGATGCCACCGTGGGCCGCGACATCGTGCTCAGCGGCGTCGCGGCGGCCGTGGTCGGCGGAGTGAGCCTGTTCGGCGGGCGCGGCCGGCTCGTGCACGCGGCCATCGGCGCGCTGGTGATCGCCATGATCACCAACGGCCTCGGCCTGCTCGGGCTGCCGGCCGGCATCAACCTGCTCGTCACCGGCGGGGTGCTGATCCTGGCGGCCACCGTCGACGCGCTGTCGCGACTGCGCGCCGGCGGCGAGATGCGCGTCTAGCATGGCCGGTCTGCGCTGGGGCATCCTCGCCACCGGCGGCATCGCCCGTCTGTTCGCGCGCGACCTGCGCGTGTCCGGCCGCGACGTCGTCGCCGTCGGCTCGCGGTTCAAGACGCGCGCCGACGAGTTCGCCGCCGAGTTCGAGCTGCCGCGGGCGCACGCGTCGTACGAGGCGCTCGTGGCCGATCCCGATGTCGACATCGTGTACGTCTCCACGCCG
>DASSYC010000134.1:0-5083 GCA_035703465.1 Microbacterium sp. | reverse complement strand
CTCCTCGTCCAGCTCCAGGTCGGCGAAGGCGAGCTTGCCGGACTCCCGGTCACCGCCGGTGCGCCGCAGCACGGCGCGGATCCGGGCGGTCAGCTCTTCGAGGCTGAACGGCTTGGTCACGTAGTCGTCCCCGCCGGCGGTCAGCCCGGCGATGCGGTCGGACACAGAGTCCTTCGCGGTGAGGAACAGCACCGGGACGTCGTTTCCCGACTGGCGCAGCCGCTGCAGCACGGCCATGCCGTCGAGGTCGGGCATCATGATGTCCAGCACCATGGCGTCGGGGTCGAAGTCGCGCGCGCCCTGCAGGGCATCGAACCCCGACCCGGCGGTGCGCACGTCCCACCCCTCCATCCGCAGCGCCATCGAGAGCAGGTCGGTGAGCATCTGCTCGTCGTCCACGACGAGCACGCGCAGCGGGGCGCCGTCGGGACGGCGCAGTTCGGGCGCAGGCGCAGCAGCGGTCATGCCCCCATTGTGCGCGCCGATCTATGAATTTCCTATGGAAGGCGCTATGCGCAGGCTGTGAGCCGGTTCACGCGGGTTCTTCGACCTCGCTGCGGTCGCCGGACCACAGCGTATGGAAGACGCCGGGCCGGTCCGTGCGCCGGTAGGTGTGCGCGCCGAAGAAGTCGCGCTGACCCTGGATGAGCGCGGCGGGCAGCCGCTCGGCGCGCAGACCGTCGTAGTAGGCCAGCGACGAGGAGAAGGCGGGAGAGGGGATGCCGGCGCTCGCCGCCGTCCCCACGATGCGCCGCCAGGCGTCCTGGGCCCGCGTCAGCGCGTCGACGAAGTACGGGGCCGTCAGCAGCACCGGGAGGTCGGGCTGGGCCGCATACGCGTCGGCGATGCGGTTCAGGAACTGCGCGCGGATGATGCAGCCGGCCCGCCAGATCCTCGCGACGGCGCCCAGGTCGATGCTCCACCCGTACTGGGCCGCCCCGGCGCGGATCTCGTCGAACCCCTGGCTGTACGCGACGATCTTCGACGCGAACAGCGCCAGCCGCACATCCTCGATGAACGCGTCCGAGTCGTCGACCCGCGGCGCGTTCGCCGGGCCGGGCAGGTCCCTGGAGACCTCCCGCTGCTCGGGATGCGACGACAGCGACCTGGCGAACACGGCTTCGGCGATCCCCGAGACGGGCACGCCCAGGTCGATCGCGGTCTGCACCGTCCACCCGCCGGTGCCCTTCGCGCCGGCCTGGTCGACGATGACGTCCACGAGCGGTGCGCCGGTGGCGGCATCCGTCTGGCGCAGCACCTCGGCGGTGATCTCGATGAGGTAGGACTCCAGTTCGCCGCGGTTCCACTCGGCGAACACGTCCGCGATCTCGGCCGGGCTCTTCCCGGTGCCGTGTCGGATCAGGTCGTACGCCTCGGCGATCAGCTGCATGTCGGCGTACTCGATGCCGTTGTGCACCATCTTCACGAAGTGCCCGGCGCCGTCGTGGCCGATGTGGGTGACGCACGGCTCGCCCTCGGCGACGGCCGCGATCGACCGCAGGATCGGTCCGAGCGTGATCCACGACTCGTCGGGGCCGCCCGGCATCAGCGACGGGCCCAGCAGTGCACCCTCCTCGCCGCCGGATACGCCCATGCCGACGAAGTTGACGCCGGTGGCGCGCACCGCCTCCTCGCGGCGGATGGTGTCGGTGAACAGGGCATTGCCGCCGTCGACGATGATGTCGCCCGGCTCGAACACCTCGAGCAGGTCGTCGATCACGGCATCGGTTGCCACCCCGGCCTTGACCATCACGATCGCCGTGCGGGGCCTGTGCAGGGCCGCGGCGAACTCCGCGTACGATGCGGTCGGCACGAAGCCGGGATCGGGGTGCGCGGCGACGAGCTCCTCGGTGCGGGCGTGCGTGCGGTTGAACACCGCCACCGTGTTGCCCTCGCGGCTTGCCAGGTTCCGGGCCAGGTTCGATCCCATCACCGCCAGCCCGACGATGCCGATGTTCGCGGGTCCTCCGGCGCCGGGCGCGGCGCGTCCGGCCTCAGGACTCGGGCGGGGAACGTCCTCGGGGGCGGGCATCCCCTCGTGCTCGGTCGTCGATCCCGGCTCGTCGTCTCGATCGGTCGAGATGTTCGTCTGCGCCGGCGGATCGTTCGAGGACACGCGCGCTCCTTCCTTCGGAGGGTGATTGCTCCCCAGGGTAGTGCGTCGCCCGGGCGGCCCCTCAGCTGGGCTAGCGTCGTTGCGTGCGCATCGTCGTGATGGGACCGAGCGGTTCGGGCAAGTCGGCCGTGGGCGCGGCGATCGCGGCGACCCTCGGCATCCCGTTCGTCGACGGGGACGACCTGCACAGCGCAGCGAACGTCGAGAAGATGCTCGCCGGCAGCCCGCTCGACGATGAGGATCGGATGCCGTGGCTGGACGCCGTCGGCCGGGTTCTGCGTGCGGCGCCGGACATCGTGGTTGCGTGTTCGGCACTGGCCCGCCGCTACCGGGAGCGCATTGCGCAGACCGCGACGGACGCCGTGTTCGTGGAGCTGGCCGTCGAAACGGACGAGCTGCGCCGGCGCATGCGGCGTCGCGACCACTTCATGCCGCCTGCGCTGCTGGACTCCCAGCTGGCGGCCTGGGAGCGCCTCGCACCGGACGAACCCGGCTTCTCGCTGCACAACGAGGGAACGGTCCAGGAGGTGGCCGCCCGGGCGGCGGCGCGTCTGGCCGATCAGTTCCTGCGGTAGTTCTGCCGCCCCAGGAACCAGAACGAGAGAATGACCCCGATGGCGCCGAGTCCGAAGATCGCGGTCATGACCCACAGCACGATGTGGGAGAAGAAGCCGTAGTCCATAGGGTCCTCCGAGGCTGTGGGACGGGTGCGTCTTCATCGTAGCGGGGCCGCTGGTAGACTGGGGGGACGAACTTCGGCGAGGGATGCCACGGGCATCCGTGATCGACGCGGTCGGCAGGCTTCACGGCTTTCCTCACGCGGCGCGCGTTCGAGTCGAAACCACAGACCACACACAGGGCTCCTGCCTGATCGCGGACGCCCGCAAGGAGAATCCACATGTCGACCGACACCGACAACACGGTCCACGCCGAGCCGCGGGAGCAGTTCGGCAAGGGCTTCGCCCGCCGCCTGCGCGCCGCCGGCAAGATCCCCGCCGTCATCTACGGGCACGGTGCCGAACCGGTGCACGTGGCCCTTCCCGGACACCAGGTCTCGCTGCTCATCCGCCGCGCCAACGCGGTGCTCGAGCTCGACGTCGCCGGCACGGCGCAGCTGACCCTCGTCAAGGACGTCCAGAAGGACCCGGTCCGCCAGGTCATCGAGCACATCGACCTGCTCGTGGTGCGCAAGGGCGAGAAGGTCCACGTCGAGGTTCCCGTCCTCATGGTCGGCGAGCCCTTCTCGGGGACCATCGCGACTCTCGACAACACCACGGTCCGGCTCGAGGTGGAGGCGACGAACATCCCCGAGCACGTCGAGGTGGACGTCGACGGCCTCGAGGACGGTACGCACATCACGGCCTCCGAGCTCGTGCTCCCCAAGGGTGCGGCCCTGCTCGACGAGCCCGACCTGCTCTTCGTCGCCGTCTCGATCCCCTCTGCGCCCGTCGAGGCCGAAGAGGAGCTCGCCGAGGCCGACGCCGCCGAAGCGGCCGCCCAGGCCGAGGAGGCCGCCGAGGAAGAGGCCGCCGAATAAGGCAGCGGATGCCCGGCGATGGCTGAGACGTGGCTGGTGGTCGGGCTGGGCAACCCCGGCCCGCGTTACGAGCTGACGCGGCACAACGTGGGCCAGCTCGTCCTCGACGAGCTGGCCGAGCGCCGCGCTGAGGGTTTCAAGGCCCACAAGGCGAACGCGCGCGTCGCCGAGACCTGGCTGCGGCCGGGCGGCGCCAAGCTGATACTCGCGAAGCCGAACTCGTTCATGAACGTCTCCGGAGGACCGGTCTCGTCGCTGGCCCGGTTCTACGACGTCCCCCCGGAGCGGGTGGTCATCGTGCACGACGAGCTGGACATCCCGCTCGACTCCGTCAAGCTGAAATCCGGCGGTGGGCACGGCGGTCACAACGGCGTGCGGGATGTCGCGAAGGCGCTCGGCACGCCCGACTTCCCGCGCGTGCGGGTGGGCATCGGGCGCCCGCCGGGCCGTCAGGATGCCGCGGACTGGGTGCTGGACCCGTTCAGCGCCGCCGAGCGCCGGGAGCTGCCCCTGGTGCTCGCCGACGCGGCCGACGCGGTCGAGCTGCTCGTGGCCGAGGGGCTCATCGCGGCCCAGCAGAAGCATCACGCGCCGCGCGAGTGAACTCGCACCTGCGTGCGCGTCAGACCCCCGAGTACCCGGCGGACTGGACCCCGGCGCTGAAGGCGAGGAACGCCGCCAGGGCGAACACGACCGGTGCGAGCACGGCGACGACGACGGCGACGACCCCCGCGACGCGGCCGCGATTGCGCGCGATCGCCACGATGCCCTGCACGAGAGCCCAGATGCCCAGCGCCGTGCCTGCCCAGAACGACAGCTCGCCGAGCAGCACCCAGTCGCGCACCGGCGTGAGGATGTGCAGGTCCAGATCGGCGCGCAGCGGCAGACCGGCCAGCTGCGCCGCCGTGCCGGCTCCGATCCGGGCTGCGGCCAGGGCGGCGGTGATCGGGGTGAGCGCGGCCAGCCCGGCGGCGATCACCGCGACGATGCCGAGGGTGTTCGACGGCCGCGCGGGCGATGTGATCGCAGCCGCGTACTGAGGATGCACCGGTGCCACGTACGGGGCCACGTACGGCGCCGCGTAGGGCCCGCTGTACGGCGCGACCGGCGGTGCCGTCGCGGCCGACGGCGGGTGCGGGGCCGGCGTCACGGGCTGCTGCGGGTCGGTCACGGGTCCATCCTGGCACGGGCCCTCCTCCACGCCCGTAGACTCATGCGGTGATGGTTTCCGGGATCGCGCGCGCCCTCGCGCAGTCCGATGCCCTTCAGGAGACGCTGGCCGCGGCATCCGTCGATGCCGACCTCTCTCTCGTCGAGGGGCTCGATGCCCCGGTGCTCACCGCCCTGCTCGAACGGCGCGCACAGCAAGGCTCTCCGGCAGCGCTGCTGGTCGTGACGCCCACCGGCCGTCGCGCCGATGCGGTCGGCCC
>DASSYC010000245.1:0-35236 GCA_035703465.1 Microbacterium sp. | reverse complement strand
CTCCAGCCGGCGCTCACGGGACGTGCGCGCGAGATCGGCGGATGCCGCGGCCAGCGCCGCCTCGTCGTCGGTGAATGCGAGGGCGGACTTGCCGCCGCGCTCGAGGTAGAGCGCCAGCTCGCCGTCGACGAGCACGACGATGCCGCCGGCCTTCCGGCCCGGCCGGTGGCGCACGCCCTCGAGCGCGGGCCAGGCCAGCGCCGCGCCGTAGGGGTTGGCGGGGTCGGTGGCGGCGAGCGTGCGCACCGTGCGGTCGGCATCGGGGAGCGGGTCGTCGGGACGGGTGAACTCGCGCAGACGGTCGATGGTGCTGGATGCCGCGAACTGCGCCGCGCCCAGCTTTTCGACGATGTAGCCGCGCCGGCAGTGCCCCGCCTGCTCGAAGCCGGCGAGGATGCGGTACGTCTGCGCGAAGCCGCCGGGCAGTCCCTCGGCCTGCACCGCGCCGCGAGTGACGACGCCGTGGCGGTCCAGCAGCAGGCTCGCTGCGGCGGTCGCGCGCTGCGCGGCGTCGGCCTCCGGTTCTGGCAGCAGCGACCAGCGACCGCCGAGCGCGGGTGGCCGTGGCGGTGCGGCCCCGTTCGGGCGGGCGAGCGTCTGCCCGCGATACATCCGCGCACGCGGGGCGCGCCGGGTGGTCTTGTGCGCTTGCGATCCACCGGCCAGGAGCGTGCGGATGGGCGCGAAGGTGTCGTTGGTGACGCGCCCGGCCCAGGTGAGGTTCCACAGGGCGTCGATGACGGACTGCTCGTTGGCGGCATCCGCCAGCGTCTTCAGCTGCGCCGTGAAGTAGGCGCCGCCCGCGCCCAGGATGTTGACCAGCCTCTGCTCGAGCGGCGGCAGATCCTCTGGCTCCTGCTCGGGCAGGGCGAGGGTGAGCGGCGCGAGATCGGCCGGGTGCAGCGCGACCCAGCCGTCGCGGCCGGGGAGCGACCCGTGCCCCGACCAGAGCACCTCACCGGATGAGGTGAGCTCGTCGAGCATCGCCGGCGTGTAGTCGCGCACCCGCGCGGGCAGGACGAGCGACTCCCACGCGCTCGCCGGAATGGGCACGCCGGCGAGCTGCTCGATCACGACAGAGATGCCGTCGATGCCCTCGAGCGGCCGGTCCAGGTGCTGCCAGGCGGGCAGGAACCGCGCGTACGCGTCCTGCGGCACGGGCTCGACGCTGCCGCGGATCGCGGCGAGTGACCGCAGCCGCAGGCGGCGCAGCACCTCGGTGTCGGACCAGTCCGCCTCGTCGGCACCCGTCGCTCCCGTCTCCGGCTCCGGCAGGAAGAATCCGCTCGTGACCCGTCCCTGAGTCTCCAGTCGCTGCAGCGTCTGGCGCGCGACGGCGGCTCCGAGCCCCAGACGCGCCGCGGCATCCCCCGCCCGGAACGGCCCGTGCGTGCGCGCATGCCGGGCGAGCAGGTCGCCGAGCGGGTCGGCGATCGGGTCGAGGAACGCGGTCGGGATGCCGACGGGCAGCGGGATGCCGAGGGCATCGCGGAGGCGACCGGCATCCTCGATCGCGGCGAACCGCGCGGCTCCGGCGATCGTGACGGGGATGGCGCGGCGCTCGGCGACCAGCGCGTCCAGGTGCGCCTGCGCCTCGTCGACCCCGGTCGTGTCGTCGCGTTTCGCCTGGTCGCTTCGCTCCTCGCCCGACGAGCGGGAGGCGGGCTCGAGCCGGGCGGCGACCTCGGCGGCATCCAGGGGTCCGAGGATGCGGAGCAGGTCGGCCACGCCCTCCTTGCCGCGTGCCCGCCGATCGGGGTCGAGCCGCTGCACCTCCAGCTCGAACTGGGCGATGACCGCGGGGTCGAGCAGCTCGCGCATCTCGATCTTGCCGAGCAGCTCGGAAAGCAGCGCCGGATCGACAGACAGCGCCGCGGCGCGGCGCTCGGCCAGCGGCGAGTCGCCCTCGTACATGAACGCGCCGACGTAGCCGAACAGCAGGTCGCGGGCGAACGGCGACGGCTGCGAGGTGGTGGTCTCGACGAGCCGGATGCGGCGCTCGCCGATGCCGCGCGCCACCCGCAGCAGGGCGGGGAGGTCGTAGACGTCCTGCAGCACCTCGCGCAGCGTCTCGAGGATGATCGGGAACCGCGGGTGCTCTTTGGCGACCTCGAGCAGCTGGGCGGCGCGCTGGCGCTGCTGCCACAGCGGGCTGCGCCGGCTCGGGTTCATCCGCGGCATGAGCAGCGCCCGCGCCGCGCACTCGCGGAACCGCGCGGCGAACAGGGCCGAGCCGCCGACCTCCTCGGTGACCAGCTGTTCGAGCTCATCGGGCTCGAAGACGAACAGCTCCGCCCCGGGCGGCTCCGCCTCGGCATCCGGAACCCTCGCGATGATGCCGTCGTCGCTGGCCACCGCCGAACCCTCGACGCCGAGGCGCTCGCGGATGCGGGCGTTGACCGCCAGCGCCCACGGCGCGTGCACATGCATGCCGTACGGGGAATGCAGGATGACGCGCCAGTCGCCGACCTCGTCGCGGCTGCGCTCGACGGTGAGGCTCCTGTCGGTGGGCAGCGTGCCGGTCGCCTCGCGCTGCTCGGCGAGGTAGGCGAGCAGGTTCGCCGCGGCTCTGTCGTCCAGCCCGGCATCCTGCAGCCGCTGCGCGGCCTTCGCCGGTTCGGCCGTGGAGACCTCGCGGCTGAAGCGGCCCAGCGCCTCGCCGAGCTCTGCAGGCCGGCCCAGTCCGTCGCCGTGCCAGAACGGCACCTTGCCGGGCTGCCCGAACGCGGGCACGACGTTGACGCGATCGTGGGTGATCTCGACGATGCGCCAGCTGGTGGTGCCGAGCGTGAACACATCGTTCACCCGCGATTCGTAGACCATCTCCTCGTCGAGCTCGCCGACCCGCGCGTTGCGGGTCTCGCCGGCCACGAACACGCCGAACAGTCCGCGGTCGGGGATCGTGCCCCCGCTGGTGACCGCGATGCGCTGGGCGCCGGGGCGGCCGGTGATGACGCCGAGGTCGCGATCCCAGATCACCCGCGGGCGCAGCTCGGCGAACCGGTCGGACGGGTAGCGCCCCGCCAGCAGGTCGAGGGTCGCCTCGTACGCGCTGCGGGGGAGGGTGCGAAACGGCGCGCTGCGCTTGATGGTCTCGTACCATCCCTCCACGTCGACCGGGCCGATTGCGGCGGCGGCGATGGTCTGCTGCGCGAGGATGTCGAGCGGATTCTGCGGAATGCGGATCGCCTCGATCTGACCCGACAGCATCCGCTCGGTCACGATCGCGGTGTGCAGCACGTCGCCGCGGTGCTTGGGGAACAGCGCCGCGCGGCTGATCTCGCCGACCTGATGGCCGGCGCGGCCGACGCGCTGCAGCCCCGACGCGGCGGACGGGGGCGCCTCCACCTGGATGACGAGGTCGACGGCGCCCATGTCGATGCCCAGCTCGAGGCTGCTCGTTGCGACGACGCAGCGCAGCACTCCGGACTTCAGCTCGTCCTCGACCTCGGCGCGCTGCTCCTTGGACACCGAGCCGTGGTGGGCCTTGGCGAGGATGGGCTCGGCTCCCGCCGTGGCGCCCGCCTGCGCCATCATCGCGGCCGGGACCGCCGGTTCGGAGAGCTCGGCGCCGATCCGCTCCGCGTAGATCTCGTTCAGGCGCCCGGTGAGGCGCTCGCCGAGCCGCCGCGAGTTGACGAACACGATCGTGGAGCGGTGCTGCAGGATGCGGTCGACGATCGCCTCCTCCACGTGCGGCCACACCGACCCGGTCACCTCGGTGCTGCCGCCGCTGCCGCCGCTGAACCAGTCGTCGCCGGTCTCCGCCGTCTCGTCCTCGCGGGCGGGGACGGGAGGGTTGGACAGGTCGTCGATCGGCACGACGACCTTGAGTTCGAACGTCTTCGTCGCCCGCGGTGCGACGATCTCGACCGGCTGCGCGCCGCCGAGGAACCGGGCGACCTCGTCGATCGGCCGCACCGTCGCCGACAGCCCGATGCGCTGCACCAGCTGCGCGCTCTCATCGTGCGTGCGGCGCAGGGCGTCGAGTCGCTCCAGGCTCACCGCGAGGTGCGCGCCGCGCTTGGTCGCCGCGACCGCATGCACCTCGTCGACGATGACGGTGTGCACATCGCGCAGGGTCTCGCCCGCCTGGCTCGTCAGCATCAGATACAGCGACTCGGGCGTGGTGATGAGGATGTCAGGCGGATCGACCACCAGCCGACGGCGGTCGGACGAAGTGGTGTCGCCGGAGCGCACGCCGACCGTGACCTCGGGGACCGGGATGCCGAGCCGACGCGCCGACTGCCCGATCCCGACCAGCGGCGACCGGAGATTGCGCTCCACGTCCACGCCGAGCGCCTTCAGCGGCGAGATGTAGAGGATGCGGGTGGCCGCGGCATCCGTCCTCTGTCGCCGCCGGCCCTTAGCCGGCGCGGGCGGCGCGGCATCCTTCTCCCGGAAGATCCGGTCGATCGCCCACAGGAACGCCGACAGCGTCTTGCCCGACCCGGTCGGGGCGACCACGAGCGCGTGCCGGCCGGATGAGATCGCGTCCCACGCGCCGACCTGCGCGTCGGTCGGCGCCGCGAACGCGCCACGGAACCAGTCCTGCGTGGCAGGACCGAACCGCTCGAGCACATCCGGCATCCCTCTATCTTCGTCGTCCCGACCGACACCGGGACTCCCGGGTTTGGGGCGCAATCGCTCCGTCGGGGCGCGAGAGGTGCGCCCCGACGGAGGGATGCCGCCCCAAACCCGTCTGGCCGCGACCGAGGGCGGCGCTCCGTACACTGTGGCCATGGCCCTGCCGCACGCGCCGATCCTGACCGTGACGCCGAACCCGGCGCTGGATGTCTCGACCTCGACCGAGCGGGTCGTGGCCGAGCACAAGCTGCGCTGCGGACCGACCCGGCTCGATCCCGGCGGGGGCGGGGTGAACGTCTCGCGGGTCGTGCGCAACCTCGGCGGCAGCTCGCTGGCCGTGTACGCCGCGGGCGGGCCGACCGGGCAGGCGTATCGGGACCTGCTGGATCGGGAGGGCATCGCCAGCCGCATGGTGCGCATCGGCCACAGCACGCGCGAAAGCTTCACCGTCGATGAGATCTCGACCGGAGAGCAGTTCCGTTTCGTGCTGCAGGGACCGCACCTGGCCGAGCCGGAGTGGCGGGCACTGCTGACCGCCGTCGGCGACGACCTGCCGCGGAACGGGTACATCGTCGGCAGCGGCAGCCTGCCGCCCGGTGTTCCCGTGGACTTCTACGCGCGCATCGCGCAGATCACACGCGCGCAGGGCGGCCGCAGCGTCATCGACACCTCGGGCGAGGCGCTGCGCGCCGCGCTCGACGAGGGCGTGCACCTCATCAAGCCCAGCAGGCGCGAGCTCGGCGAACTCGTCGGCGCCGAGATCGGCGACGAGTCCGAACTCGTCGAGGCCGCCCGCGAGCTCGTCGGCCGCGGCGCCTGCGACGTCGTCGCGCTGACCCTCGGCGGCGCGGGTGCGGCCCTGGTCACGCGTGACGAGGTGCTGCGTCTGGAGACCCCGCACGTCCAGGTGCAGAGCACCGTCGGAGCGGGCGACAGCTTCCTCGGCGCACTTGTGCTGCGGCTCGCCCAGGGTCGCGCGCTGCGGGATGCGTTCTGCACCGCGGTGGCCGCCGGCAGCGCCAGCGCCGCGCTGCCGGCGACTGAGCTGTGCGGCACCGAGGACGTGGCGCGGCTGGAGGAGGGTCTCACGCCTGTCGGCTGAACCGGCGCCTTGGGGCGGTGCCGGCCGCTGGTCCACCGCCGACTGCTCCGCGTGCCGGGCCGAGCGAGCGGGGATCACCGGTGCACGGTGAGACCGTCGTCGTCGAGCTCGAGCGTCACGTCCACCCCCAACCGCGCGAGGAAGGCGTCGTCGTGGCTGACCACCAGCACCGCACCGCGGTACGCCGACAGCGCATCGACGAGCTGGTCGACCGTGTCGAGGTCGAGGTTGTTCGTCGGCTCGTCGAGCACGAGCAGCTGCGGCGGAGGGTCTGCCAGCAGCAGCCGCGCCAGTGCGACGCGGAAGCGCTCGCCGCCTGACAGGGCTGCGACCGGCCGGTCGACGGTCGCCCCGCGGATGAGGAACCGGGCGAGCCGGTTGCGCACCTCGGCCGGCGGCACCTCCGGAGCCGCCGCGCGCACGTTCTCGAGCACCGTGGCGGCGTCGTCGAGCCCATCGATGCGCTGCGGCAGGTAGCCGACGCGGTCGGTGTGCAGCTCGGCACGGCACGTATACAGGCTGGATGCTGCGACACGCCGCCCTGGAGTGCCCTCGGCGTCGATCCGGCCCGTGTTGCTGCGGTCGGCGACGCCGCGCACCAGCCGCTCGACGAGGGATGTCTTGCCGATGCCGTTCGGGCCGACCAGAGCGACCCGTTCGGGACCCTGGATCGTCCACGGGCCCAGCGTCGCGATGCGGCGCGCCGCCGGCACACCGGGGTCGGGCAGATCGATGCGGATCGCGGAGTCTTCGCGCACGCGGCGACCCGCGGCATCCAGCGCCGCCCGCGCCGTCGACTCGCGGTCGGCCTTCTCGCCGCGCAGCTTTCCCGCCGACACCTGGGCCGAGCGCTTGCGCGCCTGGGCGACGATTCCGGGCACGCGCTTCTCGGCCTGGGCCTTGCGCCCGACGGCGCGGCGGTGCGCGAGGGTCGTCTCGGCCGCGATGCGCTCGCGCTTCTCGCGCCGCACGTCCTGCGCCGCGGTGCGCTCGGCCTGGCGTGCGGCATCCTGCTCGCTCCCCAGCCACGCGCGCCACGCGCTGTAGGGCCCGCCGAAAGTCGACAGCCCGCCGTCGTAGAGCTCGGCGATGTCGTCCATGAGCTCGAGCAGCGCAACGTCGTGGCTGACCACCACCAGCGCTCCGCGCCAGGCCCGCACCTGCGCGTACAGGCGCGCACGCGCGTCGCGGTCGAGATTGTTGGTCGGCTCGTCGAGCAGGGTGATCGGCGCATTGCGAAGCCGGATGCCGGCCACCGCCGCCAGCACGGCCTCGCCGCCCGAGAGCTCGCCGATGCGGCGGTCCAGGGCGTCGGCGGAAAGTCCGGCCTCGGCGAGCGCGGCGATCGCGCGCGCCTCGACGTCCCAGTCGTCGCCGACGGCATCGAAGTGCCGCGGGTCGACGTCGCCGCGCTCGATGGCGCGCACGGCGGCGAGTGGGCGTGCCACGCCGAGCACGACGGCGACGGGCCGGTCGACGTCGAGCGTCAGCCGCTGCGGCAGGCAGGCGACCGCACCGGTCGTCGTGAGGTGCCCGGCCGTCGGTGCGAGCTCGCCGCAGATCAGGCGCAGCAGCGTGGTCTTGCCGGACCCGTTGCGGCCGACCAGCCCGGTGCGAGCCGAGCCGAGCGTGCCGGACAGGCCGTCGAGGGCGATGGTGCCGTCCGGCCAGGCGAACGAGACGCGATCAAGCGTGAGGGAAGGGGTGAGGGTGTGCGCGGGCACGGAGCCTCCTCGGTGTCTGCGGATGCGCGAACACCGGGGCCGTGCAGGGCCCTGCCGAGATACGGCGAATCGACGGTGTCAGCGCGTGGAGAGGGACGCGGGGCCGTCGATGTTCTTCACCGGAATGATCCTTCGCTCGGGGAACCCGTCGAGTGTAGCGGATGCCGGGTCACACGTAAATGCGAGGGATGAGGGGAGTCACCCGCACCATGATCTCCTCGCCGACGGTGCCGATCGCCTCGGCGAGGGTCGTCGCCGACGACTCGCCCAGCGAGCCGGGGCCGAATACGGCCACCTCGTCGCCGACGGTCGCGCCCGGCCAGCCGGCGACGGTCAGCGACGTCTCGTCGACGGCGAGCAGCGCCCGCGCCCCGCCGGGCGTGCCCACCGACACGCGTCCCGCGAGCGTCGAGGGCAGCCCGTCCAGCGACCCGTACCCGACTTCGACCACCGCGCCGTCGACCCGCACGACCGGCGCGAGCAGAGTCGCCGCCGGGACGATGCCCTCCAGCGACGGCCCGTCGGTCGAGCGGATGCCGTAGCAGAACGCCCCGAACCGCACCAGGTCGTGCCGGAATTCCGGTCGCGCGAAGCCTGCGGCGCTCGCGGCGAGGTGCAGCACCTCGGGATTCAGCCCCGCGGACCGGGCCGCGTCGACCGCGGCGTGATACTCGGCACGCGACTGGTCGTCGGCCTCGTCGCTGGTCTCAGCGATGTGGCTCCAGATTCCTGCAACGCGGATGTCTCCGCGCGCCTCCAGTTCGGCGGCCCGCGCCACGAACCCCGGCCAGTCCTCGGCCCGCACGCCGTTGCGGTGCAGGCCGGTGTCGATCTTCAGGTGCACGCGCGCGCCGTGCCCGGACGAGACGGCGGCGACCTCCTCGAGGAACCCGGCGTCGCCGACCCCGAGCTCGATGTCCGCCTCCAGCGCGGTCGCGATCTCGTCGCGGCCCACCGTCACCCATGAGAACACGCGGGCATCCGCGCCCGCGGCGGCGCGGGCGCGCACGCCCATCGGCACGTCGAACGCCCCGAACCACTGCACGCCGTGCGCGACCGCCGCCGCGACGACGCGTTCGATTCCGTGCGCGTAGGCGTCGTTCTTGACGACGCACATGAGATGCGCGGGCGCGATGCGCGCGCGCAGGGTGTCGATGTCGGCGCAGAGCCGCCCGAGGTCGACGCGCAGGTGGGCGCCGGTCACGCGACCACCTCCCGCGTGAGCCAGAGGCCAGGTGTCCCGCCGCGCACGCCGAGCGCGCACACGAGCTCGGCACCGGTCATGCCCGTCGCCTGCTCCCACGCGGCGAGCCCGACGCGCAGCGGCCCTGTGCCGCCGAAGTAGACGACGTCGTCGCCGGGCGAGGCATCCGCGTCTCCGACGTCGACGACGCACACGTCCATCGCGACCCGGCCGACGATGGGATGCCTGCGGCCCCCGAGCTCGATGTCCACGCTGTTGCCCAGGGCACGCACCACTCCCTGCCCGAATCCGCCGGAGACCAGCGCGATGCGCGTGTCGCTCTCGGCGATGTGCGTGGCGTTGTAGGAGACGCCTTCGCCGGCGAGCAGCCGCTTGGTCGACAGCACCGACCCGCTCAGCTGCATCGCCGGCAGACCCGTTCCTCCCGGCAGCCCGTAGAGGGTGCGGCTGTCGAGTGTGGGGAAGGCATCCGTCGCCCGGATCCCGGCCGCTTCGGCGTCTTCGCGGCCCGCCTCGTCGACCACTGCGGCCTGCACGCCGGCTGCGGCGAGGGCCCGCGCTACGATCGCCACTCCATGGCCGTACGCGTCGCGGCGCAGATCGGCGATCGCGTCCGGACCCGCGGAACGCGCGTTGGCGATCAGCGCCCCGCGGGAGATCGCGACGCGAAGCGGACCGATGGCGCTCATCTCAGCTCCCTGACAGAGGGCAGCGCCGCCACGGGGAGCGAAACCCCGGGCGGCGCTGACGTTCTCAGGCGTCGACGAGCTCGTTCTCGACGACGCGCCGGTGGATGGTGCGGCGATCGGTCGAACGGCCGAGGTCGTCGGAGATGATGACGCGCTGCAGCCAGCGGTCGGTGCCGTCGTAACGCGGCTCGAACGGAGTGCGGGCGTGCATGACGCGGCGGTTGTCGAAGAGGAAGATGTCGCCCTCGCGCAGCGTCACGTACAGGCCGGCCTTGTCGGCGCCGTCGTGGAAGCTCTTCAGCGCGGCGGCCGCCTCATCGTCGCCGGTCACCGGTGCGGCGCAGTCCATGTCGATGCGCACGAAGCGCTTGCCGTCCTCGCCGTACAGAGCCGCGCCCTGGACGCCGTCCTCGGGGCGCCCGGTGCCGCCGGAGGCCTTGTCGATGCCGTGCATGTACCGGGGCTGACGCAGGACTGCCTCCTCCTGGTCGGTCAGCGGGATGCGGTCGACGGGGGCGAGCGCGGTCTGCACGCGATCGTCGCCGCGGACGCAGAACAGCCCGACGAACTGCGGGTGGGCGTCGTCGAACGCGTCCTCGGAGTGCCAGTCCAGCAGGCTCCGGCTGCCGGTGCCGACAGCGTCGTACTCGTGGCCCTTCACCGGCGACACGTTCTGGACGAGCGCTCCGTCGTGCTGGCGCGCGAACGAGAACACCTCGCCGGCGACGGCTGCGAAGGCGAGCAGCGCGGCCTCGGTGGACGGGTCGCGGTCCTTCTCCTGGAAGGCCTCCTCATCCTGCGGGCTCTCGCCCATGGCGTCCTGGTCGACGAGCAGCCCATGGAACAGGATGCCGCCGTCGGGAACCTCGGCGCGCGCGAACTTCTCGATCAGCTCGACCGTCGCGGGATCGGCCTTGACCAGAGCGGCCTTGGCGTCCTGCAGCAGGCTCTCGAAGGCCTCGTCGTCCCGGTAGATCCCTCGTCGCCCTCGGGCCACCTCGGTGAAGATCGCTGCTACCTCGGGCTTGATCTGCCGTTCGATCACGAGACATCCTTTCCGCTCATCCCGGATCAGGCGCCCGGGTTCGCCTTGGGGAGTATACCCAGCCATTCTGGGACGATCCCGCACCGAGTTGGTATCCCCTAACTGCGGCGGTTTCCGCAGGGATGTCTCACTCAGCGGCCGCCCGCGCCTCGTCGAGCTGCTTGTCGAGGAACACGCGCACGTCGTGCAGCTCCGGCTCCGAGACGCTGTGCGTGAGGCCCGGGTAGACCCGACCGCTGAGCTCCGCGTGCGCGGGCAGCCACTCGGTCGTGTGCAGCACCAGCTCGGAGGGGATCACGTCGTCGTGCGTGCCCCGGCCCCAGAAGACGGGCGGGCGGATGCCGGCGAGCTCGGCGTCTCCGGCGAGCTCGCCGGGGGTGGCGTAGCCGCTCAGGTTCACGGTGAAGGCGAAGCGCGCGGGCTGCAGGCGCATCGCCTGCAGTGCGATCGCGGCGCCCTGCGAGAAGCCCAGGAGCCCGACCTGCGGGGCGCCGGGCGCCACGGCGTCGATCCACTCGATCAGCGCCGCCGCCACCGAGGTGACGTGGCTGGCGTCGCGGCTCTCCAGGCCCTCGATCGGGTACCACGAGTACCCGGGTGCCGGCCACGGCGGGGCGAGCGGGGCCCGGGGCGCGGCCAGCACGAACCGGTCGGGCAGGTAGGGCGCCAGGCCGAACAGGTCGCGCTCGTCGGCTCCGTAGCCGTGCAGCAGCACCAGCAGCGGCCGTCCGGCGCGCGCGTCCGCCTCGGCCGACCAGAGCACCGGGGCGGGGTCGATCTTCAGCTCGCTCACGGCTCCATTCTCGCCGGTCCGGGGTCCGCGCGGCAGAACTCCGAGCACTGCGGAGACCAGTCACGGCGACGCCGTGCGGTACAACTGGAGGATGGCTGTCCGCACGCCCGACCCCGAGCCCGCCGGCGACGAGCCGTTCGGCCCGCCGTCCGGCAGCGCGTCCAATCCGGCGTGGCTCAGCGACATCGAACTCGCCGAGGTGCGGCGCCGCATGCCGATGCTCTACGTCGAGGGCATCCCGGTGCGGGTGGACGGGATGGGCCAGGTGACCGAGATCGGCATCCTGCTGCGGGCGACCCCGCTCGGCGAGATCGTCCGCACGATCGTGTCCGGCCGGGTGCGCTACGGCGAGACCGTCCGCGACGCGCTGTTCCGGCACCTCGAGAACGACCTCGGGCCGATGGCTTTCCCACTGCTGCCGCCGCAGCCGGTGCCGTTCACGGTGGCCGAGTACTTCCCGATCCCCGGCGTCACGGCGTTCCACGATGACCGGCAGCACGCTGTCTCCCTCGCCTTCGTCGTGCCGGTCACCGGCACGTGCGAGCCGCGTCAGGACGCGCTGGAGGTGACGTGGATGACGCCGGAGGAAGCGGCATCCGATTCCCTCTCCGCCGAGATGGAGGGCGGCCGGGGCACCCTCGTGCGTCTCGCCCTCGCCAGCGTCGGCGCGCTGCGGTAGCGCGCTGTCCACAGGCACCCAGGTTCTCACGCCGCCGGGAGAGTAGAGTGCGGGTGCCCGTAACGCAGTCCCCCTGCGCGTACGTCCCTCTCCACGCCGTCGACGATGAAGCGTCGAGGGGCGGCGCGCTCCCGGTCCCCAGGAGAGATGATGTCCGACCAGCGGATGCCCGCCGGCGAACCCGGCCACGACGACGTATCAGCCTTCGAAGAGCTGCTCAGCACAGCCTCCCAGCGCCCCGCGCAGACCGCGCCCGCCGCCGGCAGCGGTGCGTTCGCCACGGTCTTCCGCGGCTACGACAAGGCCGAGGTCGACGACGCCATCTCGGAGCTGCGGGTGCAGGCGCGCACCGAGAGCGAACGCGCCGCCTCGTTCGAGGAGCGGTACCGCCGTGTCCACGCGGTGGCCGACGCCCAGACCACCGACCTGCTGCAGCGGGTCGAGGCCGAGCGAGACGCCGCTGTCGAAGCGGCTCAGGCCGAGCTCGCCGAGCTCAAGGCGGCACAGGCCGAGTCCACCGCCGACATCGAGGCGCAGCTCGTCGCCGCCAACGCGAAGGCCGCGTCGGCCCAGCAGAAGGTCGAGGCGCTCACCGAGGAGCTGCTCGGCGCCAGTGGCGAGTCGGCGAACCGCCACCGCTTCGAGGAGATCCTGCGGGTCGCCGAGGAGCAGGCGAGCGTGCTGATCCGCAACGCCAGCGTGCAGGGCGACCGCCTGTTGGAGGCCGCACGCGAGGAGATCGAGAACCGTCGCACCGAGGTGCGCGCCGAGGCCGACGCGATCCGGGCGCAGGCCGAGCACGACGCGCAGCAGGTGCGGCTGCGCATCGACACCGAGCTGACCGCCCACAAGGCGCAGCTCGAGCGCGAAGCCGCCCACGCCGCCGAGAAGGTGTCGCAGGCCGAGCAGGAGGCGGCCGCGATCCGCACCGAGGCGGAGAAGGGCGCCGCCGCGCTGCGCACCATGGTCACCCGCGAGACGACGCAGGACCGCGCCGAGGCCGAGGAGGCCGTGCGCGAGCTGCGACTGCGCGCACTCGACTTCGAGGAGTCGCTGACCCGCCGGCAGGACGACGCGCAGCAGGAGTTCCTCATGCTGCACAACCAGGCCGTCGCCCATGCCGAGCGCATCACGCAGGACGCGAACGAGCAGGTTGCCGCGTCCGTCGACCACGCCCAGCGCGTGTCGGCGAAGGCCGAGGACTTCGAGCGCCTCATGCGCGCACAGGCACAGCAGATCGAGGCCGAGGCGCAGGTGCGCGCCCGAGAGCAGCTCGATCGCGCCCGGGTCAAGGCGCAGAAGATCATCGACACCGTCACCGTGCACTCCGAGTCGGTGCTGCGCGACGCCGAGGACCGCGCCCGCCAGCTGCGCTGGCAGCAGCACCAGCTGACGAGCTTCATGGCCGAGGTCAAGGAGCTCATCCGGCCGGAGGTGCGTGCCGGCGAAGAGCAGGAGGAGACGGATGCCGCGGCCGAGCCGCGCGACGCGACGGACGACGAACTCCAGGAGCTGCTGGCCGGGTCGATTGCGGACGACGCGGACGACGCGGATGCCGCGGAGCAGACGGATGCCGCTGCCGACGCCGATGACGCCGAGGTCGGCGCCGATGACGCGGACGACGACGACGCGAACGCCGACGACGTGGACGACGACGCCGACACTGACACTGACACTGACACTGAGGAGGCGAACACCGACGCTGACCCGGACGCCGCCGACGCAGACGCAGACGCGGACGTCAAGGCCCAGACCAAGACCAAGACCAAGGCCAGGGCTGAGTCCGTCGAGAGCTGACACGCCGGACCGAGACGTGGGAAGACCCCGGGGGAGCCCCCCGGGGTCTTCTGCGTCGATCCGCGCCTTCAGGCCGCTGCGATCAGCCCGCCGTGCAGCCGCCGTCGGCGACGAACTCCGACCCGGTCGCGAAGCTCGCGTCGTCGCTCGCCGCGAAAGCGATGAGGGCGGCCATCTCCTCGGGCTTGCCCCGGCGCCCCATCGGGGTGCCGGCGATCAGCATGTCGCGGAAACATATTCCGATGAATGTAAATTCGTCAGGAAGGGATGCCGGCGAGCTCGGCGCGCAGGGCCGTGACCAGGGCGTCGACGTCGGCCTCGGTGGTGTCGAAGCTGCACACCCACCGCACCTCGCCCTTGGAGGCATCCCAGTCGTAGAAGCGGAAGCGCGTGCGCAGGCGATCTGCGGCGCCGGGCGGCAGCGCGGCGAACACGGCGTTGGCCTGGGTGGCCTGCGTGAACGAGACGCCCTCCATGGTGCCGTCGGCCAGGCCCGCCTCGATGCCGCCGCGCAGCCGCTGCGCCATGGCGTTCGCGTGCCGCGCGTTGCGCAGGTACAGGTCGCCGTCCAGCAGGGCGAGCAGCTGTGCCGAGACGAACCGCATCTTCGATGCCAGCTGCATCTGGTGCTTGCGCAGGTAGACCAGGCCGTCCGACGCCGCCGGGTTCAGCACGATGATGGCCTCAGCCCCCAGGGCGCCGTTCTTGGTGGCGCCGAAGCTCACGACATCCACTCCGGCATCCGTCGTGAACGCCCGCAGCGGCAGATCCAGCGTCGCGGCGGCGTTGGACAGGCGGGCGCCGTCCATGTAGACGAGCATGCCGCGCTCGTGAGCGTATGCGGTGATCGCCCGCACCTCGTCCGGCGTGTACACCGTGCCCAGCTCGGTGGACTGCGTGATGTAGACCACGAGCGGCTGTGCGCGGTGCTCGTCACCCCAGCCCCACGCCTCCTGCTCGATGAGCTCGGGGGTGAGCTTGCCCTCGGGCGTGGCGATCGTGAACAGCTTGATGCCGCCGGACTTCTCCGGCGCGCCGCCCTCGTCAGAGTGGATGTGCGCCGTCTTCGCGCAGATGACCGCACCCCAGCGCGGGAGCATCGACAGCATGCCCACGACGTTGGCCCCCGTGCCGTTGAACACGGGCCACACGGTGACACCGTCGCCGAAGTGGCGCGCGGCGACCTCCTGGAGGTGGGCGGTGTAATCATCCTCCCCGTACGCGACCTGGTGGCCGCCGTTGGCGGCGGAGATCGCCTCGAGCACCTCGGGATGGACGCCGGAATAGTTGTCGCTCGCGAAGCCGCGCGCGGTCTGATCGTGCAGGGTGCTCACAAGCATCCAGCCTAAGTGCCCGCGAGGTGGTTCCCTGCCCGTCGAGGGCTCAGAGAGGGATGACGGTGTCGTTGACGGCGTCGGCAGGCTGAGACCACAGGTCCACATACGCGGCTGCGAGCGTGTCCTCCAGACCCTCGAGGGCCTTGACGCGGAAGATGACGGATGCCGCGCGCAGCGGCGTCGCGGAGTCGCGAGCCGCCTTCGCGAAGCCCTGGGCGACGGCGCGCATCCACGTCTCGCTCGCGGCCTTGACCGCGGCATAGTTCGCCCCGCCGGCGAGGGGTCGCGCCACGGCGGTCGAGGACACGATGGCCGTGCGCGCGGCATCGGACGCCCGCAGGTCGTCATCGAACGCGCGGCTCACGTGCCGCAGGGCGGTCAGCGCGTTCTCGAGGAACCGATAGTCGGCGTCGGACTGCCCGGCAAGGCCCCCGCCGCCGCGCCAGCCGCCGACGAGGTGCAGCACGCCGTCGACGCGGCCGTGCGCCGTGTGCACGCGTTCGGCCAGGCCGGCGACATCGGCTTCGTCGGAGAGGTCGCACACCTCCACTGCGGCACCGAGCCCCGCCAGCGCCTCGAGCTTGGCGGCATGCCGCCCCACGGCGACGACCCGGGCCCCGGCTTCGAGCAAGGCCCGGGTCGTGGCGTGGCCGCTCGTGCTGGTCGCTCCCGCGACGAGCACGAGCCGGTCGGTGAGCTCAGGCATCCCGCCCGGTGATCCCGGACGTCGAGGCGATCACGTCGCGCATCTTATTCTCCAGCGCCTCGAAGAACATCGACAGCGGGAACTCGTCATCCAGCACGGCGTCAGTGTATCCCCGGGGCAGGCCGGCGAGCACCTCGTCGGGCAGCCCGCGCGCCCACTGCGAGGCCGGATTCGGCGTGACCGTCTCGCGCACGAGGTCGTACGCGGCGAGCCAGTGCGCGGTCTTGGGCCGGTCGATCGAGCGCCAGTACAGTTCGTCGATCGCGGCACCCAGGGCGACGACGGCGGCGGGCACCTCGTCCCAGTCGAACGCCAGCGCGGTGTCGGTCCAGTGCAGCACGCCGCGCTGGTGCAGCCAGGCGAACAGCAGCTGCCCGCCGAGGCCGTCGTAGTTGCGCACGCGCGACCCGGTGATCGCGAAGCGGAAGATGCGGTCGAAGATCACCGCGTACTGCACGAGCTTCGCGTGCTCGAGCATCTCCTGCTCGACCGGCGCGAGGTCGTCTCGCGCGCCCAGGCGCTTCTGAATCGCGACGCACTCGCGGAACGCGGTGAGGTCGCAGCGCAGCTCCTCCAGCGAGTACAGGAAGTACGGCATCCGCTGCTTGATCATGAACGGGTCGAACGGCAGGTCGCCGCGCATGTGCGTGCGGTCGTGGATGATGTCCCACATCACGAACGTCTTCTCGGTGAGCTCCTGGTCGTCCAGCATGCGGGCGGCGTCGGCGGGCAGGTCGAGCTTGGTGATCTCGGATGCCGCGCGCACCACCCGGCGGTAGCGAGCCGCCTCGCGGTCCTGGAAGATCGCACCCCATGTGAAGCTGGGGATCTCGCGCATCGCGACGGTCTCGGGGAAAAGGACGGCCGAGTTCGTGTCGTACCCCGGCGTGAAGTCGACGAAGCGCAGGCTGACGAACAGCTTGTTGCCGTAGTCGCCGGCCTCGAGCTGCGCGATGAACTCGGGCCAGATGACCTCGACGATCAGCGCCTCGACGTGCCGGTCGGTCGACCCGTTCTGCGTGTACATGGGGAACACGACGAGATGGCGGATGCCGTCGACCCGCTGCTGCTGCGGCTGGAAGACCATGAGCGATTCGAGGAAGTCGGGCACCGCGAAGCCGCCGTCGGCCCAGCGCTCGAAGTCGTGGGCGGATGCCGCGAGGTACTCGGCATCGTGCGGGAACCGCGGGGCGAGTTCGCGGATGGACTCCACGATCGTCTCGACGAGGTCGCGCGCCTCGGCGTGGGCATCGGCGTCGGGCACCGAGCCGTCCTGCGCCTGCAGGTACTGCAGGGCGGTGGCGGCGTCCTTGAGGCGCAGCCACGCGGGGGAGT
The DNA here is from genome assembly GCA_035703465.1 of Microbacterium sp. GTDB lineage: Bacteria > Actinomycetota > Actinomycetes > Actinomycetales > Microbacteriaceae > Microbacterium. The sequence goes on along the minus strand of DASSYC010000245.1, from coordinate 18,238 downwards.
GCTCGACGTCGGCGGCCAGAGCGCGGATGTCCTCCACGACCTCGGGTTCGCCGATGATCTGCTTGGTGGCCTGGGTCATGCTCATGTGAACCTCCGATCGTCGAATGTGGCGCCGTGCCGGAAAGTTTCCGGCAACAGGCATCCACTGCCGTTATTCTTCCATCTATGGACGATCCTGTCGATCTGGCCATCGTGCGCGTCGTGTCGCGCGACGCGCGTGCGACCCTCGCCGATATCTCGAAGGCCGTGGGCCTGTCGGTGTCTGCCGTGCAGGCGCGGCTGCGTCGGCTCGAGAGCAGCGGCGTGATCTCGGGCTATCGGGCGCTGCTCGACCCTGAGGCGGTGGGCACGCCGCTGTCGGCGTTCATCGAGATCACCCCGCTCGACCCCGGCCAACCCGACGATGCGCCCGAGCGCCTCGAGCACCTCACGGCGATCGAGGCGTGCCATTCGATCGCCGGCGAGGCCAGCTACATGCTGTTCGTGCGGGTGGAGAGCCCGCGGGCGCTGGAGACGCTGATCCGCGACATCCGCTCCGCCGCGTCCGTGAACACGCGCACGACGGTCGTGCTGCAGACCTTCTACGAGAACCGGCCGGTGCTGCCCGGCTGACTCTGATGCGGTGATGTTATGATGCTGCGATGCGAACGACTCTCGATCTCGACCCGGTGGTGCTCAGCGCTGCGCGGGCCAAGGCGCGCGCTGAGGGCATCAGCCTCGGCAGAGCGGTCTCCGAACTCGCGCTGCGCGGTGTGAGCGCGCCGAGATCGACGCACCGTGCGACGACCGGCTTCCCGGTGCTCTCCGGCACCCCGGGTCACCGGGTCACCGACGAGCTGGTGGCCCAGTACCGCGATGACGAGCCCGTGCCGGATGATGCTGCTTGACGTCAATGTGCTCCTCGCACTGACGTGGGATCAGCATGTGCACCACGCCATCGCGCACGAGCGGTTCGCCGAGCTCGACCGCTGGAGCACATGCCCGGTCACCGAAGCGGGGCTGCTGCGACTTCTGCTCACCGAACAGGTGGTGGGCCGGAAGGTCGCCGGCGGCGAGGCACTCGGGCAGCTGGAGGCGATTCGCCGCGTCCCGGGCTGGCGGTTTCTCGCGGACGCGACATCGCTTGCCGAGCCCGTCATCGATACCCGGGTGCTGATGGGGCGCCGGCAGGTGACGGATCTTCAGCTCGTCGATCTGGCCGCCGCGCATGAGACGGCGCTCGCGACATTCGATGCCGGGCTGCGGGCATCCCTCGCCCCCGGCGATCAGCGCTGGGTGACCGTCTGGAGCGGCTGAGCGCGCGGCGAGCAGGCCGCTCGCCTGTCACGATGTGCGACGCCGGGCGGCGTGTCGTGACAGGCGAGCGGTGGTGGTAGTGGGCCGCGCCGGCCCGGCACACGCCCTAGTTGCCGCCCTCCTGCAGCTCGACCGTGATCGGCGTGAAGTTCGCGCCGGTCAGGTCCAGGCCCTCGGATTCGAGCTCGTCGAGCGCCTTCTGGATGTACTCGTTGGTGTATGCCGTCGCCGGCGGCTCGGCCGTGATCAGCCGTGCCCCCGTCTCGTTGACGGCAGACAGGGCGCCTTCGACGGTGCGGTTCCACGCCGCCTCGTCGATGATGCCGATGCCCGCGTCGGACGGCCAGATGAGCTTGTTGGTCTCATTGGTCATCCACAGCTCGTGGCTGGGACCCCAGCCCGAACCCGCGGCGAGCGTGATCTCGGCGGCCTGCTCCGGGTTGTCGGCTGCGAAGATCCAGCCCTTGATGACGGCCTTCAGGAACGCCACGGCCGTGTCGGCGTACGCCGCATCGCTCTCCAGCCGCTCGGTGTCGGCCCAGATCGCATCCTGCAGCATGGCGCCGACCGTGTCCTCATAGCTGATCACCGTGAAGTCGCTCGGCTGGTACAGCTCGCCGGTGTCGGGGTTCACCGACTCCAGCAGCTGCGCCCACTCGTTGTAGGTCATCGCCTGGGCGGCGTCGATGTCGCCCTGCAGGAAGGCGTTCATGTTGAAGTCCTGCGTGATGATCTGCACCGACGTCGAGTCGAGCCCCTCGGCGGCCATGGCGGCGAAGATCTCCCACTCGTTGCCGAAGCCCCACGAGCCGATGCGCTTGCCCTCGAAGTCGGCGACCGAATCGATGCCCGAATCGGCCCACGACACCTGAAGCGTGCCGGAGCGCTGGAAGATCTGCGCGATGTCGGTGACGTTCGCCCCCGCCTCGATCGAGCCGAGCACCTTGGGCACCCACGCGATCGCGAAGTCGGCGTCGCCGTTGGCCAGAGCATCCTGCGGCACGATGTCTCCGCCGGACGGGACGATCTCGACCTCGAGACCCTCCTCCTCGAAGAAGCCCTGATCGGCGGCGGCGAAGTAACCGGCGAACTGCGCCTGCGGCAGCCACTGCAGCTGCAGCTTGACCTGGGTGAGTTCGTCGGCGGGTGCATCGGTTCCGTCGCCGCCGGTGCCTCCGCCGCCGCCGGAGCAGGCGGCGAGCACCAGGACCGCCGACAGCCCGAAGGCGGCGGCGGCGATGCCGCGTCGTGTGCTGTGTCTCATGTGATTCCTTTCGTCCGGGCCTCGGAAGAGGCCGTCGTGTCGGTGCACGTCATTGCGCGCCGCCGCTGGGGATGCGCCGCAGCACCAGCTTTTCGAGCAGTGCGGTGGCGAGGTAGAAGATCAGGCCGAGGATGATGGATGCCACGACATACGCCCACGCGCGCGCGTAGGCGCTGGTCGCGGCGAACGTGGAGATGAAGCTCCCGAGTCCTCCTCGCGGCCCGCCGAAGTACTCGGCGACGAGGGCGGAGATGACGGCGAGCGAGCTGGCGATGCGGATGCCGGTGAGCACGTACGGCATCGCGGTGGGCAGCGTCACGAGCCGGAACGTCTGCGACCCGCTCGCCGCGTACGCATGCATGAGGTCGCGGTGCACGGGACGGGTCTGGCGCAGTCCGCGCAGCGTGTTCAGGAAGACGGGCACGAACGAGGCGAGCGAGGCGATGGCCTGACGGCCGAACTGGCTGTCGGCGCCGAACATCGTGTTCAGCACCGGCGCCGTCGCCACGATCGGCACGACAGCCAGCGCCGCCACCAGCGGTGCGGACATGCCGTCGATCGCATGCCAGCGGGCGGCGAGCGCGGCCAGCAGCACGCCGAGCACTGACCCGATGATGAGGCCGATGAGCGAGTTGCCGCCGGTGATCAGCGTCGCCTGCCAGATCGCCGGCCCGAACGCCACGAACTCCTCGGCGATGGCGGCGGGGCTGGGCAGCAGGTAGTCCGAGACCCCGACGACGCTGACGAGGAACTGCCAGAGCGCGAGGACGAGCAGACCCACGACGATCGGGGCGATGACGCGCGCCCGCCGTTCGGCGGCAGGAGACCAGGTGGTCATCGCTGCTCCCTCCCGCCGCCGACCGGCGTGCCGTGCAGCTGCTCGCGCACGGCGGTGACGCGGTCGAAGAAGTCCTGCGTCTCGCGGAGGGCGTCGTCGCGGGCGGCATCGCCGAAGCCGGTGTCGATGACCGCGGTGATCCGGCCGGGGCGCGGGGACATCACGACGACGCGGTCGGAGAGGAACACCGCCTCGGGGATCGAGTGGGTGACGAACACGACCGCGGCGCCGGTCTCGGCCGCGATGCGCGAGAGCTCGGTCTGCATGCGCTCCCGGGTCATCTCGTCGAGCGCGCCGAACGGCTCGTCCATGAGCAGCAGCCGCGGCCGCTCGGCGAGGGCGCGAGCGATCGCCACGCGCTGCTGCATGCCGCCCGAGAGCTGGTCGGGGTATCGCTGGGCGAAGTCGCTGAGTCCGACCATCTCGGCCAGCTCGGCGGCGCGGGCCTGCCGCTCGGCGGCCGAGACGCCGTGCAGTTCGAGAGGCAGCGCGATGTTGTCCTCGACGGTGCGCCATTCCAGCAGGCCGGCCTGCTGGAACGCGATGCCGTAGTCCTGGTCGCGCCGGGCCCGGGCGGCCGGCTTGCCGAACACCTCGACGGTGCCCTCGGTGGCGGCGTCGAGATCGGCGATCAGCCGCATGAGCGTCGACTTGCCGCAGCCCGACGGTCCGATCAGCGCGACGAACTCACCTTCTGCCACCTCCAGGTCGACGCGGTCGAGCGCGTGGACCTCGCCCTCCTTCGAGGGGAAGATCTTCGTCGCCTCGGTCACGGACACTGCAAGCGCCATCAGGTCGCCTCTCCACGTCGGTAGTTCTTCAGGACCAGTCCCAGCACGGCCACCGAGCCGGCGGCGACCAGCCCCAGCACGATCGCGCCCCAGATCGGCCCCCAGGCCTTCGAGGGATCGCCCGAGGCCTGGCCGGCGAACTGGATGAGGATGCGGCCGATGCCGCCCTGCATGCCGGTCGAGACCTCCGCCACCACCGCGCCGACCACGGCGTTGGCGGCGCCCAGCCGCAGCGCCGGCAGCAGATACGGGACGGATGCCGGGACGCGCAGCTTCAGCAGCGTCCCCCAGTACCCGGCGGCATAGGTGCGGAACAGCTCGGTGTGGATGCGATCGGGCGCCTGCAGCCCGCGCAGCGCACCCACGGCGATGGGGAAGAAGGCGAGGTAGGAGGCGATGAGGGCCACCGACATCCAGTCCTGCCACTGGAACCCGCCGATCTCGATGCGCGAGCCCCAGCTGCGCACGACGGGTGCGAACGCGATCAGCGGGACAGTCTGGCTCAGGATGATCCACGGCAGCAGTCCCCACTCGGCGATGCGCCACCGCTGCATCACCAGCGCGAGCGCGACGCCCACCACCAGCCCCACGATCCACCCGACCGCGGAGATTCCGAGAGTGACCAGCGCCGCGATGCCCACCGCGGTGATCAGCAGGGGCGAGCCCTCCTGCCGGGTCACCGGCGTGAGCAGCCGGGCCAGCATGTCCCACGTGTGGGGCATCGCCAGATCGGTGCTGCGCGGGAGGATGCGCAGCCCCCCGACGATGATGCCGTCGTCGGGGGCGAGCAGCTTGTACAGCTCCCAGATCGCGATGACCGCGACGATGCCGGCGGCACCCCAAAGCCAGAGTGCGCCCGCCCGACGGGCTCTCACGATTTCGCCGTCAGATGCGCCTGCAGAGCCGGGATGACGGTCTCGCCGTAGACCCGCAGGGTCTCCTCCTTGCTGTCGTGCTGCAGGTAGCCGGCGAACTGCGTCACGCCGAGGTCCTTGAGCTGCTTCAGCTTCTCGATGTGCGCCTCCGCCGGCCCGAGGACGCAGAAGCGGTCGACGATCTCATCGGGCACGAAGTCGACATGATCGTTGTCGGCCTTGCCGTGCGTGTTGTAGTCGTAGCCCTTGCGGCCCTCGATGTACGCGGTGAGCGCCTCGGGCACCACTCCGGCGTCGCCCTGGGTCGCGGCGTGGTGGCCGTACTTCGCGACGATGTCGGCGACGTGGTTGCCGACCATGCCCCCGAACCACCGGGACTGATCGCGCATGTGCACGATGTCGTCGCCGATGTACATGGGGGCGGCGACGCAGAAGGCGAGGGAGTCGGGGTCGCGTCCGGCGGCGGCCGCGGCATCCTTCACCGTCTTGATCATCCACGCGGTGATGTCCACGTCCGCCAGCTGCAGGATGAACCCGTCCCCGACCTCGCCGGCGACCTTGAGCGCGAGCGGCCCGTAGGCGGCCACCCACATCTCCAGCGACGAGCCACGGCTCCACGGGAACCGCAGGGTCGCCCCGTTGTATTCGACCGCCCTCGAGTTCGCGAGCTCGCGGATGACGTGGATCGACTCGCGCAGCTCGGCGATCGTGGTGGGCTTGCCGCCGGTGACCCGCACGGCCGAGTCGCCGCGACCGATGCCGCACACCGTGCGGTTGCCGTACATCTCGTTGAGGGTCGCGAACACGGATGCGGTGACCGTCCAGTCCCGGGTCGCCGGGTTGGTGACGAAGGGGCCGACGACCACGCGGTTGGTCGCCGCGAGGATCGCCGAGTGTATGACGTAGGGCTCCTGCCACAGCAGGTGCGAGTCGAAGGTCCACACGTGGCTGAAGCCGTGCGCCTCGCCGAGCTGGGCAAGCTGCACCGTGCGCGCGGCGGGCGGGTTCGTCTGCAGGACGATGCCGAAATCCATCAGTGATCCCCCGTCAGACCAGGTACTGGCTCAGGCCGCGCTTGAGGAACCGGCCGTCGCCCTTGCTACCGAGGTACTGGCCGGCGTCGACGACGACCTTCCCGCGCGAGAGCACGGTGTCGACGTGGCCGTCGATCTCGAAGCCCTCCCACGCCGAGTGGTCCATGTTCATGTGGTGCGAGCGACCCGTAGGCGAGCCATCCGGCCGCAGGTCGTACCCGATCGAGGTGTGCCCGTTCGGGTCGTAGATCACGATGTCGCCGTCTGCACCGGGCTGGATGACGCCCTTGCGGCCGTAGAGTCCGAACATCCGCGCGGGGGTGGTGCTGGTCAGCTCCACCCAGCGCTCCAGCGAAAGCTCGCCGGTCACCACGCCCTGGTACATCAGGTCCATCCGGTGTTCGATCGAGCCGATGCCGTTGGGGATGGCGCGGAAATCGCCGATGCCCAGCTCCTTCTGGTCTTTCATGCAGAACGGGCAGTGGTCGGTCGAGACCATCTGCAGGTCATTGGTGCGAAGGGCCTGCCACATGCTGTCCTGGTGACCCTCGGCGCGCGAGCGCAGTGGCGTCGAGCACACCCACTTCGCGCCCTCGAAGTCGCCCCACTGGTCGCTGAACGCACCCAGCTGCTCCTCCAGCGACAGGTACAGGTACTGCGGGCAGGTCTCGCCGAACACGTTCCTGCCGGCATCCCGCGCCCACGCGATCTGGCTCACCGCCTGCTTCGCGCTCACGTGCACGACGTACAGCGGCGCACCCGTGACATCCGCCAGCATGATCGCGCGGTGCGTCGCCTCCTCCTCCATCTGCCAGGCGCGCGCGATGCCGTGGTAGTACGGATCGGTCTTGCCGCCGGCGACCAGCTGCTCGGCGAGCACGTCGATGGCGGGTCCGTTCTCGGCGTGCATCATCGTCATGAGGCCGGTCTCGGCGCTCACCTGCATGGCTTTGAGCACCTGGGCGTCGTCGGAGTAGAAGACGCCCGGGTAGGCCATGAAGAGCTTGAAGCTCGAGATGCCCTCGTCGAGCAGGCCCCGCATGGCGGCGAGCGAATCATCGTCGACGCCGCCGACGATCTGGTGGAACCCGTAGTCGACAGCGCAGTTGCCTGCAGCGAGCTCGTGCCAGTGGGCCAGCCCGTCCTGCACGCGCTCGCCGTAGCGCTGGACGGCGAAGTCGATGATGCTCGTCGTGCCGCCCCACGCCGCCGCGCGGGTGCCGGTCTCGAACGTGTCGCTGGCGTTCGTGCCGCCGAACGGCAGCTGCATGTGGGTGTGAGCGTCGATGCCGCCCGGGATGACGTACTTCCCGGTGGCGTCGATGACGGTGTCGACGGTCGCCTTCAGGTCGCTGCCCAGCAGCTGCGAGCCGGGCTCGAGCACGGCGGCGATGGTCTCGCCGTCGATGAGCACGTCGGCGTCGCCGCGGCCGGTGGCCGACACGACCGTGCCGCCGGTGATCAGGGTGGTGGTCATCAGCTTCTCCTCGGGTGGGGAATCTCAGGCCGCGACGATCTCGCCGTAGGTGTCGGGTCTGCGGTCGCGATAGAACTGCCAGTCGTCGCGCATCTGCTGCACCATATCCATGTCCAGGTCGCGCACCAGCACCTCCTCGTGCTCGCCGGAGCCGCGCTCGCCGACGAAGTTGCCGCGCGGGTCGATGACCTGGCTCGTGCCGTAGAAAGGCACGGCCAGGTCGCCGTATTCGTTGTCCTCCAGGCCCACCCGGTTCGGCTGCAGCACGAAGTAGCCGTTGGCAACCGCGGCGGCCGGTCCCTCGACCTCCCACAGCCGGTTGCTCAGGCCGGGCTTTGTGGCATTCGGGTTGAACACCATGTGCGCGCCGTTCAGGCCCAGCTCGCGCCATCCCTCGGGGAAGTGGCGGTCGTAGCAGATGTACATGCCGACCTTGCCGACCGCGGTGTCCCAGACCGGGTACCCGAGGTTGCCCGGGCGGAAGTAGAACTTCTCCCAGAACCGGTCGAGGTGCGGCAGGTGGTTCTTGCGGTAGATGCCGAGGTTGGTTCCATCGGCGTCGATGAGCACCGACGTGTTGTAGTACACGCCGGTCTGCGCCTCTTCGTAGATCGGCAGCACCATCACCATTCCGAGCTCCTTCGCCAGCGCGGCGAAGCGCTGCACGATCGGCCCGTCGGCCGGCTCGGCGAACCGGTAGTACTTCTGGTCCTGCGTGATCCCGAAGTACGGGCCGTAGAAGAGCTCCTGGAAGCTCATCACCTGGGCGCCCTGCGCCGCGGCATCCCGGGCGAAGCCCTCGTGCTTGTCGAGCATCGACTCCTTGTCGCCGGTCCAGGTGGTCTGGCTGATGGCGGCTCTCACCGTGGTCACTGCGTCCTCCGTTGGTTCTGCTGATGCGGTGAACCCACAGTTCCAGACCCGCGCGATTTCGTAAAGGGGCGAGTGTTCACCGACCCCCTTTCGTCGGCAACCTGAGGCGGGTGCGGTACCCGGTAACTGTCGACGGAAAACTTGGAGTCCCCGCCATGTCAACCTCCCCAGGTCGCGCTCACCCGCGCGCTTTCGGCCCGATCGCAGCGCTCACGGCTCTCGCCATTCCGCTGCTGGGCATCGCGATTCCGGTGTCGGCGCAGGCGGTGACCACCGACGGAGACGTGTTCATCAGCGAGATCCACTACGACAATGACGGCACCGACACCGGAGAGGCGATTGAACTGCAGGCACCGACCGGCACGCAATTGACCGATTGGAGCCTCGTCCTCTACGACGGCGCCGACGGCCTGGCCTACGACACGCGTGAGATCCCGAACCTCTTCGTGCCCGACGCCGGTGTGTGGGTCGAGACGTTCGCGGTGGACGGAATCCAGAACGGGCCCGACGGCATCGCGCTCATCGACGGCTCCGGCACCGTGATCGAGTTCCTGTCGTACGATCGATCGATCATCGCTACGGACGGGCCGGCGCAAGGCCTGACGAGCACCGCCATCGGCGTCGCCGAGACCAGCAGCACACCAGTCGGACAGAGCCTGCAGCGCATCGACGGCGTGTGGACCGGACCTGCGGTCAGCTCGTTCGGAGCGATCAACACCGCGGACGACCAGGGCGAGCCGGGCGACACGGTGGACATCTCGCTGCTGTCCATCAATGACTTCCACGGGCGCATCGAGGGCGACGGCCAGTCGGCGGGCGCCGCCGTGCTCTCGTGTGCAGTGGACTACTTCGAGAGCCAGAACCCCAACACCCTGTTCGTCTCTGCCGGCGACAGCATCGGGGCATCGACGTTCACGTCGTTCATCCAGGACGACCAGCCGACCATCGATGCGCTCAACGCCATCGGGCTGGATGTCTCAGCCTTCGGCAACCACGAGTTCGACTAGGGTCAGGCAGACGTGAACGACCGGATCATTCCGGCGTCGAACTGGCCGTACGTGGCAGCGAACATCCTCGACGCGAACGGCGATCCCGTGTACGACCCGTACAAGGTCATCGATGTCGACGGCATCGCGGTCGGCTTCATCGGAGCGATCACCGAGGAGATGCCGTCGCTCGTGTCGCCCGCGGGCATCGAGGGGCTGACCTTCAGCGACATGGGCGCGGCCGTCAACTCCTATGCGGCCCAGCTCTCCGACGGTGACGACGCGAACGGCGAGGCCGACGTGATCGTCGTGCTCGTCCACGATGGCGCACCCACGCCCGATCTCGCCAGCGCCGATGGCACGCCGTACGGCGAGCTCATCGCGAGTGCGAACGACAACATCGACGCGATCATCTCGGGGCACACCCACCAGGCGTACGTGCACGATGTGGACGGCATGTGGGTGACCCAGACCGGCTCGTACGGCCAGAACCTCGGCCACCTCGAGCTGAGCGTCGATCGCGCCACAGGAGACGTCATCGCGGCCACGGCCGAGAACGTCGACCTGGTGCCCGTCCCCGGCGATCCGCGGGCCAACCCCCCGATCGAGCGGGAGACGTTCTGCCCCGGCGACCCCGTCGTACAGAAGATCGTGGACGAGGCGGTGGAGGTCGCTAACGAGCTGGGCGCGCAGCCGCTCGGCGAGATCACGGCGGACTTCAACCGCGCCCGCCAGAGCGACGGCAGCGAGAACCGCGGCGGCGAGTCGGCGCTGGGCAACTTCGTCGCCGATGTGCAGCTGTGGGCGGCTCAGCGCACCAACCCGGCCGCGCAGATCGCGTTCATGAACCCGGGCGGCCTGCGCGCCGACATGACCTACGCCGAATCGACCGGTGAGGGCGACGGCGTGCTCACCTTCCGCGAGGCCGCGGTGGTGCAGCCGTTCGCGAACACGCTGGTGACCACGGTGCTCACGGGCGATCAGATCGCGCAGGTGCTCGAGGAGCAGTGGCAGCCGGATGCCGCATCCCGTCCGTTCCTGAAGCTCGGCGCATCGAGCGGGTTCCGTTACACCTACGATCCGGACGCCGACCCCGGCTCGCGGATCCTGGACATGTGGCTGGACGGCGAGCGGATCGACCCGGCAGACACGTTCACCGTGGTGGTCAACTCGTTCCTGGCCTCCGGCGGCGACAACTTCGCCACCTTGGCCGAGGGCACGGGCACGCAGGATTCCGGGCAGTCCGACCTGACGGCGATGGTCGACTACATGGCCGCGTTCGGCACCGCCTCGCCGGACTACTCGCAGCGGGCGGTGGGCGTGAACTGGGTCTCCGACCCGGCTGCCGAGTATGCCGCCGGTGACGAGATCGCGCTCGACCTGTCGTCGCTGATCTTCACCGCCGGCGAGCCGGTGCCGGCCGAGGTCGTCGTCACCCTCGGTGGCCAGCAGGTGGGCACGGCCGCGATCGATCCGACGATCGTCGACACGACTGATGAGGCGGGCCGCGCGCAGGTGCGGGTCACCGTTCCCGAAGGTCTGGAGGGAGATGTCGACCTCGTCATCTCCGACTCGAACGGCACGAGCGTGACCACCACGGTCACGGTCGCCGCCGACGAGGAGCCGACGAACCCGATCGAGGCGCTTCTGGAGTGGCTCAAGCAGCTGCTGAAGAAGCTCCTGCCGCCGTGGTTCCCATGGTGGCCGTGAGCACAGTGGCCGTGAGCACAGTGGCCGTGAGCTCGGTGGCGTAGGCCGGGATACATCGGGAGGTGGATGCCGCAGCGCGACGCCTCGCGTAGCGTCGAAGCGTGTTCCGCGCCCTGAGGCCGTACCAGCTGATCGTCGATGTCAGTGTGGCCGCGATCCTGTTCGCGGTCACGCTGACCTCGACGCTGACCCCTGAGCTTTTCGCGCCGATGGGCACGGCGAACGGCCTGCTCGCCGTGCCGGTGGCGGTCCTGGTGTGCGGGGCGCTGGCGATCCGCAGGCTGAGCCCCACCCTGGCGCTGGTGGTCGCCTGGGCGGGCGCGCTGCTGCAGATGGCGCTCGGGCTGCCGCCGCTGCCGGTCGACGTCGCCGTCTTCGGGGTTCTGTACGTCACGGCGGCGTACGGCTCGTCGGCGACCATGTGGGCCGGGCTGGCGTCGTCGTTCCTCGGCGCCGGGCTCATCAGCGGCTACCTCGTCATCGTCCCGGTGCTCCGGCAGGGACTCTCGCTCTCCACCCTGCTGGACGCGGCGCTGAGCGCGGGCGTGCTGCTGTACGTCGCCGCCGCGTTCGCGCTGCTGCTTGCCTGGACGATCGGCGCTCTGGTGCGCATGGCATTGCGCGCCCGCGCGAATCGGGCCGCGCAGGCCGAGGCGGAGGCCGAGGCCGCCGCCGAGCAGGAGCGCTTGCGCATCGCCCGCGACATGCACGACATCGTGGCGCACTCGCTCGCCGTCGTGATCGCCCAGGCCGACGGCGCGCGGTACGCCGCGGCATCCGATCCCTCCGCCGCAGGCGAGGCGCTGGGCACGATCTCGTCCACGGCGCGCACCGCGCTGGCCGACGTGCGCCTGCTGCTCACGCAGCTGCGCCGTCCCCACTCGCCTTACCCCACCTCGCCTGCGGCGATGCGCGGAGCCTCTGGCGAGCGTGAGCCCAGTCGGGGCGACGCTCCGCAGCCGGCGCTGGCCGACCTGGAGGGACTGTACGCCCAGGTGCGAGCGGCAGGGGTCGACCTGCGCGTGGAGGTCGACCCCGCCCCGCCGGTCGAGCCACCCGGGGCGGTGCAGCTGGCGGTGTACCGCATCCTGCAGGAGGCGCTGACCAACGCGCTGCGGCACGGCGACGGCGGACCCGTGTCGGTGCATCTGGCGTGGCGCCCCGACGCGTTGCGGCTCGAGGTGCGCAACGACGTGCCCGCCGGTGCGACCGCCGCGGGCGGGGGGCACGGAGTGATCGGCATGCGCGAGCGTGCGCACCTGGCGGGCGGGCGGCTTGAGACGGAGGCGGAGGACGGATGCTTCGCGGTGCGTGCGACATTGCCCGTGTCAGCGGGGGTCGAGGCATGATCCGGGTGGTGCTCGTCGACGATCAGGCGCTGTTCCGCGCCGGCATCCGCATGCTCGTCGACTCGCAGCCCGACCTCGAGGTGGTGGGCGAGGCGGGCGATGGCCGCGAGGGCATCGCGGTCGTGCGCGAGACGCGTCCGGACGTCGTGCTCATGGATATCCGGATGCCGGTGCTCGATGGCCTGGCCGCGACCGCCGAGCTGCTCGCCGACGATGATCCGCCGCGCATCGTGATGCTCACCACGTTCGACCTCGACGAGGCGGCAGCCCGCGCGATCCGCCAGGGGGCGAGCGGATTCCTGCTCAAGGACGCCGATCCCGAGTTCCTGCTGGCCGCCATACGCACGGTGCATTCGGGCTCGGCCGTGATCGCGGCATCCGCCACCCGCGAGCTGTTCGGCCGGTTCCCCGCGCCCGCCGCGCCGCCGTCGCAGTTCGACGCGCTCACCGAGCGCGAGCGGGAGATCTTCGCGCTCGCCGCGCGCGGCCTGTCCAACGCCGAGATCGCCGCCCGCGAGTACCTCAGCGAGGCGACCGTGAAAACGCACATCAGCCGCATCCTCACCAAGCTCGGTCTGCGCGACCGCGTGCAGCTCGTGGTCTTCGCGTTCGACCACGGGCTGGTGTGAGTCAGCGCCCCTCCAGCACCGCCCGCCGCCGGCCGAAGCCGACCCCACACGTTGCAGCCCGACCCCACACGTTGCCGCACCCGGTGCGTGTGGGTTCGAGCACCGACATGTGGGTTCGCCGTGTAGGGGAGGGGGTCAGTGGGTGATGAGGGCGAGGAGGAGACCGACCGGGATGCTCACGGCGAGCACCACCACCAGGATGCGGAAGCTCCAGACGAGAACCGGATGGGCCGGGCTGCCGCCGCGCGTGGCCGCGACGATCATGACCAGCGCGGCGACCAGAAGCGCGCCCCCGGCGAAGGTCAGCGCGATGACGCCGGTCAGCTGGCCGGCGAGGACGCCGATGCTGCCGAGGTTGAACAGGACGAGGGCGATCCACGCGGCGCGCATGCTGGCCCGCTGGGCGAGCCATCCCATCGCGGCGCCGATGCCGGCCTGTGCGACGCCCATCACCAGCACGATGTACGCCGTCGCCCAGGCGGTCTTCTGCGTCGTCACGTACGCGGTGGCGGCGGCGAGCACCCCGCCGGCGGTGATGGAGATCGCGGCAGCGACCAGGAAGGGGAGCGCCCTGTGCAGGGCGCGCTCCGGCAGTGGGGCCGCCGGGCGCGCCGCCGCAGGCTCGGGTGGGCTCACACCAGGATCCGCAGCGGCTCCGCCAGCAGGTCGGTGAGCTCGCGCAGGAACGCTGCCGCACCGGCTCCGTCGAGCACCCGGTGGTCGACGGTCAGGGTCAGCCGGGTGCGCGGGCGCACCTGCACCTCGCCGTCGACGACCACCGCCTCGTCGACCGTCGACCCCACCGCGAGGATGGCCGCCTCGGGCGGATTGATCACCGCCGTGAATTCGTCGATGCCGTACATGCCGAGGTTCGAGACCGAGAACGTGCCGCCGCTCATCTCGTCGAGCTTGAGCCGGCCCTCGCGAGCACGGGCGGCGAGGTCCCTGATCTCGGCCCCGATCGCGGTCACCGACTTGGCGTCGGCGTCCTTGACGACCGGCACGAGCAGTCCGTCCTCGATCGCCACGGCCACACCGACGTTCACGTGAGCGCGGTGCAGGATGGCGTCGCCGGCGAACGATGCATTGACCTCGGGATGCGCGCGCAGCGCGACCGCGACGGCGCGCACGATGAGGTCGGTGACGCTCACCTTGATGCCCTGCTCGGCGAGGCGGCCGTTGATCTCGCCGCGCAGCTCGTTCAGACGGGAGGCGTCGAGCACCGTCGTCAGCTGGAACACCGGCACGAGCGCGGCCTCGGTGAGCCGGCGTGCGGTCACCTTGCGGATCTGCGACAGCGGCACGCGCTCGTCGCCATCCTGCGCGGTGCCGACGGGGACGGATGCCGCCGGTGCCGCCTGCGGCTCGGAAGCAGCCTTCGGCTCCGAAGCGGCCTTCGGCTCCGGCGTCGCGGGCTTCGGCGCCGCGGCCGCCGCCTTGCCGCCGCCGGCGAGCAGCGCCTCGATGTCGGCGCGGATGATGCGTCCGCCCGGGCCGGTGCCCTTCACGGTCGCGAGGTCGATGTCGTTGCTGCGGGCGAGCGAGCGCACCAGCGGGGTGGCCTTGATGCGACCGCCGGCCGGCTCGGTCTCCGCCTCGGCGGCGGGTTCCGGCTCGGCTTCGGCTGCGGGCTCGGCTTCCGCCGGGGACTCGGCTTCCGCCGGGGACTCGGCTTCGGCTGCGGGCTTCGCCTCGGCGGCGGGCTCGGACTCCTCCGCGTCCTCGGGCTCGGACTCCTGCGCGTCCTCGGGCTCGGCGGCGTCATCCGCCGGCGCCGCGGCATCCGACCCTCCCGACGATCCCGAGCCGTCGCCGATGATCGCGATCGGGGCGCCGATGGCGACGTTCTCGCCGGGCTCGACCAGGATCTTCTCGAGCACCCCGGTCTCGTACGCCTCGAGGTCCATCACAGCCTTGTCGGTCTCGATCTCGGCGAGGACATCGCCGCGCTCGATGGTGTCGCCCTCGGCCTTCAGCCACTGGGAGATCGCTCCCTCGGTCATCGTGTCCGACAGGCGCGGCATGAACACCTCAGTCATCGCGTGCCCTCCTTGCGCGTGAAGCGCGTCGCATCCAGCTGTTCGTCGATCACCCGGATCAGCGCATCGGCGTCCGGCAGTGCGATCCGCTCCAGCGACTTCGCGTACGGGAGGGGGATCTCGGCGGCGGCCACCCGGCGCACCGGTGCGTCGAGGTAGTCGAACGCCCCCTCCTGGATGGTCGCGGCGATCTCTGCGCCGACGCCGTACGTGAGCCAGTCGTCCTCGAGCACCACGGCGCGGCCGGTCTTCATCACCGAGCGGCAGACCGTCTCGCGGTCCAGCGGACGCAGGCTGCACAGGTCGACGACCTCGATCGAGACGCCCTGCCCGGCCATGCGCCGGGCGACGTCGGCGGCGATCACCGCCGAGCGCGAATACCCGACGACCGTGAGATCGGTGCCCGGCACGGTCACCTTCGCCCGGCCGATCTCGGCGACCTGCTCACCGCCGGGCACGGGTCCCTTGGTGTTGTAGAGGGAGAGGTTCTCCAGCAGCAGCACGGGGTCGTCGTCGCGGATCGCCGCGGTCAGCATCGCCTTCGCGTCCGCGGGCGTCGAGGGAGCGAGCACCTTCAGGCCCGGCACGTGTGCGTACCAGACCTCGAGGTTCTGCGAGTGGGTGGCCGCCAGCTGCTGGCCGCCGCCGCCGGGGGTGCGGATCACCATGGGCACCGCGGTCTGCCCGCCGAACATGCCGTAGATCTTCGCCGCATGGTTGACGATCTGGTCGATCGCGAGGAGCGAGAAGTTGATCGTCATGATCTCGACGACCGGGCGCATGCCCAGCATCGCCGCGCCGATCGCCGCCCCCACGAAACCCTCCTCTGCGATCGGAGTGTCGCGCACGCGCTCGGGGCCGAACTCGTTCAGCAGACCCGCGGTGATCTTGTAGGAGCCCTCGAAGAGGCCGATCTCCTCGCCGAGGAGGATGACGCTCTCGTCGCGGGTCATCTCTTCGCGCAGGGCGTCGTGCAGGGCCTGGCGGTACGTGATGTCGGTCGTGTCGGCCATCGCCGTCAAGCCCCCTGTCCTGCGTCGGCGGTGTCCCAGCCCGGCGTCAGCACCGGGTCACCGGGCATGAGCCGAGGCGCATTGGGGACGTCGGTCGCGTACGTGTAGTCGAAGAGCTTCTCGCGCGCCGGCTCAGGGCTCGCATCGGCGAACGCGATGGCATCGGCGACCTCGGAGACCGCGTCGGCCTGGATCTGATCGGCCTCCTTCTCGTCGAGCACCCCGTCCGAGATCAGCTGCGCGCGGTAGACCGGCAGCGGGTCCTGCTTCTTCAGCTGGTCGGTCTCCTCCTTGGTGCGATAGCGCGCCGGGTCGACCACGGAGTGGCCGCGCAGTCGATGCGACATCACCTCGAGGATGCCGGGCTGCCGCTTCTCGCGGGCTGCGGTGAGCATCTCGACGGCGGCGACCCGAACGACCTCGGGGTCATCGCCGTCGATGCGCCGGCCCGGCATGCGGTACGAGCATCCCCGCTTGTACAGGTCGGGCTCGCCGGACGCGTGCTCCACGGTCGTGGCCATGCCCAGGCCGTTGTTGATGATCACGTAGAGGATGGGCAGCTTCCAGATCGCGGCGAGGTTGAGCGACTCGTGGAACGCGCCGATGTTCGTCGTGCCGTCGCCCATCTGGCACATCACCGCCTCGGCATCCGGTCCCGGCTTGCCGCGATAGGTGAGCGCCAGCGCCGCCCCGGTGGCCACCGGGAGCTGCCCGCCGACGATGCCGTAGCCGCCGAGCATGCGCTTGTCGGCGTCGAACAGGTGCATCGAGCCGCCCAGGCCACGGGAGACGCCGTCCTCACGACCGAACAGCTCGGCCATCACCCGGCCGGTGCCCATGTCACGCGAGAGCGCGTAGCCGTGGTCGCGGTAGTTCGTGAACAGATAGTCGCTCTCACGCAGCGCCGCCATGAGGCCCACCACCGTGGGCTCCTCGCCGAGGTTCAGGTGGCAGTAGCCGCCGATCTTCGCTCGGGTGTACATCTCGCCGGCGCGCTGCTCGAACTCGCGGATGAGCGACATCTCGCGGAAGTAGTCGATGCGGGTGGCGGCATCCGGCTGCTTCACGGCGCTCGCCGACTCGGTGCTCGCGGACTTCGCGGCGCTCGCGGACTTCGCGGGCGCCTTCTTCGCCCGCGCGGGCGCCTTTCCGGCTTGCGCTCCCTGCGTTCGTCCCGCCATTGTGCATCCCTCTCACCGAACAGCGCGGCTCGTGGCCGCGTGGACCTCAGGGGCCCGGCGGCTGCTCCTGCAGCGCGAACCGGTCCTCGCTTCCTCCGCACTTCGGGCAGACCAGCGGCGGGTGCGGACCGCGCACCGTCTCGCCGCAGACACCGCATGCCCACTCCATCATCCGCCCGACGAGGTCGCGGCGGCTCAGTATTCCGACCAGCCGGCCGGAGGACAGCACCGGCACCCGCCGGATCTGCGAGTCCACCAGGAGGCGCCGCACCTGCTCGATGTCGGTGTCGCTGGTGACGCTGATCACCGCCGTGGTCATGACGTCGCGCGCGGTGCGGCCGGTGCGGGTGAGGAGGTCGAGTTCGCTGACCAGCCCCAGCACCGTGCCGGACTCGTCGACGACCGGCACCGCGCTGATGCGCGACGACGTGATGGTCTCGGCGACGTGAGCCACGGTCGTGTCCGGTGCGACCGTGATCACCGGCGCGCTCATCGCCTGTCCGGCCGTGATGCCCGCCGCCGACCCCCGGTCTCTAGCCATGATCGCAGGCTATCAAGGTCCAGCCTCATGCGGGCGGGCAGATCATCCTCAAGAGGGACCGGGATGCCTCGGCAGAACGATGCGCACCAGGCATCCCGGTTCCTAGCGTCGAAGACATGCAGATCACCCCCACAGACCTCGGGCTCGCAGCCCGCGTGCAGAACGTGACCAGGACCTACGGGACGGGCGAGAACGCCGTGCGCGCCCTCGACGACCTCACCGTCGGCATCCGCCGCGGCGAATTCACCGCGATCATGGGGCCGTCCGGCTCGGGCAAGTCGACTCTCATGCACGTCATGGCGGGCCTGGACGCGGCCACGAGCGGACGGGCATGGCTCGGCG
>DASSYC010000044.1:0-3232 GCA_035703465.1 Microbacterium sp. | reverse complement strand
GGAGGCATCGTCCCACGCGAGCTTGACGAAGACCTTGTCCAGCAGCGGCGGCAGGGTCGTGAAATCGAGGATGTTCTCGGCCATCACGTGGTTGGTGGCGATGACGGGGATGCCGCGCTTGCGCGCCTCACGGGTCAGCCCGCGCCCGATGACGATGTGCGACTGGCTGTGCACGACATCCGGCTTGACCTCATCGAGCACCTTGCGTGCGTAATGCTTCGACATCCACGGCAGCACGAACGTGAGCCAGTCGTGCGGCTTCCAGCGCCAGGCGGGCAGCCGGTGCACGGTCATCTGCTGGCCCTCGATCACCTCGGTGAACGTGCCGTGGTTGCGGTGCCCCGCGCTGGGTGCGGAGACGTGCACCTCGTGGCCGCGGGTGACCAGGCCCGCGGCGAGCCGTTCCGCGAAGCGGGCGGCGCCGTTGACGTGAGGCGTGAACGTGTCGGCGGCGATGAGGATCGTCAGCGGGCGCGACGAGGGGTCAGCAGTCGCGGGGGGAGTCACAGGGTGGGGATGCCTCTCTCAGCGGCGTCCGCACGAGATCTCCGCACGGGCCACTCCACTGTACCGGAGGGCTCTCGGCGCTCTCGAAGGCGCTCGCGCATAGCCTGGACCCATGCCGCGACTGATCGCAGACGCCAACCCGCAGAGCTGGGTCCCGGTCACCGGATCCCTCGGATTCCGGGGCCGCCGGCACCGCAAGAGGGCGATCGGAATGCTTCTGTCCCAGGCAGGGTCAGCCATGGGGCGCGAAGGCGGTGGCGGCCGTGTTGCGGCGTGGGCGTTCAGCCAGGCGGCGCCGTTCCTCATGCGCAAGGCCGACGGCCGGGTGCTCGTGTGGGTGTGGCGCGCCGACCCCGAACTGGTCGTCGTCATGGCCCAGGTGCAGGAGGCCACGCCGCAGCTGCGCACCGCCCGCGCCATGATGCCGATGGAGTACGACGACACCGAGGCGTTCCCCAACCCGCACCTGGGGGTCGGCGAGAAGCTCGCGATGCCGCTGCCGGCCCCGGTGCCGGGTCGGGCAGCGGGGTCGCCGCCGTTCGCGACCTACACCTGGGACACCGGCACGCACTTCGTCACGGTGACCGCCGTCTGCTCCGACAGGCAGCGCTTCGGCATCGTGATCGGCGCCGTGGATGAGCTCGCCCGCACCCTGCGCATCGTGGACGACCTCGCCCTCGGCGAGTCGCCGCAGGTGCTGCGGATCGACCCCTGAACGAGCGGATCACCCGCCGGACCGAAGGTCAGCCCCGAACGACGGAGCCGTAACCGCGCAGGAACACGGCGAGAGCGACGGCGAGATTCTCGATCTCGCTGGGGTCGACGCTCTCGTTCGGTGCGTGGATGAGCGCGAGCGGCTCCTCCACCCCCATCAGGATGATCTCGGCGCCGGGATAGGTGTCGGCGAACACGTTGCACAGCGGGATCGACCCGCCCTGCCCGAGCGTCGTGGGCGCCACCCCGTACGCGGTCCGCATCGCATCCGCGAGCGCCTGGAACGCCGGACCTCCGGTGGCCGCGAGAAACGGCTCTCCCCCGGCCTCGTGCTCGATCTCGACGCGGACGCCCCACGGAGCGTGCCGGCGCAGGTGGGCCGCCAGGGCCTCGCCCGCACCCTGCGCGGACGTGCCCGGCGGCACGCGCAGGTTCAGCCGCGCGGCCGCGCGCGGCACGATGGAGGCGCTGGATCCGACCACCGGCGGGCAGTCGATGCCGAGGATGGTCAGCGCGGGCCGCGCCCACAGCTCGTCTTGGACCGCCCCGGAGCCGAGCAGCTCGACACCGCCGAGCACGCCCGCATCGGTGCGGAACTGCTCCGCGTCGTACGACTCGCCCCGCCAGGTCTGCGTACGCTCGACTCCGTCGATCGTGGTGCTGCCCGCCGCATCGCGCAGGCTGGCGAGCATGGAGATCAGCGCGGCCAGCGCGTCGGGGGCGGGCCCGCCGAACATCCCGGAGTGGACCTCCGAGGCCAGCGCCTCCACCCGCACGACGATGTTCGCGAAGCCCCGCAGCGATACGGTCGCCGCCGGCCGGCCGACGGCGGCGTTGCCGGTGTCGCAGACGAGGATGACGTCGGCCCGCAGCACGTCGGGGTTCGCCTCGACGTAGCGCTCCAGACCCCCCGTGCCCTGCTCCTCGCTGCCCTCCACGACCAGCTTCAGGTTGACCGGGATGTCGTCCCCGAGCGCGCGCAGCGCGAGCAGGTGCATCAGGATGTTGCCCTTGCAGTCCGCCGCACCGCGCCCTGCCCACCGCCCGTCGACGTCGGTCAGCTCGAACGGCGGTGTGCGCCACGCGGACTCCTGCAGGGGCGGCTGGACGTCATAGTGCCCGTAGAGCAGCACGGTCGCGGCATCCGGATCCGATGACGGACGGCTGCCGACGACCGCATCGCTGCCGTCCGGCGTCCTCTCCAGACGCGCGTCCGAGAATCCGAGGTCGGCGAATCGCCCGCGCACCCACTCGGCGGCCCTTGCGCACTCCTCCGGTGGGTACTGGCGCGGATCGGCGACGGATCGCATCGCAACCAGCTCGGCGAGCTCTTCGCGCGCGGCCGGCATCATGGCGCTGATGCGCTCGCGGATCTGGTCGCTCATCCGCCGGCCTTGACCGTGTTGAGGCTGTCGGCGAACTCCTTGAAGGCGTCCGCCTGGTCGGGGCAGTAGGTCTCGATGATCAGCAGCTGGCCCTGCAGCAGCCGGGACTCGACGATCGTCGGACGCATGCCGGGACCGCCCGCGCCGTTCGACAGTGACGTCAGCAGCAGACCCCGAGACAGCGCCGCGTTCGGGTCGGCGCACGTGGCTCCGCCGTCGCTGCCGAGCACCTGGGCGACTCGCTGCGGCGAGACCGACACAGAGATGCCGGCATCCGCGAAGGAGGCGAGCAGCTGCTCGGCCTTGTCGACGTCCCGCGCGTCGCGCCGGCTTCCGAGGAACATCACCGTGGCGATCACGGCGAGTGCGACCAGGACGATGACGGCGACGATGTAGATCACCGAGCGCTCGCGCGGTGCCTGCGTCTCGTTGTTCGTGCTCATGATTCACCTGCCTCTGCGGCGACGGGCTGCTTCCACGACGCTTTGCGGAAGCGGTAGAACAGGAACGGCACCAGCAGCCCGAGCCCCAGGGCCCCGCCTCCGACGATGAGGAGGTAGATCCACGGGCTGCCACCGCCGAACTGGGACGGCGGGACGAAGCCGACCAGCAGGGCCGACAGGGAT
>DASSYC010000248.1:0-4930 GCA_035703465.1 Microbacterium sp. | reverse complement strand
CGTACGTGAGCTTGTCCAGGACGGTGACGTGG
Organism: Microbacterium sp.; assembly: GCA_035703465.1. Taxonomy (GTDB): domain Bacteria; phylum Actinomycetota; class Actinomycetes; order Actinomycetales; family Microbacteriaceae; genus Microbacterium. Next base: position 4,898 of record DASSYC010000248.1, on the reverse strand, counting down.
TGGTCGGTGTGCGCGATGACGTGGTGCACGAAGTTCGAGCCGATGAACCCCGCTCCTCCGGTGACGAGCAGGCGGCTCATGCGCGCCCCCTCGCCAGCACGTCCAGGAGGTACCGGCCGTACCCGGACTTCATCAGCGGCTCGGCGCGCGTGCGCAGCTCGTCGTCGCTGAGGTGCCCCTGCCGCCAGGCGACCTCCTCGGGAACCCCGATCGACAGGCCGGTGCGTCGTTGCATGGTGCGCACGTACTCGGCGGCATCGGTCATCTGGTCGAACGTGCCGGTGTCCAGCCACGCCGTCCCCCGGGGGAGCACCTCGACAGCGAGCCTGCCGCGTTCGAGGTAGGCGCGGTTCACGTCGGTGATCTCGTATTCGCCGCGCGCGCTCGGCGTCAGCCCGCGCGCGATCTCGACGACGTCGTTGTCGTAGAAGTACAGACCGGGCACCGCGTAGTTGCTGCGGGGGGCGGCCGGCTTCTCCTCGAGCGAGATGGCGTGGCCGCTCGCGTCGAACTCCACGACGCCGTAGGACTGCGGATCTGCCACCCAGTAAGCGAACACGGCGCCGCCGTCGACCTGCGCGTACCGCTTCAACTGGTCGCCGAGCCCCGGCCCGTACAGCAGGTTGTCGCCGAGGACGAGGGCAACCTTGTCGCCGCCGATGAAGTCCGCGCCGATCGTGAACGCCTGGGCGAGCCCGTCGGGAGAGGGCTGCTGCGCGAACGTCAGCGTGATGCCGAACTGCGATCCGTCGCCGAGGAGCCGCTCGAACTGCGCCGCATCGTGCGGGGTCGTGATCACCAGGATGTCGCGGATGCCGGCGAGCATCAGCGTCGACAGCGGGTAGTAGACCATCGGCTTGTCATACACGGGAATCAGCTGCTTGGAGATTCCGTGTGTGATCGGGTGCAGTCGGGTGCCGGAGCCGCCCGCGAGAATGATGCCCTTCATCGCCACCCATCGTCCCACAGCGCGCGACCCTGCCCCGGTATAGTGCCCAAGCGTGATCAAGGTCTCTGTCGTCGTCCCGACGTATCGGTCCGGCGAGGGGCTCGATAGGCTCGTCGCCTCACTGGACGCGCAGACGATGCCGGACGGCGAGTTCGAGGTGGTCTTCGTCGACGATGGGTCGCCAGATGACACGTACACGCGATTGGTCGAGATCGCGGCGACCCGGCCGCATGTGCGGGTGGAGCGCATCGAGAACTCCGGCTGGCCGTCCCGTCCGCGCAACATAGGCACCGACCTCGCGCGCGGCGAGTACGTCGTCTACCTGGACCACGACGACCTGCTCTACCCCCACGCGCTGCGCGCCGCCTACGAGTATGCGGTGGCGCACGACGCCGACGTCCTCAACGGCAAGGAGGCGCGCACCCACGATGCGACGTGGGCGATCGAGACGTACCGGCGCGACGAGCCGCAGTCAGTGGGACGAGCGGACCAGCATCCCCTCATTCCCATGAACCCGCACAAGCTCTACCGGCGTGCGTTCCTGAACGAGCACGGCATCCGCTTCCGCGAGGAGGGGCGCGTGCTCTGGGAGGACATCTTCTTCAACACGCTCGTTGCCCGGCACGCGCGGGTGATCTCAACGCTGGCCAGCGTGCCGTTCTACCACTGGTACACGACCCCCGGCAGCGGATCGCACGGCTTCCTGCGGTCCACGCCCCCCTTCTGGGAGTGGCTGCGCGAGGTGCTCGTCGCAACGAACGCCGACCTGGCGGGGGATGGGCTCGCCGCCCAGCGGTGGCAGCTGCTTCTGCACCAGTACCGCTCGCGGATCCTGGGGTCCTTCGACGGGAAGTTCGCCAGGCGCCCCAAGCCTGAGCGCGACCTGATCTATGACGCGTGCCGCACACTGCAGGCCGACTTCGAGCTGGCCCGGTTCGACGACGACCTGAGCAGCTCTGCAGCGTTGCGCGCACGGCTGCTCCGCGCCGGCGAACGCGACTTGCTTGAAGACCTGGGGCGCCACGATCCGGACATCCCCGGGCGGGTCCGCGTCACCGATGCACGGTGGGTCGATGGCCGGCTCGAACTCACGGGTGTCGCCGAGTGGGAGCGGTCGGACGGCGCTCGCCATCGGCTGCGTCGTCAGGGCGACCGCCTGCTCAAGGTGCTGCCGATGGCGTACGACGAGCTCTGGCCACCCGAGTCGCGCGACGTCACGGATCAGATCGCGAGTGCCGTCGCGGAGTTCGGCCTGCGTTCGCGTGAGAGCCGGGTGACCTGGATGCTGCCCTCCGTCTGCCGCGTCCAGGTCACCGGCGACGCAGGCGAGGTGAGCTTCTCCGCCCGTGTCGAGGGCGTGCTCGACCCGTCGACGGCGGTGTTCGGCGCACCGCTGGAGCCGGGAGTGTGGGAGCTGAACGGCCGCTGCACCCTGGACGGTGCGATCCACCAGAACCGGGCGCACTCGGCGGTTGCCGCGACGGCGACGGTCGTCGGTGACGAGCTGCGGCTCGCCTACGCGGACGCGAGCGGCTCGTTCGTGGTCGCCCTGGGCGCAGATGGCGGTCGGGTGGCGCCGCGCCACCTGCTGCCGGAGGGCACCGCCACGGCGGAGACGACAGGCGGGAGGCGGCGGGTGCGCGTGCCGCTTCACCGCCTGAGCATCACCGACCCGGGCGCCGTGCGCACCGAGGTCGAGATCGCGCCGAGCCGCCGCCGGCTCGGCGAACGCCTGCGCAGGACGGATCCCTTCCGGCCCGCTGCGGCCCGCATCGTGGGCGAGGGGGATCGCGCCTGGCTCGAGGTCGACCTCGACCCGGAATCCGAACGTGTGCGGGTGCGGCTGGGCGATCTGGAGCCCGATGCACCCGCGTGGTGGACCGTTGCGGCAGGGTCGGACGGCGCGGTGACCCTGCGGGCGCACACGTCCGCGCGTCGCGCCGATAGGCCGAGTGCAGCGCAACGGCTGCGCACGAGCGGCGGCCGTGTGCTGCGGGCACTGGGACTGCGGAGCTGACCGAGGTATACACCCCTCGAACGCTCAGGGGAATCGGAGGGTTCCCGGCCGTAGGATGTCCCGAGTGAAAGCCAACCGTCGACGACTCCTCCTCTCCGACAAGGAGGTCAGCGGGGGCCGGGCGATCGACATCCGCTTCGACGGTCACCGCGTGTGGTCGACCACGGCGCCCGATGCCCTCGAAGACGTCGTCCGGATCCCGTGGCCGAATGCGCTGCGCGCCCGGCTCACCGGGGTCACGGAACTGACCATCCACGACACGGTCGGCGGAGAGCTGCTCGCACGTCGCACCGTGCGGTTCGGGTCGTCGGCCAAGCGCCTGGCGATCACCGACAAGCGCGGCAAATGGCTGGCGATGACGAAGTGGGAGCGCCTCGGACCGATCCTCGACGGCAGCGACGACGACGTCGCCTCCCGGCTGATCGACAGCGCCGCGCGACTGGCCGAGCTCATGCAGGGGTGGGGATATCCGATCTACCTGGTCGGCGGGACGCTCCTGGGCATGGTGCGCGGCGGCGCGCTCCTGGCGCACGACGACGATCTCGACTTCGCCTACCTGTCGGATCAGTCGGATCCCGCAGAGATCGTCCGCGAGAGCTTCGCGCTGGAGCGCCGGCTCACCGATGCCGGCTACGCCGTCGCCCGGCACAGCCACGCCCACATCGAACTGGTGTTCTTCGACGAGCATGAGCAGCTCGATCACTACATCGATGTGTTCACGGGCTTCTTCCATGAGGGCCTGTACTGCCAGCCTTTCGCCCTGCGCAGCGCCGAGGTGGCGCGCGACGACCTCGTTCCCACCACGGACATCGACGTCAACGGCGTCACGCTGCCGGCGCCGGCGAACCCGGAGGCGTGGCTGGCCTACGCCTACGGACCGGGGTGGCGCGTACCCGACCCGAGCTTCGTCTTCGACGTGCCCCCCGGCACCAAGCACCGCTTCGAGAGCTGGTTCGGCGCGTTCAACCGCGGCCGGTTCTTCTGGGAGAAGCACTGGCAGGGCAAGGACCTCGCGAGCGGGTCGCCGGGTGGGGCCCGAGCGGTCCGCCGACTCCTGGACATCATGCCGCCGGGAGCCGACGTGCTCGACCTGGGCTCCGGCGCCGGGCGCTGGGCGCAGGAGCTGCAGGACGCCGGACACCGCGTCGTCTGCGCCGACTACAGCTTCGAGGCGCTGCGCGTGGCCCGGCTCAACGACGACCGCGACACGACGCTGTGGCGCATCAACGCCAATGACCGTGCGGCCATGCTCGAGCTCGGCGCGAATCTCCTCGACACCGGCCGCCCCTGGTATGTGCTCTGCACCGACGTGCTGCACGGTCTCACCTTCACCAACCGCGAGAACGTGTACATGATGCTGCGCATGGTGCTGCGTGGGCCCGCACGTGCGGTGGTGACCGTCGACACCCACCCGACCGTGCAGTATCTGCGCACCGATCCGCGCACGTGGCACTACCCGCTCCGGCGGCTGCGCGACGAGCTCGCGGAGGACGCGCTGGAGATCGAGCATGTGCGTCGGGGCGTCCGCCGCACCGAGCACGGACTGCGTCGGTACGCGCAGGTCGTCATCCGCCGCAGCGCGAGCGCACGCACCGAGCGGCACGCCTGGATCGATGAGAGAGACGAGAACATCGCATGAGAAAGTACCTGCGCATGCTGGCAGAGAGGGTCGCGCCCACCGCCTATGAGCGCCTACGCCGTCTCGAGTCGCTCGACGCGAGCGGCGGAAGCGTCTCCGACATCCTGCTGCGCTACGAGGACGAGGTCCGCGACCTCCGCCGGCAGATCGACGAGGTGCGCCGCGAGCACCGCCGCGTCGAAGAGCTCTACGACCTGGTGTTCGAGCGCCTGCAGCGCGAGAACCCGCTGCGCGAGCCCGCACAGCACTGAGCCGGCGCCTCAGGTCCCGTTGCGCATCGCCGCGACCTGCAC
>DASSYC010000135.1:0-18383 GCA_035703465.1 Microbacterium sp. | reverse complement strand
ATGGGCCCAGGGCAAGGTCACAGGTACAGCCCCCCTCGATGACGCGGGGTGTGCTCGAACGGTGTGTTTTGAGGTGCGTTCTAAGGAGAGCCGCCATGCAGATCCCGGCGCCATTCGATTACGCGAGGGCGACGAGCATCGATGATGCCGTCGCATTGCTGACCCGATATGGAGAGGACGCCCGCGTCATTGCGGGCGGCCACAGCCTGCTGCCGATGATGAAGCTCCGCCTTGCCAGGCCCGAGTGGCTCATCGACATCAACGGCGTGACCGACCTCGCCTACATCAGACGTGAGGGGGACGTGCTGCGCGTGGGCGCGCTGACCCGGCATCGCGAGCTGCTGGAGTCGGCCGAGGTCGCAGAGCTCTTCCCGATCATCCCGGACGCCGAGAGGGTCGTCGCCGACCCTGTGGTGCGCAACCGCGGCACGATCGGCGGATCGCTCTGCCAGGCCGACCCCGCCGAGGACCTCTCGACCGTGTGCACGGTGCTGGACGCCCAGGCGGTGGTGCGCGGCCCGAACGGCGAGCGCGTCATCGGCATGGACGAGTTCCACGTCGGCCCGTACGAGACGGCGCTCGAGTTCAACGAGGTGCTCGTCGAGGTGCGCCTGCCGATCCGGTCGCGCTCGTCCAGCGCGTACGAGAAGGTCGAGCGGCGCATCGGAGACTGGGCGGTCGCCGCCGCGGGTGCGTCCGTGACGGTCGCAGACGACGGCACGATCGAGGATGTCGCGCTCGGCGTGACGGCGGTCGGCCGCACCGATCGGATGGCCGAGGCCGAAGCGCTGCTGCGCGGCAGGACGGCGACCGACGAGCTGCTCGACGAGGTCGCGAGGACCATACGCGACGCGGTCGACCCGGACGGCGACCAGCGCGGGTCCGAGGCGTACAAGCGGCATCTTGCCGGCGAGCTGACGCAGCGGGTGGTGCGCCGGTCGATAGCCCGCGCACAAGGTAATAGAGAACAGGGTCATGAAGAACAGGGACATGAAGGACAGGGACAGGGGGCATGACATGCACGTCACGATGACGGTCAACGGTGAAGAGGTCGAGCGCGACATCGAGCCGCGCGTGCTGCTCGTGCACTTCCTGCGCGAGAACCTCGGACTCACCGGCACCCACTGGGGCTGCGACACCTCGAACTGCGGCGCCTGCGTCGTGCAGATCGACGGTGAGCCGGTGAAGTCGTGCACGACCCTGGCGGTGATGGCGGACGGACGCCACGTGCGCACCGTGGAAGGACTGGCCGAGAACGGCAGCCTCGACCCCGTGCAGCAGGGATTCATGGAGGAGCACGGGCTGCAGTGCGGGTTCTGCACACCCGGGATGATGCTCACCGCGCGAGCGCTGCTCGACGAGAACCCGAAACCGAGCGAGACCGAGATCCGCGAGGCGATCTCGGGCCAGATCTGCCGGTGCACCGGCTACGCGACGATCGTGCGCGCGGTGCAGTGGGCAGCGGATCACCCGGCCGGCGCCGCCGAAGAGGCGGAGTCGGAGGGCGAGAAGGAGGCGGCACAGCTATGACTCTCGTCGACGATGCCCGCACAGGGCACGAGCACGGTCGGGACCACGACCACAACCCCGCGGCGGACGACCCGTCGCGCCCGGTGGGCTTCGGCCGCATCCAGCGCAAGGAGGACCCCCGGTTCATCCGCGGCCAAGGCAACTACATCGACGACATCGTGCTGCCCGGCATGCTGCACGCGGCGATCCTGCGCGCCCCCGTCGCGCACGCGCGGCTGGTCTCCATCGACACCAGCGAGGCCCTCGCCCGGCCTGGCGTGCGCGCCGTGCTGACCGGCAAGGACCTCGAGCCGCTCAACCTCGCCTGGATCCCGACGCTGTCCTACGACGTGCAGTCGGTGCTGGTCACCGACAAGGTGCGCTTCCAGGGCCAGGAGGTCGCGTTCGTCATCGCCGACGACCGGTACGCGGCCCGCGACGCGCTGGAGTCGATCAACGTCGAGTACGACATGCTGCCGCCGGTGATCGACGCGCGCCGCGCGCTCGACCCCGACACCGTGCTCGTGCGCGACGACATCGAGGGCCGCACCGACAACCACGTCAACGACTGGGAGTGCGGCGACAAAGAGGCCACCGACGCGGTCTTCGCCAAGGCCGACGTCATCGTCAAGCAGGAGATGGTCTACCCGCGGTCGCACCCGGCGCCGATGGAGACGTGCGGCGCGATCGCCGACTTCAATCCGGTCTCGGGCGATCTGACCCTCTACGAGACGTCGCAGGCCCCGCACGCGCATCGCACGGTCGTGGCGATGGTCTCCGGCATCCCCGAGCACAAGATCCACGTCATCTCGCCCGACATCGGCGGCGGCTTCGGCAACAAGGTCGGCATCTATCCCGGCTACGTGCTCGCCATCGTCGGCTCGATCGTCACCGGCAAGCCGGTGAAGTGGGTCGAGGACCGCTCCGAGAACCTCATGTCGACCTCGTTCGCGCGCGACTACATCATGGAAGGCGAGATCGCCGCGACCAGGGACGGCAAGCTGCTGGGCATGCGCGCGACGGTCCTCTCCGACCTCGGGGCGTTCAACGGCACCGCACAGCCGACGAAGTACCCGGCCGGGTTCTTCAACCTCTTCCCCGGCAGCTACACGTGGGAGGCGGTGCACGGCAAGGTCACCTCCGTCTACACCAACAAGGCGCCGGGGGGCGTCGCGTACGCCTGCTCGTTCCGCGTGACCGAGGCGGTCTACCTCGTCGAGCGCATGATCGACCGGCTCGCCATCGAACTGGACATGGATCCGGCCGAGCTGCGGCTGCGCAACTTCATCCCGGCCGACGCGTTCCCGTACGACAACAAGGCCGGCTTCGAATACGACTCGGGCCAGTACGAGATGACGATGCGGCATGCGATGGACCTCGTCGGCTACGACGAGCTGCGTCGCGAGCAGGCCGAGAAGCGCGCCCGCGGCGAGCTGATGGGCATCGGCATCTCGTTCTTCACGGAGGGGGTCGGGGCCGGGCCGCGCAAGCACATGGACATCCTGGGCCTGGGCATGGCCGACGGCGCCGAGCTGCGTATCCACCCGACCGGCAAGGCGGTGGTGCGCATCTCCGTGCAGTCGCAGGGGCAGGCGCACGAGACGACCTTCGCCCAGATCGTGTCGGAGGAGATCGGCATCCCGCCCGAGGACATCGAGGTCGTCCACGGCTACACCGACCGGACCCCGTTCGGCCTCGGCACGTACGGCAGCCGCTCGACACCGGTCAGCGGCGCCGCGGTGGCGATGGTCACGCGCAAGGTGCGCGACAAGGCCAAGCTCATCGCGGCCGCGATGCTCGAGGTGCGCCCCGAAGACCTCGAGTGGGAGAAGGGCCGCTGGTTCGTCAAGGGCGACCCGTCGGCGGGCAAGACGATCCCGGAGATCGCGCTGGCCGCTCACGGGACGATGACCCTCCCCGAGGGCGTGGACGGCAACCTCGACGCCGAGGTCACCTACGACCCGCCGAACCTCACCTACCCGTACGGCGCATACTTCTGCGTCACCGACATCGACAAGGGCACCGGCAAGGTGACCGTGCGCCGCTTCCTCGCCGTCGACGACTGCGGAACCCGCATCAACCCGATGGTCATCGAGGGGCAGGTGCACGGCGGACTGACCGACGGGGTCGGCATGGCGCTCATGCAGATCATCGAGTTCGACGAGGACGGCAACTGCCTGGGCGGCTCTTTCATGGACTACCTGCTGCCCACCTCGATGGAGGTGCCCGACTGGGAGACCGGATACACGGTGACCGAATCGCCGCACCACCCCATCGGGGCCAAGGGCATCGGCGAGTCGGCAACCGTCGGGTCGCCGCCGGCGATCGTGAACTCGATCATCGACGCGCTGCGCCCGCTGGGCGTCACCTCCGTCGACATGCCGTGCACGCCGTCGCGGGTGTGGGAGGCCATGCAGGGAAACGCGCAGCCGCCGATCTGACCCCGCGCAGCGGTGGGATGATGGAGGGAGAGGGCACAGCGATGGTCGACGCGACGGTGGCGAACAGGCAGCGCGAGCTGGAGCAGCAGCGAGAAGGCTTCGTGCGCGCGACGGTGGTGCGCACGCAGCGGCCCACCAGCGCCCGAGCCGGCGATGTCGCGGTCATCGACACGACCGGGGCGATCACCGGGTTCGTCGGCGGCACGTGCGTCGAGGCATCCGTGCGCGAGTTCAGCCTCGCCGCCCTCGAGTCCGGCGAACCCGTGCTGCTGCAGGTGCGACCGGGCGATGTCGGCCGCGTCGAGCACGAGGGCGCGATCGAGGTGCACAACCCCTGTCTGTCCGGCGGGTCGATCGACGTGTTCCTCGAGCCGGTGCTGCCGGCCGCCCGCGTGGTCGTGGCCGGCACCGCCCCCGTCGCGCAGTCGCTGGCGCGCCTGGGCGCCGAGCTCGGCTACGACGTGGAGCTCGTGGACGGGGAGTCGTGGCATCCCGACGACTCCGTCGCCGCCCTCATCGCCGCCGGCCACGGGCGCGGCGAGGAGCCGGCGCTCGAGCGCGCTCTGGAGGCCGGGGTGCCCTACGTGGGTCTGATCGCCAGCGACAAGCGCGGCGGCGCCGTCGTCGCGTCGTTGAACGTGCCGGACGAGCTGCGGCAGCGCGTGCACACCCCCGCCGGCATCAAGCTCGGCGGCACCACCCCCGCCGAGATCGCCCTGGGCGTGCTCGCCGAGCTCGTGCAGGTGCGAGCCGGTGCGCGTGCGGTGCAGGAGGAGCAGGATGCCGCGGCCACCCGCGACCTGCCGGACACGCCGCGCACGGCCATCGACCCCGTGTGCCTGATGACCGTCGTGGCGGCCGAGCCCACCCTGCACGCCGAGCATGACGGGCAGACGATCTGGTTCTGTGCGCCCGGATGTCGCACGAAATTCCTGAAGGACCCCGAGCGCTATGCAGCGTGAACCCCGCTTCGCGGCCCTGGTGCTGGCCGCAGGAGGCTCGGCCCGCTTGGGACGGCCCAAGCAGCTGCTGCCCTACCGCGACGGCGTGCTGCTGGATGCGGTGCTGGGCCTTGCGCGCGGCTTCCCCTTCCCGCAGCGGATCCTGGCGCTCGGCGGGTCGGCCGACGAGGTGCGCGCCACCGTCGACACGACCGGGTTCGATGTCGTCGTCAACGACGAGTACACGACCGGCTGCTCGTCGTCGATCGCCGCGGCACTGCCGACGGTGCGCGACGACCTCGACGGATTCGTGCTGCTGCTGGGCGACCAGCCCGAGGTGCGCCCGGACGCGATCGCGACGCTGCTGGCCGGCCGGGGCACCGCGCCGATCGCGGTGAGCCGGTACGAGGACGGCATCGGACACCCGTTCGCGCTGTCGCGCACGACGTTCCCTGCACTGGCCGGGCTGCACGGCGACCGTGGGGTGTGGAAGCTCATCGACCGGCTCGGATCGGCGGTCGCCCGGGTGAGCGTGAGCGGGACGGTGCCGCGCGACGTCGACACCGAGGCTGACTATCGCGCGCTCCTGGCCGGAGCAGCGGAGTCGGCGTGAGCACCGCCTCGATCGACACCTACGCCCCCGACGTCGACGCCGTCGCCGCGGGGCTCGACGCGCAGGACTACCTCGCCGACGAGGGGCTGCTGACCGCCCTCTTCCTCGCCGTGCGGCTGCGCCGGCCCCTGCTGCTGGAGGGTGAGGCCGGCGTCGGCAAGACCGAGGCCGCCAAGGCGCTGGCGACCTGGCTCGGCTCGCCCCTGCACCGGCTGCAGTGCTACGAGGGCATCGACGCCGGCGAGGCGCTGTACGAGTGGAACTACCAGCGGCAGCTGCTGGCGATCCGCCTCGCCGAGGCCGGCGGCACGGCCATCGGCGACGACGACCTGTTCACGCGCGAGTTCCTGCTGCCCCGGCCGATCCTGCAGGCCATCGACCACCCCGGGCCGCGCCCGGCGGTGCTGCTGCTGGACGAGATCGACCGCGCCGACGCCGAGTTCGAGGCGTTCACGTTCGAGGCGCTGGCCGAGGCATCCGTCACCATCCCCGAGCTGGGCACGATCCGCGCCGTCGAGCGTCCCGTCGTGATCCTCACCTCGAACCGCACCCGCGATCTGCACGACGCGCTGACCCGCCGGTGCCTGTATCACTGGATCGATTTCCCGACGCCCGCGCGCGTGCTCGAGATCGTCCGCCGCCGGGTGCCCGGCGCCGCCGACCCGCTCGTGCTGCACGCCGTCGACGCGGTGGGACGGCTGCGCACCCTCGACCTCGTCAAGCCCCCGGGAGTCGCCGAGCTCATCGACTGGGTCGCCGCCCTCGCCGCCATGGGCGTCGACCGCATCGACGCGGGGACGGCCGCGCTGACCTGGGGCGCGGTCGTCAAGAACCGCGACGACCTCGACGCGGTCGAATCCCGCGGCGCGCAATGGCTGGTGGGTGCGGATGCCTGACCCCGTCGCGCGCGCGTTCGCCCTCGATCCCGCGGCGCTGGCCGTGGGGTTCTCGGGCGTGCTGCGCCGGGCCGGCGTGCCCGTCACCCCCGAGCGCACGGCGTGGTTCGCCGAGTCGCTGCACCTCGTGCCGCCGCGCACCCGCACGTCGCTGTACTGGTCGAGCCGGGCCACGCTCGTCTCGACGCAGCAGCAGGTCGGACGGTTCGACGCGGTCTTCGACGCGGTCTTCGGCGGCTCGACCGACGTCGCCGACCGGCGCGGCGACCCGAACGTCCCCGACGACACCTCGCTGCGCAGACGCACCACGCCCGATCCGTCGCAGTCCGGTCGCACCGGCGGCACCGCGCCGAGCGGCCCGCTGCCGCCCGCCGGCGCCGATCCCGGCCCGTCGCAGACTGCGGACGACGCGACCGAGGCGCTGCTGCTGGCAGCCAGCCCGGACGAGCGGCTGCACGACACGGCCTTCGACGCGCTGACGCCCGACGAGGTCGCCCGCATCCGACGCCTGGTCGCCGCCCTCGTGCTGCGCACGCCCCTGCGCCCCGGTCGGCGCTCTCGGGCGTCCGCGCGGGCGCGCGACCGCCTCGATCTGCGCCGCACCGTGCGGGCCGCCTCGCGCACCGGCGGCCAGCCCGCCCGCCTCGTGCACGCCGCCCGCCGCCCCCGGCCGCGGCCGATCGTGCTGCTGTGCGACATCTCGGCGTCGATGGAGCCCTACACGCGCGTGTTCGTCTCGTTCCTGCAGGCGGCGGTGACCACCGGCAACGCCGAGGCGTTCGTGTTCGCCACCCGGCTCACGCGGCTGACGCGCCACTTATCCTCCCGCGACGCCGACCGCGCGCTCGAGCAGGCGGCGGGGGCCGCGCAGGACTGGGCCGGCGGCACGCGGCTGGCCGACGGCATCCGCTCCTTCATCGACCGGCACGGGCGACGCGGACTCGCCCGCGGCGCCGTGGTCGTGATCCTCTCCGACGGCTGGGCCCAGGACGACCCCGACGACATCGCCTGGGAGATGATGCGGCTGCGGCGCCTCGCGCACCGCATCGTGTGGGTCAACCCGCGCCGGGCCGCTCGCGGCTTCGAACCGCTCGTGGGCGGCATGGCCGCCGCGCTGCCGTACTGCGACGCGTTCGTGAGCGGCCACAGCTACACCGAACTCGAGAACCTCGTCCGCATCATCGCGGACGACACCCCACCCTCAAGGAGGAAACCTGATGGATCTGGATAGCAGCTTCACCGTCGAGGCACCCATCGACGAAGTGTGGAACACGCTCATGGACGTCGAGCGCGTCGCCGGCGCCGTGCCCGGAGCAGAGCTGACCGAGAAGGTGTCGGAGACGGAGTACCAGGGCGTCGTGAAGGTCAAGGTCGGCCCGCTGTCGATGCAGTACCGCGGAGTGGTCGAGCTCGTCTCGCGCGACGACGAGGCCCACGTCGCCGTCTACAAGGGCAAGGGGCAGGAGAAGGCCGGACAGGGCACCGCCGAGGGCACGGCCACGCTGACCCTGACCTCCGACGGCACCATGACGACCGGCACCGTGGCCGGCAGCATGGTGCTGTCGGGCAAGGCGGCCGCGATGGGCAAGGGCATCATCCAGCGGGTCGCGCAGCAGATCATGGGCATCTTCGCGAAGAATCTGCAGTCGATGCTCTCCGGAGGCGATGCCAGCGGCGGCGAGTCTGCGGACGGGTCGGTGAAGGGCCTGTCGCTGGTCGCCGGCGCGATCGGATCGATGTTCCACCGCGAAAAGAAGGACGAGCCGGATGCCGCCCCCGACGCGGCATCGGACGCCGCCGCGACCGCTGACGAACGCGCCGCCGACGGGTAGCCATGCGCGACATCCTCGACACGCTGCTGCGGGAGTGGCGGGCCGGCGGAACCGTGGGCCTGGGCACCGTCGTGCGCACCTTCAAATCGGCTCCGCAGGACCCCGGTGCGGCGATGCTCGTCACCGGCGCGGGTGAAGCGGCCGGCTCGGTCTCGGGCGGGTGCGTGGAGGGCGCGGTCTACGCGCTCGCCGAGGACGCGATCGCCGGGGCCCCGCCCGTGCTGGAGCGCTACGGCATCAGCGACGATGACGCATTCGCTGTGGGGCTGACCTGCGGCGGCATCCTCGATGTGTTCGTCGAGTCGGTGTCGCGGGAGTCGTTCCCCGACCTCGAAGAGATCGCGTCCGACATCGCCGCCGGCAATCCGGTCGCCGTCGCCACGGTGATCGAGCACGTCGACCCGGCGCGGGTCGGGAGACGTCTCGTCGTGCGACCAGACCAGGTGAGCGGGACTCTCGGCGGCGAACTCGCCGACAAGCGCGTGGGCGACGACGCGCGCGGCCTGCTGGCCGGGGGGATGACCACGACCCTCGTGCGCGGGCCCGACGGCGAGCGCATGGACGACGGCATGCGGGTGTTCGTGAACAGCTTCGCCCCCGCGCCGCGCATGATCGTGTTCGGCGCGATCGACTTCGCCTCGGCCCTGGCGAGCCTGGGCGGGTTCCTCGGCTACCGGGTCACCGTCTGCGACGCCCGCGAGGTGTTCGCGACCCGCGCCCGGTTCCCGGATGTCGACGAACTCGTCGTCGAATGGCCCGACCGGTATCTGACGGAGCAGCTCGAGCAGGGGCTCATCGACGAGCGCACGGTGCTGTGCGTGCTCACCCATGACCCGAAGTTCGACGTGCCCGTGCTCACCGCCGCGCTGCGCGGCCCGCGGGTCGCCTACATCGGGGCGATGGGCTCGCGCCGCACGCACGAGGACCGCATGCGCCGGCTGCGCGACGCGGGGGTCACCGACGACGAGCTCGCCCGCGTGCACAGCCCGATCGGCCTCGACCTGGGCGCGCGCACGCCCGAGGAGACCGCCGTGTCGATCGGCGCACAGCTGATCGCATTGCGCTGGGGCGGCACCGGCGACGACCTGTCGTCGCGCGACGGGCCGATCCACGGCACCTCACAGCCGCCGCCGGACGCGATCCCGCTGGTTGCGGGGGGTTAGCGGCGCCGGCGGGTGAGGAAACCGGCGAAGACCGCGTAGAACAGGGGGATCGCCGACAGTGACATCAGGACGATGCCCGGCGCCACCTCCGAGGCACGCAGCAGGATGCCGCCGATCAGCAGAGCGGCGAAGATCACGGCCGAGATCACGCGACGCGCCAGCCGCTCGAGCCGGGTGAGGCGGCGCTCGATCTCGGGCGTGGCGACCTCGGCTGTCCCGTCGTTGAACCGTGTGACAGCGATGTCGGCCTTCCCGGGCAGACCGAACAGCATCCGTCCGTACGAGGCGGCCTGGGTCGCCAGGTCGCGCACGACGTGGCCGCCCTCCTCGCGCAGCAGCCGGGCGGCGTAGGGCTCGGCGGTGCTCCAGATGTTGAACTGCGGGTCGAGCGAGCTGCACATGCCCGACATGAGCGAGACCGCACGGATCACGAGCAGGAAGTTCTCCGGCAGCTGGAACGGCAGCGAGCGCACCACCTCGCCGAACTCGTCGGCGAACTCGCGGAACTCGCGCGGGTCGACCTCGCGCAGCTGCGCGAAGCCCATGCCGCCGAAACGGCCGAACAGCGTGGTGAGCGCCTTCTCGAGCTCGGCGACATCGGCAGAGGGCAGCAGCATCCCGACATCGCGGATCCCGTCGACGAGGCCGCGCCCGTCACGAGCGGCGATCGCTATCAGCACGCGCCGCAGGCCGCGGCGCAGCGTGTCGGAGATCTCGCCCATCATGCCGAAGTCGACGAACGTCAGCTGCCACGGGGGGCCGCCGGCATCCCGCTCCTCCTGTGTCGCGGGCGTGACGAAGAGGTTCCCGGGGTGCGGGTCGGCGTGGAAGAACCCGGCCCCGAACAGCTGGTCGAACATCACCTCGGCGAAGCTCGTCGCCACCTCCGACGGGTCGATGCCGGCGGCGCGCAGCCCCGCGACGTCGTTCATCTTGATGGCCGTGACATCCGACAGCGTGAGCACGCGCCGGGTCGTGCGCTCCCACGCGACATCCGGCACCCGCACGCGTGGGTCTCGGGCGAACAGCGCGGCGAAGCGCTCGGCGCTGACGGCCTCGTGGATGTAGTCGATCTCGGCCCGGCTCGTGTGGGCGAACTCTTCAACCAGGGCCGCTGCGTCGACGTGCTCGGCGACGAAGCGGAACCGGGTCAGCCAGCCGGCGACACGGCGCAGGGCCGCCAGGTCGACGTCGACGATCGCGTCGATCCCGGGCCGCTGCACCTTGACGATCACGTCGGCGAATCCGGTGTCGGCGGCGAGGTCGGGTTCCAGCCGCGCCCGGTGCGCCTGGCCGAGGGATGCCGCGGCCACCGCCGTGTCGTCGAACGCCGCGTAGGCGGTGCCCAGCGGCATCCCCAGCTCCGCCTCGGCGAGCGCCCGGATCTCGGGGAACGGCACCGCCGGCACCTCGTCCTGCAGGCCGGAGAGCTCTTCGGTGATCTCCGGCGGCAGCACGTCCAGGCGGGAGGAGAGGAACTGCCCGACCTTGATCATCAGGCCGCCGAGGGTCACCGCGAGCGCGCGGAATTTCTCTGCGGTGCGCGTGAGCCGGGCAGCGCGATTGCGTTCGGCGAGCCGCGACAGACCGAGTCTCGGCAGGACCAGCTCGAACCACCAGACCTGCACGAGGCGCGCAGCGGCGAACCGCAGGATGCGGCGATAGCGGGCGCGTGTGCTGTCGTGTCGCAGTGCGGGCGGCGGCGCGGCGCCGGGCTGTGCCAAGCTCAGCCCTCGGCGAGGATGGCGTAGAGCTTGCGCCGGGCGTCTTCGAGCACGGTCACGGCCTCGGCCACCTGCTCGCGGGTGCCCGAGCGCCCGACCTGCGCGGCGGCCTGCGCGAGCTCGATGCCGGCCTTCGGCAGGGCGCTGTGCGTGTGCTCGCGGGGCTTGGTCGACTCCCAGGGCGCGGCGCGGTCGGCGGATGCGTCGGCCTCCGCGCGCCCGGCCTCGGTGAGCGAGTAGGTCTTGCGCCCGCCGGCCTCCTCGGCGTCGATGAGTCCCTCGTCGGCGAGCAGCTGAAGGGTCGGGTAGACCGAGCCCGCGCTCGGCTTCCACGAGCCGCCGCTGCGCTGCTCGATCTCGCTGATGATCTGGTACCCGTGCATGGGGCGCTCGGCGAGAAGTGCCAGGACCGCGGCGCGCACGTCGCCGCGCGCCATCCGCGGCGTCATCTTCTGCTCGAACGACGAGCGCAGCTGGTCGAACGCGTCGAAGATGCTCTGCGCGGTGCCGCCCAGGCCGAAGCCCGTGCTGCCGAACCCGCTGGTGAATGAGTCGCTCATGATGGCCTCCTATTGGCTGAACGATATGTCAACGATATATCGTTCAGGGTCTGCGTCAAGATGGCTGTCGCGTTCGGTCAGCGGCTGGGGATCTCCAGCGGCAGCTCACGCGCGGCATCCCATTCCTCGGTCCAGCCGAGCCGGTCGAACAGCGCATCGAGGACCATCCCGGTGAACCCCCACACGAGGTGCTCGCCGGACGCGTGCCGCACGAGGAAGCCCGGACCGCGGAACTCCTCCTGCTCGCGGCGGATCACCGTCACCCCGCGATTGCCCGGGTCGAGCAGGTCGGCGACGGGCGCGCGGAACACATCGGCGGACTCGGCCTCGTCGACGACGCCGACGGGCGAGGGATGCCTCCACCAGGCGAGCACAGGTGTCACCTCGTGCTCGGAGTAGGCGAGCGGGATCGGATCGAGCGTGCCGAGCACTTCGACGCCGGCGGGGTCCAGGCCGGTCTCCTCCTGGGCCTCGCGCAGGGCGGCCCCGACCGGCCCGTCGTCGTCGGGGTCGACGCGCCCACCGGGGAAGGCGACCTGGCCGGGGTGCGAGCGCAGCGTGTCGGCGCGCGAGAGCAGGAGCACGTCGAGATCGCGGGAGACGGCGGAGGCCCGCGCCTCGCTGGGCAGCGAGTCGAGGACGCCGAACAGGATCAGCACCGCAGCGGGCCGCGGATCGACGGGGACCGGGAGGCTGCGGATGCGCTCGAGCTCGTGCTCACGGCCGGCGCCGGCGGCAAGCGCCGCCAGCTGGGCGCGAGCGTTGAGCGGACTGGGCATCATCTCAGGCTAGCCCGCCTGCGTTGGCGAGGGCGCCCCGGACGGTGATCGCGACCCCCACAGCGTCACCTGCCGCCGATGCTTGCGCTTTGATGCTCCACAGGCATCAAAGCACAAGTGTGCGCGGGAGAGAACACGGCGCCGAGCCACTCACCCGAAGGTGAGCAGCAGCGGCAGAGCGAGCCCGCCGATCCACAGCAGGATGAATGCGATGCCCAGGCCGACGTACAGCCACACGCGTCGCCGGGGCACGTCGCCCCATATCGAGTGACGGGCGTGAGCGCGCTGCGCGCTGGAGACGACCCTGCGGATCTCCGGGTCTTCGGTGTCGAGCTCACCCGCCTGGGCACGGCTCACGATGCGCTCCGCCTCCTCCGGCGAGAGCTCGGTGTGGTCGTCCTCGGGCATGGTCCTCCGGCGGCCGTGGCCATCGGTTCGAGTCTAAGTCGCGGGCACGTCACCGGGACCCGCACCCCACGCACGCGCGATCGGCACCGCCCGGCCGAGCACGTTCTCCGCGGCCCTGTGCCCGGAGAACATGGCGGCCGTGACAGTCGCGGGGTCATCGGTCCAGGTCGCCTCGCCGGCGAGGTGCAGCACGCCGCCGACAGGCGTCGCCAGATCGTCGTGGTCGGCCGTCCTCGATCCGACCGTCATGTATGCGTACGACCCGCGGCTGAAGGGGTCGTCCTGCCAGCGCGTCACCTGCACGGCGACGGGCGGGTCGACCCGATCACCGTAGAGCCGACGCAGCTGCGTCAGCACCGATTCGGCGATGCGCTCGTCGCTCCACTCGCGCGTGGCCCGAGCCGCCGGCCCCGCTGCGAACGTCAGCAGGGTCGGCGTGCCGTCCAGCGCGGTGAGGTCGTACCACGAGTGCCACCACTCCCCCTGCGGTCCCTGCTGGCGGATCGCGTAGACATCCTCGTCCCAGAACCTCGTCTCGAACCTCAGGAACACCTTCTCGAACGCATTCATCGTGAGCCGGCTCAGTGCGCCGGCCACGGGTTCGGACAGCGGCGGCTCGATCACGAACTCGCCGGACTGCAGCACGCCCACCGGCACCGTGACCACGACGGCGGCCGCCGTGAAGTCCCCGCGCGACGTCGAGACCTCGACCCCGCCGGCGTCACGGCGCACGCGTGAGACGACATGCTCCAGGCGGATGTCCAGGCCCTCCGCGAGTCCCGCCGGCAGCCGGTCGTAGCCCTCGGGGAAGACCACCTCGTCGCCGTCGACCGTGTCGTCGTCCAGGCCGTGCGCCGCAAGATCGTCGATCCACGCGCCGTACTGCTCCTCGGTGCGATGCTCGAGGAACTCACGCACCCGCTGGGTGCGCTCGAGATCCCAGCCCTGCAGCGCCAGCGCCCGCTCGGTGACATCGCGGTACGAGTCCTCAGCACCCGAGACGGCCACGACGCCATCCAGCGTCGCGTCGAGGGCATGGATGTCATCCGCGAACCGCCGGGCCGCGGCATCCGTCATCCGCTCGCCTGCGGGTCCGAAGTACGCGATCGGGCGGCTGTCCGGCTGGAAGCTGCCAACGGTGTGCTCGACCGTCGGCATGCCCAGCGCCGCCGCGGCGGCCGCGACGGCACTGTCGTCCACCCCGTGGATCCACGACGCGCCGAGGTCGGTGGCGATCCCGCCCGTGCGGTCGGTGACGACACGACCGCCGATGCGGTCTCGCGCTTCGAGCACGATGACGCGCTGACCCTCGGCGCCCAGCAGGCGTGCAGCGGTGAGACCGGCGACGCCGGCGCCGATCACGATCGTGTCGATGTTCTCCATGACACCAACTATTTCCCACCCGGTGTCGATTCCGCTCGCCGCCGTTCGACGCGATAGTGAGAGGGGACGAAGAT
Organism: Microbacterium sp.; assembly: GCA_035703465.1. Classification (GTDB taxonomy): domain Bacteria; phylum Actinomycetota; class Actinomycetes; order Actinomycetales; family Microbacteriaceae; genus Microbacterium. The sequence goes on along the minus strand of DASSYC010000135.1, from coordinate 4,060 downwards.
CCCCGCCGAACAAGGAGTGTCGAGATGAAGCACATGCTGATCATGCGGGCCACACAGCAGGCGGTCGAGGCGTACAAGGACATCGACTTCGCCGAGGTCATCAACGCGATGGGCAGGTACAACGAGTCGCTCATCAAGGCGGGCGTCATGATCGCCGGAGACGGTCTGGCCGACGAGCCCGGCTACGTCGTCGATTTCTCGGGCGAGACGCCCATCGTCAGCGACGGCCCCTACGGTGAGGTCCACGAGCTGTTCAACGGCTTCTGGATCCTCGAAACGGCCACCGCCGAAGAGGCGCTGGAGTGGGCCAAGCGCTGCCCGCTGGGCCCCGGGAGCAAGCTCGAGGTGCGCCGCGTCACCGACGAGAGCGACTTCGCCGACTTCGCCGACAACGAGTACGTGCAGAAGGAGAAGGAGTGGCGCGCCGCAGGCGAGGGCGCCTGACCCCATGGATGACACCCGGCGCACGGTCGAGGCCGTCTGGCGCATCGAGGGCGTGCGGATCGTCGCATCCGTCGCCAAGATGACCGGCAACCTCGGCCTCGCCGAGGATGTCGCCCAGGAGGCCGTGCTCGAGGCGCTGCGCGCCTGGCCGGACACGGGCATCCCCCACAACCCGGGCGCGTGGCTCACCGCCGTCGCCAAGCGGCGGGCGATCGACGCCTGGCGCCGGCGCGAGAAGCTCGACAACCGGTACGCCGAGATCGCGCACACGCTCGATCAGGCTCTCGATGACGAATGGCAGCCCATCGACGACGACGTGCTGCGCCTGATCTTCACCGCCTGCCACCCCGTGCTCTCGCGCGAGTCGCAGGTCGCCCTCACGCTGCGCGTCGTGGCAGGCCTTTCGACCGAGGAGATCGCGCGCATGCTGCTGACGAGCGTGCCGACCGTGCAGGCCCGGATCACCCGGGCGAAGAAGTCCCTGCAGGCAGCGAAGGTGCCGTACGAGAGCCCCGATCAGAATGAGTGGATGCCGCGGCTCGCCGCGGTGCTGGGCGTCGTGTATCTCGTGTTCACCGAGGGCTACGCCGCCACCGCGGGCGACCGGTGGGTGCGGCCCGACCTCGCCGACGAGGCGCTGCGGCTCGGCCGCATGGTGGCCGGGCTCCTCCCCCGCGAGCCCGAACCGCTGGGGCTCGTCGCCCTCATGGAGTTCCAGCGGTCGCGCTTTGCGGCACGGGAGTCGGGCTCCGGTGCGCCGGTGCTGCTGGACGATCAGGACCGCACGCGGTGGGACCGCGGGCAGATCCTGCGCGGCATCCGCATGCTGGAGAAGGCGGATGCCGCAGCCGCCGCGCGGCGGACCGGCCGAGGCCCCTACGCACTGCAGGCGGCGATCGCCCAGTGCCATGCGATCGCTCCGAGCGTCGACGAGACGGACTGGCCGCGCATCGTCGTGCTGTACGAGGTGCTGGGCCGCGTCGCGCCGAGCCCGGTCGTCGAGCTGAATCGCGCCGTGGCGGTGTCGATGTCCAGCGGCCCCGCCGCGGCGCTGCCGATCGTCGATGCGCTCGAGGAGTCCGGCGCGCTGCGCGGCTCGCACCTCGTGCCCAGCGTCCGCGGTGAGCTCCTGGCCCGGCTCGGCCGTGTCGAGGAGGCCCGTGCGGAGCTGCTGACGGCCGCCGCGCTCACGGCGAACGCGGCGCAGCAGCGGGTGCTGCGCGACAAGGCCGCCACCCTGGGCTGATCGGACGGCAGAACCGCGCCGATGGCCCAGCGCTATCGAATCAGCGATTGAGCATCGCGATGCGCTCGAGCCGCCGGCGGGCCTCCTTCTCGTCGAGGTCCCCGCGCGGACGGCGCGGTACAGCGTCGACAGCGCATGCGAACGCAGGGTGCCGGGGCCTACCAGGGAGTGCGCCGGGTCGATGTCGCGGTCGTCCTGGATGATGCGCAGCGCGATGGATGCGTCGATCGCATAGCGTGCCATCTGCCGATCATCGCACCGGGGACCGACGGCGCGGCAGACTGGCTGCATGTGGATCGGGTGGATCGAGTTCGACCTGCTGCTCGGCGATGTGCACTCGCTGAAGGAGAAGCGCAGCATCCTGCGTCCGCTCATCGCGGACCTCAGCCGCCGCACCGAGGTCACGGCCACGGAGGCCGCTGTCGCGGAAGTCGGCGCGCACGACCTGCATCGGCGTGCCGAGGTCGGCGTCGCGGTCGTGGCGGCCGAGGCATCCCGCGTGCGCGATCTGCTCGACCGCGCGGAGCGCGCCGTCGCCGACGAGCACCCCGAGGTCACTCTGCTCTCGACCCGGCGGGGGCTGCACTCCAGCGCCGACTGACGGCTACTGGCTCGTCGAGCGCTCCATCGGCATCACGAGGTGGTGTGTGTGTGAAGCGCACATGTTCACCAGTTTGCACAAGTGAACTTGTGTAAAATCGCACCGTGAACGAGCGCGAGCGCAGTGGACGTCGCAGCCAGGTCCTCCGGCTGCTGAAGTCCGCGTCCGAGCCGGTGTCGGTCGTGGCGATCGCCGCGGAGCTCGGCGTGCACCCGAACACCGTGCGGTTCCATCTCGACGCCCTCGAAGGATCCGGTCAGGTCGAGCGGGTGACTTCGGCACGGCGCACGCCGGGTCGTCCGGCGCAGCTGTTCCGCGCGGTGCCGCGGATGGATCCCGCCGGACAGCGCGAGTACCGGGCACTCGCGCAGCTGCTCGCCGAGACTCTGAGTGCGGCCCCGGACGGCGCGGCACGCGCGATCGAGACCGGACGTGCGTGGGGGCATCGCGCCGCCGCGGAGCGGGCATCGGCCGGCGACGACGTCGACCGGCTGGTCACACTGCTCGACGAGTTCGGCTTCGCGCCCGAGCGTGCCGACGGCGACGCGACGACCACCATCGGGCTGCGCAACTGCCCCTTCCTCGAGGTGGCCGAGAACCGGCAGGACGTCGTGTGCGGCATCCATCTCGGTCTCATGCGCGGTGCGCTGGAGGAGTGGGACTCACCGGCCCGGGTGCGTCGCCTCACCCCGTTCGCCGAGCCGCACCTGTGCGTCGCCGAACTGGTCGACCCCCGGCCTCGGCAGCCGCGCCCGGCACGACAACTCAGACGACGGCCGCGAAGGCCCCGATGACCACGAGCGTGACGGTCAGCACGCCGAGCAGCGCGCGCAGCACGGCGGCGCGGGCGGCGTCGCGGCGCACCCGCGCGGCATGCGCACCCTCGGGCTCGCTCAGCGCCCGGGTGCGCAGCACGGTCATCCGCCGCGCCGTCGCGATCGCGACGGCCAGCACGACCACAAGTGCCACCGCGACCGCCGTCGCCGCCCAGGCCAGGCCATCCCAGCCGCGCACGCCCAGCAGCACCGCCCCGACGGCCAAGCCGACAAGGAGCGCCGGCGCGTCCACGCGCAGGTAGGTGCGCCCGAGGGTGCGGAAGAACGCGATGCGGTCGGATGCCTGCAGAGTCGCCATCGTGGTGCGTGCGCTGACGGCGGCGGCGACGTATCCGCCGATCCACACCCCGCTGGCGAGCACCAGCACCGCGATCAGCAGCGCGTGCAGGACCGGCGGCACGTCAGGCTAAGCGGCCGGCTCGAGCGCGGCATCCACCGTGATCTCGGCACCGGCGAACAGGCGCGAAACCGGGCACAGCGCCGCAGCCTCGTCGACGATCGCGGCGAAGCGCGCGTCGTCCAGGCCATCGATCTTCGCCCGCACCTTCAGCGCCGACGTGGTGATCGTGGGCAGGCCGTCGACCGCGTCGAAGGTGACCGTGGCCTCGACCGAGATGTGCTGCGGCGTGACGCCGTTCTCGCCCAGGCGCAGCGCGAACGCCATCGAGAAGCACGACGAGTGCGCCGCGGCCGCGAGCTCTTCGGGGCTCGTCTTGCCGCCGGGCTGCTCGGTGCGGGCGGCCCAGGTGACCGGGAGCCCGTCGAGGGCCCCGCTGCTGCCCCCTTCGAAGACGCCGCTGCCCTCGGCCAGCGCGCCCTCCCACTCGGTCCGGATACTGCGTACAGCGATAGGCACGGCGACTCCTCACATCGAATTCATCCAAGTTGTTCTTGTGAAAACTCTACACCGAGCCACTCCGCCATTTCGAGGAG